>JAKAHA010000007.1 GCA_021825445.1 bacterium | reverse complement strand
AATTGAACGTTGATATTTGTTTGTTTCTTGTTATTTGGTTATTGGTTATTTTTTAGAAATTAGATTAATTAGGTCAATTTACTTAACTTCCTCTATTCCCCCGACCATGTAAAAAGCCATTTCGGATTTATCGTCATGTTTACCCTCAAGAATTTCTTTAAATCCTCGTACGGTTTCGGCAATTGGGACATATTTACCAGTGCGTCCTGTGAATGGCTCGGCGACTGACATTGGTTGAGTCAAAAATCTTTGAATTTTTCGAGCTCTATTGACCGCAAGTTTATCAGCATCAGACAGTTCTTCCATTCCAAGGATGGCAATAATATCTTGCAGATCCTTATATCTTTGCAAGGTTTTAAGTACTTGGCGAGTGACATTATAATGCTCCTCCCCTACAATCTCAGGATCCAGTGACCTTGAAGTTGAGGCAAGCGGGTCAATCGCTGGGTAAAGAGCTTGTTCAGCAAGTGCTCGTTCAAGTGATAATGATGCATCAAGATGGGCAAATGTTGTGACTGGAGCTGGATCGGTATAATCATCAGCCGGGACATAAACTGCTTGAATTGATGTGATTGAACCTTGGTTAGTGGAAGTGATTCGTTCCTCAAGTGCGGCAAATTCGGAGGCAAGTGTTGGCTGATAACCGACCGCTGATGGAATTCGACCAAGTAAAGCTGAGACCTCAGATCCTGCTTGGGCAAATCGGAAAATATTATCAATAAAAAGTAACACATCCATTCCTCTTTTATCTCTAAAATGTTCCGCCATCGTAATTCCAGTTAAGGCAACTCTCAAACGACACCCAGGGGGTTCGTTCATCTGACCAAATACGAGAGCTGTTTTATCAATAACTTTTGTAGCTTTCATTTCAATCCAAAGATCATTACCTTCTCGAGATCTCTCCCCCACACCCGTAAATACTGAGACACCCGAGTGTTCTTTGGCGACGTTGTGAATCATCTCTTGAATTAACACTGTTTTACCAGTTCCTGCTCCTCCAAATACGGCAACTTTTCCTCCTTTAATAAATGGAGCGATCAAATCTATAACTTTAATTCCTGTCTCAAAAATTTTTTGCTCAACCGCTTGTGAAGCAAGAGTTGGTGATTCTTTATGAATAGAATTTTTTTCAGGATTTTTGAGCTCTGCTCCTTCGTCGACCGGTTCTCCCAACACGTTAAAAATTCTTCCCAATGTTTGATCTCCAACAGGGACTTCAATCGACTTTCCAGTATTTTTCACAGCGGTTCCTCTTTTAAGACCGTAGACATTTCCCATGGCAAGGGCACGTACCTTTCCAGGTGCTAAAATAATTCCAACTTCCAAAATTAATTTCCCAAATTCGCGGTCATCAACAACCAACGCGTCATAAATTTTTGGTGTTTGATTTTTATCAAATTCACAATCAACAATAACACCTCTAATTGAAATTATTTTTCCTAAATTCATATAGATTTTAAAAAAATTATAAATATTATAACTAATTTTGTTCGACTGATTCTTTTGCAGTAATCATATCCAATAATTCATACGTTATTTTTTCTTGTCTAATTTTGTTTCTAAGCATTGTTAGATTGTAGATAACGTCGGTTGCATTTTCGGTTGCATTTTTCATGGCAATCATCCGAGATGAATGTTCTGAAGCTTCAGAATCAATCACAGCACCTCTAATTTTTTCCTCAACTAAACTTCTAAGTACCGAATCAACTATCTTATTTGCGCTCGGCTCAATTAAATATTCATCTTTAACTTTTGTTGTCGGTTTATCAGGTAATTCTATCTTGGAAGGTAATAGTACCGTCGAGATTGTTTCAAATTTTAAAATATTTATAAAGCGATTATAAACTAAAATTACTTTTGCGTATTTTCCACTAGTAAAACCAAGTAAGGCTTCGGTAAAGACCGGAGAGACAACGTTTGAAATCACATTGGTTGAAAAATCGGAAACAATATTCCCTCCCATTTTACTGACAAAACTTGCTCCTTTTTTTCCAACAGTTATAAAATCATTATTTTTAAAATCAACTCCATTATTCAAGAATCTAAAAAGATTAAAATTAAATGATCCACATAAGCCTTTGTTTGAAGTAATGACAATATAAAGATTTTTTTTAGATTCAGTTTTGTTTTCAATAAGAGGTGAAAAACTTGTGTCTAAGGTTGAAACAGCTTTATATATAATATTCTCCAAATGTTTTCGGTAAGGAGCAGACTCGATAGCTGTTGCCTGTGCCTTTTTCATTTTAATTGCCGATACCAATTGCATGGCTTTGGTTATTTTTTTTACGTTACTGACTGATTTAATTTTTTTTCTGACAATTCTTATGTTCATAATATTTCTCTAACAATTTTTTCCAATTCTTTTTCATCAGCTTCCTCTAGAGATTTATTTTTATTGATTTTTTTCAACCACGCCTTTCCGTTGACTTCCATATGGTTGACTAATTTATTTTCAAACTCAGCAATATCGGATATTTCAACATTGTCCAATAAACCGGTGTTGGCAGAATAAATTAGGGCAATCTGTAAAGCCAACGAATATGGTTTGTTTTTCTTTTGAATTAAAATTTGAGTAAGTCTGGCACCTCGACTTAAAAATTTCTTTGTTTCCTCGTCAAGTTCTCCTTCAAATTGGGAGAATGCCGCCATTTCTCGGTATTGAGCAAGATTTAGTTTTAGTTTTCCTGCGACTTTCTTCATTGCTTTTGTTTGTGCTGTTCCTCCGACTCGGGAAACTGACGATCCAACATTGATAGCTGGTCTAATTCCTGAATTAAATAAATCAGTTTCCAAAAATATCTGTCCATCGGTAATTGAGATAACATTAGTTGGAATATATGATGACAAATCACCTTCCAAAGTTTCAATAATCGGAAGAGCTGTAATTGATCCCCCTCCATATTTATCACTTAATCTACAAGACCTTTCAAGAAGTCTTGAATGTAGATAAAAAATATCTCCTGGATAAGCTTCACGTCCTGCAGGTCTTCTTAAAATCAAAGAAATCTGTCGATAGGACCAAGCATGTTTAGTTAAATCATCATAGACAACTAAAACGTCTTTTCCTTTATCCATGAAATATTCGGCGATTGCTGTTGCTGAATATGGAGCCAAATATTGAGAAGCGGCTGGATCTGAGGCTGAGGCAGACAAAACAACTGTATAGTCTAGTGCTTTATGTTTGCGAAACAGTTCAACAACTCCGGCAATTTTAGAATTTTTTTGGCCGATTCCACAATAAATACAAATAACATCTTCACCCTTTTGATTTAAGATAGCGTCAATTGCAACGGTTGTTTTGCCGGTTCCGCGATCTCCAATAATTAATTCTCGTTGACCTCGACCGACAGGAATTAAAGCGTCAATTGATTTTATTCCGGTTTGCAAAGCTTTATTTACCGGTTGACGTTTAACTACGCCTGGAGCAATTTTTTCTACTGGATAGTTTTTAGCATTGGTCAGAGGTGGTAGCTCATCAAGTGGATTGCCTAGCGGATCAACAACTCTTCCTATGATTTTGTCTGAAACCGGAATTGAAAGTGTGTAATTTAAAGAAACGACTCGATCACCTGCTTTAAGCGAAAGATAATCTCCAAGGACAATCACTCCGACTTTGTCATCGGTTAGATCGACTGTATAACCCTTAACCCCATTTTCAAATTGGACAATTTCACCAAATGAAACATTTTTCAAACCGGTTAAAATCGTCACTCCATCTTTGATTTCTTGAATCTCTCCAAACTCTTGAGGTCTTAAATAAACTTTATCTTTCTCTGCTCGTTCTCCGGCTGTTTTTATGAATTGATCAAGCGATTTCATACAGTGTTTTTTTAAAATTTTTTAATCTTGAAGACAAACTTAGGTCAATCACCTTACCTTGATATTTAATTATCATTCCGCCATAAATAGCAGTGTCTATTGTATTTATCACGTCATAATCTTTAAGAAACTTAAATTTCTTTGTTATTTCTTGAATTTCTGATTCACTAAGTTTATAATTTGAAATAATTTCAGCTTTCATATAATCAATTTAAATTTGACTCAAAGTTTTTAAGAATATTTTTGTTAATATCCTTTTGAGTATCTTTTGATAAAAATTTACTAAAAGCTTTTTCAACCATAACTGTAGAAAGTTCAATTACTCTGTTTTTAAACTCTTTTTCTGAGGTTTTTTTCTCAATTTCAATTTGTTTTTTACCTTTTGAAATAATTTCTTCTGCCTCTTTCTTAGCTTCCGCAACAAGAGTTGTTTTGTAAACAGATGCATCTTCTTTAGATTTTTTTATTGCCATATCAAGCTCTTTTTTTAGAGATGCTTTTAACTTATTTTGCGAAGCGATCATTTCTTCATCTTTTTTCTTGAGATCACTCAACATCTTTTCTTTTAGTTGCTCTTTCTTTGCTTCTTCGGACATGAAATTTGCAAAAGGTTTAGCAATAAATTTTTTAAATATAAAAAAGAAAAGTCCAAAATTTATTATTTGCGCAACTAATAATTTTACTTCAATGCCTAAGCTTTCCATATATTTTTAGACAAATTTAATAATAAGAGCGACGACTAATGCGTAAATAGCGACGGCTTCTGCAAAGGCGATTGCCAAAATCATATTTGTCTGAATTGGTCCTTGAGCTTCTGGATTTCGACCAATTGCCTCGGCGGCTTTACTTCCAATCATACCAATTCCAATACCAGGTCCAATGGCTCCAAGTCCCATTGCCAGTGCTGTACCAATCAATTTTGCGGCGTTTGCGTCCATATTTTATTTATATAAAAAATTTATAATAATTTTTAATGATGGCTGGAAATAGCCAAATTTAAAAAGACTGCCGATAATAATGAGAATACCAAGGCCTGAACTAAGCCTACAAAGATTTCAAGTATTACAAATGGAAAAGAAATGGCAACAGGAATCAAAAAAGCCATAATAGTAAGTAATACCTCTCCGGCAAAAACATTTCCAAATAAACGAAATGAGAAGGAAATAATTTTTGACACTTCAGAAATTAATTCCAAAAAACCAACAAAAAAATTGACAGGATTGGAAAAATTAATAAACTTTTTTATATAGACCTTAAATCCCAAATATTTGATTCCATAAAACTGAATTAAAAAAACCGAAATAAGTGCCAAGGCAAGAGTTGTATTTAAGTCGGCATTATTTCCCCTCAATAGCGGAAAAAAATGAATCTTACCCTCTTCGGCTACTTTAAGAACGACACTTCCTACTCCAGGGAGTAGTCCAAACCAGTTTTGAAGAAGTATAAAAATAAAAAAAGTTCCAAATAATGGAAAAAACAAAGTTGTCTTTTCTTTTAATACCGATTCAAAAATTCCGTAAACAGACTTTAAAATAAAATTTATCAAATAATAAAATTTATTTTTCTTCTTCTCTTTTGATTGTTTATTATAAAACAAAGCGACGAGTGTAAAAAATATCAAGACCAACGTGCTTAGTATCAGCGAGTTGTTAACTTTAAAATTTAATATATGAAAGATTGGTTCGGCTTTAATACTAATGGCGGGCATCTCGGTAAGAAGTTGAATGCCTGATTTTGCAGTTTCTTCAATTGCTTTTACTTCGCTCATCTATGTAAATTTTGTATAAATTATAAAAACTAGCGAAAACTCCGAGAGGAAAAAATATTGAAAAAAATATTTTATTAGTTTGAAATTTTTTATCTAAAAATAACCCAAAAAAAATCCCAAACACAATCGGAATAATTAAATAATAACCCATGTTCATATATTTTGCAATACCAAAATCTTTATTGGGTTTGTTTTTTTTTAATAAATGAGGAATTCCCTTTTTTAAATTTCCATTTTTGTCAATTTCAAAATAGTTGTTAGTCATATATAAATACAATTTTAACAAACATTTTGTCGTAGGGTCGGACCATCGTGTCCGACCTGATTATTGAATGGAACGACACGGTGGTCGTTCCCTACGAACGGTGATAATAAATTCATCAAAACATTTTCCTTGTCAATCGTTTACCTGTCCTAAGTTTATCGAAGAATAACCTGCAAAATGCGGAGATTAGATTATTTAGCTAATTTTTTTGAAAGATATAATATTTTGTCAGAATATCCGTGTTTCTTGAAAAATTTTCGTGCTCTAAAAAATCCTTGAATTGATTCTTCGTCACAAAACCATCCTATTCGCTTTATTGACGTATTTCCTTCTTGTAAAGTTACCTGTTCTAATTCAGATAGAAGTAACGAACCCGCACCTTGATTTCTTTTATCACGGTTAATATAAAAAGTGAAAATATTTGCAGTTTTTCCTACGCTTATAGCGACTGCTTCCCCAACAGGTTGATTATTTAAAAGAGAGAAAGCTACTAAATGAATTCTTCCAAAATTTTTACTGACGTTTTTTATTTTAAACTGCTCTGACATTTCAAAATTATATCATGAAGACTTAATCTTGATTCACTTTCTCCAAATCCACTGCGTTTTCGAGGATTATTCCAATCCTCCCCTCTCGATCGTTGACTTTTCCTTTTAGCATTATTATTTTATTGATGTTTAAAAATGTTTTTAAAGTTTTATAACTTTTTGGAAAAACGACAACTTCGATAGTGCCGCTTTCATCAAAGATCTGAATGATCGCCATCTCTTCATTATTTTTTTTGGTCTTAACAATTTTTTTACCGCTGATAAGTCCTGCAAGTATCACCGGCTTATTTGCGTCTTCAATGGTCACTTCTCCAATTTTTTTGGTAGTTTTTTTATCAATAATCGCTTGATATTTTGCCAAAGGATTTTTACCTATCAAAAACCCGATCACTTCCCTTTCCATCGTAAATAAAATATCCTCTTCATACTCTGGTAATTCTTTAAAATTATCCGTAATTTTTTCTTCGGCGGTAGTTGCAAAGAGATCATATTGCCCTTTTTCAGATTTTACTTTTGTTCTTTGAATATCGGCAACTATCAGCGGAAAATTAAACATCATTGTTGCTTTATTTCCAAAATTTGAAAATGCTCCTGCTTTAATCAAACTTTCCAAAGTTCTTTTATTTACTCGACGCAGGTCAACTCTAGACAAAAAATCTTTTAATCCGTTAAATTTTTTCTTAGCTCTTTCCTCAATGATCGAGTCAATTGCCGCTGTGCCAACATTTTTTAAAGCCGAGAGTCCAAAGCGAATTTTTGATCCCTCAATCGAAAAACTGTAAATTGATTTATTGATATCAGGAAGCAAAACTTCAATTTCCATTCTTCGACACTCTTCAATTGCCTGAGACATTTTTATTTCTCGGGCAGGACCTGCAACTCCGTGAAGTTCGGCTGTAAGAAGCGCTGTCATATACTCGACTGGATAATTGGCTTTGATGTAGGCGGTCCAATAGGCGATCAAGCCGTATGATGCAGAGTGAGGTTTATTAAATCCGTAGGCGGCAAACTTTTCCATAAAGTTCCAGACTTTCTCAATCATGGAAGTTTTGTAACCTTTTGCCTCGCAACCCTTAAAAAATTTAATTTTGTCTTTTTCCATTAAGGCTTTTTTCTTTTTACCCATCGCCATTCGTAGATTGTCTGCTTCGCTCATCGAAAAACCTGCAAGTTTGTGGGCGATCTCCATCACCTGCTCTTGATAAACCAGTACGCCGTAAGTTTCCTCAAGCACCGATTTTAAATCAGGATGAGGATATTTGATTTTTTTAGCATTGGCTTTTCCCTCCAAAAATGCTGGAATCAGATCCATTGGACCTGGCCTGTATAGTGCGACCATCGCTGAAATATCAGATAATTTATTTGGCTTTAATTCCTTAGCTAAGTGCTTCATTCCACCTGATTCAAGTTGAAAGACACCAATTGTTTCCCCTCTTGAAATTAAGTCGTACGTTTTTTTATCATCGGTTGGGACATGGTGAATATCTATTTTGACTCCGGAATTAATTTCAACATATTTTAAAGCCTCCTCAATAATTGTTAAATTTCTAAGACCTAAAAAGTCGACTTTAAGTAGTCCGACGGCTTTCTGGTTTGAGACGGCGTTAAGATCGATACAGTACATATCGTACTGGGTAATTATTTTTCCTTCTTTGTTATCCCTTTGAATTGGAACATATTCAACTAAACTTTTGGCGGAAATGACAACGCCTGCAGCGTGAACCGAAGAATGACGTGGCAACCCTTCGATACGGCGGGCAACATCAAGAACTTTTTTTGTATCTGACTCTGTTTTATATGCAAACTTCAATTGAGCCGACTCTTCAAGAGCTTGAGAAATTGTCATGTTAAATCCTTGTTTTCCAAAAGGAATCATCTTAGCCAACCTGTCACCGGTTGAATAAGAAAGTCCAAGTGCCCGAGTTACGTCGCGTACCGAAAGTCGTGCCTCCATTTTTCCAAAAGTAATAATCTGTCCGACTTTATCTTCGCCGTATTTATTTGTCACATATTTCAAAACCTCGTCCCGTCGGGTATCGGCAAAATCGATATCGATATCTGGCGGAGTTGGACGATCTGGGTTTAAGAATCTTTCAAACGGAAGATTTTGGTCGATAGGATTAATATCTGTGATTCCCAAAATATAGGCGACCAAGGACCCTGCTACCGACCCTCTTCCGGGACCAACCGCTATTCCTTGATTTTTTGCCCAGTTAACAAAATCCTGAACGATCAAAAAATAAGTTGAGTAGCCTTTGGTGTTGATAATATTTAGTTCATATTTTATTCGTGTGTTTATCATGGTTTGTTCATAAGTTGAAACCCGCTTCTTTCGTTCTTCAACGAGTTGATTTAAATAATCGGCAACGGGCATATTATTTGGAGTATCAAATTTTGGAAGAATCCATTTACCGTTTGGTATCTCAACATTGCAAATTTCCGCAATTTTTACAGTGTTTTCAATTGCCTCCGGCAGATCTATAAAACTTCCTTTCATTTCCGCGGTTGATTTAAAGTAATAATCAGGAACGTCGATCATCGACATCGGGCGATTTTTTTCAATCATCGTGTGTTGGGTTTGGATGCAAAGAAGAACTTCTTGAGCATAGGCGTCGTCCTTTTCCAGATAATGAACATCGTTGGTGGCAACCAGCGGGACACCAAATTTTCTTGATAATCTAATTAGTTCAGTATTTAATCTCTCAAGATCGGGAATTCCGGGATGTCTTTGAATTTCAAGATAAAAATCGTCTTTAAAAATATCTAAATATTTTTGTAAAATAATTTCTGCTTGTTTATTTTGATTTTCCAAAATTAAAGATGGAATTTCACCGCCCATACAGGCAGATAGTGCGATTATTCCTTCGTGATATTTTTCGAGAATTTCAAAATCTACCCTTGGTTTGTAATAAAATCCGTCAAGAAAAGCCTCCGAAACTAATTTTAATAAATTCTGATATCCTGTTAAATTTTTAGCAAGTAAAACTAAATGATAACGTTCGCGGTCACTACTTTCTTTATCAAATCGCGAGCCTTTAGCCTTGTAAGTTTCCACTCCAATAATTGGTTTAATCCCTTTTTCCTGAGCTTTGACAAAAAATTTAAAAGCACCATAAAGTGCACCATGATCAGTGATTGCAACTGCCGGCATTTTGTCCGCAACCGCTTTATCCAATAGATCATCAATTCGGCACATACCATCAAGGAGCGAGTAACCAGTATGGACGTGTAGGTGGACAAATGACATAAAATATTATAATTTATCTATAACAAATTCTCTTGCTTTATTTTCCAACTTATTATCAATATTTTTCAATTTAAAAGGTCGATCGCACTTAACCCCTACATTCTGGACTAACTTTCGTTCAACTGCTTTTTTTATTAAATAATCAGCCAACTCTGGATTTTTTGGGAGGATGGGTCCGTGTAAATATGTACCAAAACTATTTTTGTAAAAAATTCCCTCCGTCCTATCTTCACCATTATTTCCATAACCTTTAATTACGTGAGCAAAGGCACAATTTTTATCGGCGAGATAAGTTCTTCCACCATGATTTTCAAAACCTACTAATTTAATTTTGGGAAATAATTTTGACTCAATCACGATATTTCCAATACATCGTGGGTCGCCAAATTTTGAACTTTCAGTATAGAGATCAAATGCTCCAATTCCATCAATTATTTTACCGTTGGCTTCTCTATAATATTTTCCTAAAAATTGATAGGCACCACAAACATAAAGCCCCGGCACTCCATCATTAATTGCTTTTTTCAAAAACGATCCTTTAATTTTTAGATCTTCATTAACTATTTCTTGTTGTGTGTCTTGTGCTCCGCCCATAAAGATTAAGTCCATTTTGGAAATTGAGTCTTCAGGCTCGTTGATAGAAATTTTGTTGACAATAGGATCCAGTCCCATCATCTTTGCACGATAATTCAGGGTAATAATGTTCCCACGATCGCCGTAGGTGTTCATAAGATCGGGATAGAGCCAGCCGATATTTATTTTCATAATAGTTTACGTCCTAATAATATTTTTCTTACCTCCAACATTGCCGAATAAGTTGGCAAAATATAGAGCCGTTCTCCAACCTTTGTTTTGTTAACGATTGTTTCAATTGCTTTGGATAAATCTTCGAAGGCTTCAATTTTATTTTTTGTATTTTCATATTTTAATCTTAAATTAAGATCATATAAACGATCTCCAGAAACAATAATATTATTGGCAACTTCAAGGATTGGTTTAAAATCAACGTCCCAGATCCAAGAGACGTCTAGCCCATCGGGAACTCTATTATTTAGAATAATAAGAAAGTTTGCCTTGCTTTTTACCATGCTGCTTACAGTTTGAATAGACTGATTAAATCCTGCGGGGTTTTTTGAGAGTAATAAGAATATTTTTCTGTTTTTATAAACAATTTCCTCTTGACGACCAAAGGCAGGGGTAAACTGCCCAAGCCATTTGTTGTTTTGGATTCCCAGTAGCAGCAAGACCGCATTTGTATTATATACATTATATAGTCCTTTCATTGGATAATTAATTTTTACTTTTGAAAAATCAAAAACATCTCTTCTCTTAAAATTACATTTTGAACAATAAAAATTTCCAAGGTGGGCGTAAGAAAGCTCGTGGTATTTCAACATTGATAAGCAAACAGGACAATAAATAGAATCAACATCGTTTGGAACATCTTTTAATTTCATTAATTTTTTATCAATTCCAAAATATTGAACTTTTTGTGATAATTTAGTACCGATATAATAAAGTTGTGGATCATCTCCATTAATAAATATTTCAGTTTTTTCGTCAAGTTTTTTTAAAGCAGAAAGCCATTTTGTGGCAATCGTATTTACTTCTCCATAACGATCGAGTTGATCTCGAAATAAATTAAGAATCAATATTTTATCAGGTACTATTTTATTTAAAAGCAAGGGTAGGTTAAGTTCATCACTTTCAAAAATTGCATAGTCATAATTTAATTTTGAAAATTCATCACAGTTTCGAATGATAGTTGACGCTACACCATTTAATAAATTTGCCCCTTCGTTATTTGTTAAAACTTTATGCCCGGATTTTTCAAGTAAGAATTTGAGTAGTGCAGTTGAAGTTGTTTTTCCATTGGTGCCTGCAATAACAATTATTTTCATTTTTTTATTTTTATCAATTATTTGCTCAATAAATTTACTATTAAGTAGTAAGGCAACGTGTCCTGGCCAAGTAGAACCAGAACCAAGGTTAAGGAGTTGGCTTATTTTGATAATTATTTTTCCGAGTAATATTAAGATCGTATTCATTATTTATAAATAAAAAACCTCTTGACAATTATTAATCGGTTTTTGCTATAATAGAGGTAATCACGATGACAGGCTCCTGCAAAGGTTTAATACCGCGCAAATGCCTGTCTATTTTTTTGTAAATTCTAACTTACTTTTTAATCTACTGACAAACGCAATTTTTCTATTGAATTTTCTAAGTAATGAAGAATAACTAAACTCATTTGGAACTAAAATTCTAAATAATTTATTTTCTTTTTCTAAGTATTCAATTAGACAATGAAAATCACCGTCTCCAGAAATAATAATTGCTTTATTATAATTCTCGAACTCTATCATTGAATGTAAGACCAACTCTGCATCAACATTCCCTTTTGTTTTACCAGCGTGATCTAAAGTAGGTTTAAAAATTATATGAAATCCCCAGTTTTTTAGCGATTTATATAACGATTCATATTCAGGTTTACGCCCAATAAATAAAAAAGCTTTATCTACATTATATTTTTGCTTTAGGTAAATAAAAAATCTTTTAAAATCAAGTTTCCAACCTTGATAAATTGTTTTTTCTGTTTTTATATTTTTTATTTCATTTAATACAGAAAGATTAAGATTTTGACTATCAATAAAAGCATATACAATTTCTTTTTTCATAATTATATTTTACATACTCTTTAAAATTTTGATGCGTTCCTCAAGTGGTGGGTGGGTGGAAAATAATCCTGTGAGCCAAGATAATCTTTTTTTGCCAAAAGGACTACTGATAAAAAGATGAGCGGTTGAAGAGGCAGCTCTTGCCATTGGTCTTGGGTTGTTTTGTAATTTTTCAAGTGCACGGGCTAAACCCTCGGGATAACGGGTTAAAAGAACGGCTGAGGCATCAGCCAGATATTCTCGACGTCTTGAAATTGCCAGTTGAATAATCGTGGCAATAATTGGAGTCAAAATCATGGAAATTATCAGTAATACAAAAAAAATTGGATTTCGATTTTCTCGATCGTCATCATGCCCACCCCACCACATACTTCGCATAACCCAGTCGGAAATAAGAGAAAGAGTTCCCACAAGAACAGCTACAATCGAAGCCAAGAGTATGTCATAGTTCTTTACATGAGAAAGCTCATGAGCAATAACGCCTTCAAGCTCAGTTCGATCCATGATTTCAAGTAAGCCACTGGTAGCACAAACAACAGCATGGTTTGGATTGCGACCTGTTGCAAAAGCATTAGGCGACGAATCATTAATCACATATAATTTAGGCATAGGAAGTCCTGAGGCGATACTTAGATTTTCTGCAACAGTGTAAAAATTAAAATAGGTTTTTTTATTTGCTGGTATTGCCCCTGTCGTCAAAAGAACGATCTTGTCTCCGTAAAAATAGCTCCCGATTGAAGATACTGAAGAAATAAAAATTCCAGCAAAAAAATATCCCCAGGGTGAATCAAAATATTTTCCAAGCAAAAAGAAAAAAGTGGAAAATATAATTACAAACAAAAACATTATCAAAAAAGTTTTGTTTCTATTTTCTGAAATTTGATTGTAAACGGTCATCTTTAAAATTGACCTAATTGATCTAATTAACCTAATTTCTAAATAAATTCCAAACTAACCAATTAGTCATTGGTATTTCCTTAGATCAATTAGAAATTAGTAATTAGTGATTTAGTCAAACTTGACTTTAATGCTTTTCTTCGCTTCTTCTTCAGCTTCAAAAAATTCAAAGGCTTTGAAAGCAAAGATATTTGCGATCAAATTCGATGGAAACATTTGTACTTTAGTATTAAAGTCAAGAACATTTGAATTGTAAAACTGTCGGGAATAGGCAACTTTATCTTCAGTATCCTCAAGTTGTCTTTGCAAATCCTGAAAATTCGTATTAGCTTTTAAGTCTGGATAAGCCTCAGCAACTGCAAATAAAGACTTCAATGCATCGCTTAGCATATTATTAGCCTCAGCTTTTTCGCCGGGAGATTTTGCTCCCATTAAAGCGGTTCGAGCTTTGGTAACTTCCGTAAAAACTCCCTTTTCATGTTTGGCATAACCTTTTACAGTTTCAACGACATTTGGGATCAAATCAGCTCGTCTTTTAAGCTGGACATCAATACCAGATAGTGCTTCCTGAATTCGGGTTTTTAACATTACAAAACCGTTATATTGAGCAACCAAATAAACAACCAAAAGAATTAAAATTCCGCCTGTGATCATCATAATATTAATCAAAAATTAATAACATAATAAGTATAACATTAGTTTAAATAATTACTGCTATGTTTTTCAAAATTCATGGAGAAATACAGACTTATAAATAGTGTTGATATCGTCTTATAGTATTGCTATAATTCAGAAATGGAAAGGAAATCAAAAGATCCAAATCTTATTCAAAAAGGTATTCAAAGAGGTATTCAAAAAATATCGGAAGCATATCATTGGTATGTAGAAACACAAGCTACAACAAAAGTTGGAGTAGCTTTGATGACAATAGCTCTTTTTACAGGTGCAATTGGGATCGCAGCCGGAGATCTATTAGGTGGAGCTATGTGTTGTAATACAATAGGCTTACTTAGTGCGACTTCATTTGGAGTTTCTTACATGAATAATAGAGTCAGAAGAGGAAAATAATTAATTATTAATAAATCGCATGTCAAAAAAACTAACATATTTAAGAATCTTAATAGTAAAATAGAAAAATTTATAGAAAAACATCCAGTTGGTGTTTCAAATGCAATGAAATTATCTTCTATATTTTTGGGTATTTTTACTTTATGCAAGAAAATTATTGACAATCCAACTCTCACATGATTATTCTTGGTCCGGCATTAATTTGGAATGGTTTTAACGCAATGGAAATAGGAAGAGGGGTTGCTACTGCTCAAAAAAGACAATTCAATTCTTAATAAACGTTAATTATCAGCGTAGATAAATACTTATTTTTTAATAAACTCCCTTGGAATATGAATTTTTTCAAAAGTTAATTTTAGTGGTCTTATTTTTATTATGGAATTTTCAGAGTAAGAACTTGTAAATTTTGACAATATTTTTCCGCAATTTTTTATATATTGTTTTATCTGTTTTTTTGTTGGCGTTCCTTCATAAACGACATATCCTTTAAATCCGCCTTGTAAATTATGTTTATACGATTCTTTGTCATGCGTCAATAGTATTCTTCTTTTTTTACCAAATTCGTTAGATATCGTTTCATCAGACGTACTGCTATTTTTATAAAAATTTATGTCATTAATAGTCCATCCATTTGTTTGAGCTTCTGTCTTTAATCCAGGATACACACCTTCATCCGCAGTTAAAAGACCACGTTTCGTCTGTTTTTTTACCATTTGTAAATTTTTCTGATAAATAATACATTAAATTCTCCATATCAGAAGTCTTTATTTTTGGGAATACTTTTTTTAAATCAGGAATTGACCAACCTTTTGCTATGTGATCAATAACCAATGAAACGGGTATTTCAGTACCCCTAAAACATGGAGTTCCACTTCTAACATCGGAGTCGATAGCAATAAGTTTATTAATTGTTTTCATGATCTTTTTTTTCTTGTTTTTTTAAATCATGTTTTTTTATTGTTAGACTTATGGTATTTGCCAAATCAAAGGCTACGTTTTTTGGTAGAGTTATTCTTGAAACTACACTTCCTTCTTGAGGATTTCTTGGATTTAAATAAACAAACTCCAGTGTTACATCTATATCTGTTACAGTTACTCCAACAAGCTGGGACAAGTTAGAGCCAACTACGGTATTGGGATTAACTTTTATATCTTTTGGTGTATCTGCCATATTTTTATATATAGGTCATTATATCATAAAAGTCAACAGCTTTAATTCAAGCTTATTTCATCAGTCTAAACTTGATTAATTCTCGTTATTCAACTTGGGATTGCATCACAATTTTATTGTGATATACTATATATAAGCTTTTAAACCTGCTTGAATTTGACTACAGTTTCAAACACTTTAGTAGATTTCTGAGAAAATTTCGACTGTCATGAACAATTTATATTATCTGGACACTTGTCGAAAGGACCGCATAGTAGCAACTTACAGTTTTACAAATGTAGTTTAACTATCAGCTTAAAAAATTCGGGCGGATTTAAAGGCTTATTTTTGTTTATAATGTCCATATGAAAACTTATTGGCAAAAAATTAAAGGAATCGTCGGACCTACTGAGGCAAAAGACTTTGATTTGATAGGTCAAAAAAATACCCGAGAAGCCATAGAAAAATATATTATTAAAAATACTACTAAAAATTCAAAATTACTAGATGCAGGCTGCAATACAGGGGTTGAGGCATTTAGGCTTCATAAAAAGGGATTTAAAGGAAGATATTATGGAGTTGATAACAACTTTAAAGCGATAAAATTTGCTAGAAAAAACCTAAAAAATATTCCTAATTTCAAATTTATATTTTCCGATACTTCCAAATTAAATTATAAAGATCGATTTTTTGACTTTACATTGACCAAAGATGTAATTGAACATCATCAACATTATGTAAAGATTTTGACTGAGTTAGCCAGGGTCACAAAAAAATATTTAATTCTCTCGATGTTTATAAAACCGTCATTTTTCCTTGGAGACAGAATTAAACTTCATAAAGACGGATATTATCTGAACCGTTATAACAGAGGGAAACTATTTTCTTTTTTGAATAAACATCACTTTAATAAACCAAAAAAAATCTATGAGGATTGGCAGGACATCGTTTACGTTTTCGAAAAATATGATAAAATGTAAGCGTCAGCGCTCATAGTTCATCGGCTAGAATAGTTCCCTGTCACGGAACAGAGGGGGGTTCGATTCCCCCTGGGCGCGCCTTCGCCTCGCCGAAACCCGATTTCATCGGGTGAAGGCGGGATTCGTTAAGTTTTTTCGGCTCGGCTTCGGCGACGTGAAACGCATGTTCATTGACTTCTTAATAAAAAATTTATTTGAAAAGCGGGATGTAAGAAAAACAATTAAAAAATTACTAAAAAGATATTTAGAAAAGAATAATTAAATTTAAAAAAGTTCCAACTTTATCCCAAAGGTCGTGCAGCGTAAGAAACTCTCTTTTTCATTTAACCAATCCCAAAGAAGCCATCGTTCGAAGACCTTTTCTGGAAAAAATATAACCAGGTAATTCATTTCTTACATTTTTTATGGTAATTTCGTGATGCCCAAATTGACCTATGGCTAATTCACAGGCGGACTGATAACCTTCGTTTCTTTTTACATAACCAGATCTTGTTACATATTTATATGCATAGTTTTTGAAATCATCAATAACCATTTTATCTTCTGATCTGACTTTAAATTCTCCCCCTGGTTTAAGAAGAAGACTCGCCAGTTGCAACGCTTTAAATAAAGAACCGCGTCCGTCCCTGGTATATGGATTATCTGGATAATAATAAGTAATTAAATCAGTCATCGGGTGAGGTTCTTTAATTTGCTTTAAAGTATCCTCAATAGTTGATTCTATAAAAATAAGCGAGCCTTGATTAACTTCTTTTTTACTCCAGAGTTTTCTATAAATAGCTCTTAACTCCTCTGTTAGTTCTGCGTCACAAAAAATTTTTTCATAAATGACGCCGTAACGATTTTGTTGAGATATATCTCCATATAAGAAATCAAAAACGGGCGTATTCGAATTTAATTCTTCAATTATATTTCTAGCAGCTTGTCCATTTGGATCCAATACTACCACCCGACTAATACCGTGACTTAAAGCTATTAAGGAAGTCATTAAAGTTGCATCGGCAAAATTTATTTGTGTAAGATCTTTAAAATGTTCTGACTCAATACTACTTATTGAAGATAAACATTCCATGGTCTCATTGTACTCTTGTCATTGAAAAAATCTACTTAATTTTATATAATCGGGCTTATGATACGCTCTTATAAGAAAAGACCGGTAAAGTTTCAAAACATCGATTACAAAAAACTTTTGATGTTAACTATCAAAGAAAAATATGTAAGTTTATTTCTTGGGATAGTTGTGTCTCTGATAATTTCTTTAATTACTTATAAAATATTTTTAAAGAATATTAAGATAAATTTGGCTTTCAAATTACCTGAGTTTAAGTTTGGATCAAAAACTGTAAAAACTAAGGTAGTTACTAAAAAACTATTAAAGACTTACATTGTTGTTGAAGGAGATGATTTGTGGAATATTGCTGAAAAATTTTATGGATCAGGATTTAATGCTTATGACATATCGGTTGCAAATAAAATTGCAGAATCTTCAACTCTTGAAGTTGGAACAAAATTAGTTATACCTCAAGTTACGCCTCGTCAACCAACAGTTGGAGATATCTCAACAGGAACCAATTCCCAGATTACTTATATAGAAAATAAATATATTGTTCAACCAGGCGATTCACTTTCCATAATTGCTCAAAAAGTTTATGGCGATTTATTTGCCTGGCCAAAAATAATGAACGCCAATAATCTTTTGACTCCAGACAGTATCAATGCCGGAATGGTTTTGATTATCCCCCGCCAATAAAAAATAGTTTATAATATTTACGTTGCTGAACGTAATAATCCCGATTTAATCGGGATTAAACGTTCCAGCAGCGTTGAAATTTTTTTTAGAAAATTTCTTTCGCTGCGGGCGTAGTTTACCGGTAAAATGTATCCTTCCCAAGGATAAGTAGGCAGTTCAATTCTGCTCGCCCGCTCACACAAGCCTTTTTAGCTCAACGGCAGACCTGCCCGCCAGTCGCCGATTGCCGACTTAGCTCAATTGGTAGAGCAGCTGTATCGTAAACAGCAGGTTATCGGTTCAAGTCCGATAGTCGGCTCCAGGCAAATTGGCAGGCGGGGCAACGGTATCGTTGGTGTCAAAATTATGTTATAAGTAATATATAAGCCCATGGGAAGGATAGAGCGAGTTCAAGAAAAAAAAATGAAAAATACGATTTTTTTATATATCGTAATTCTTTTTGTAGTCATATATTTGATTTTTACTTTTGGTATAAAACTTTTACTCAACACTTCAAGTTTTATTTCTGGACTTTTTCCTCAACCATCTGTTAAGCCGTCAACGAAATTAGAAGATGGAATAAATTCGGTTGACGTTTATTCAATTCCTCAAGCTACAAATAGTGCAAAAATTATTGTTTCTGGATCGACATTAAATTTTGATATTTTAGAATTTTATATAAATGGAAAAAAAGTAAAAGAAAAAGAATCCGTCGCCGATACATTTAGTGAGGAGATTGGTGATTTGGAAAAAGGAAACAACGAAATCTATATTAAAGCAAAATCTAAAGAAAGTAAAACCGAAAAAAATACTATTATCTACAAAGTTTTTTATAAAAACGAAAAGCCAAAGATAGAGATTTTAGAACCAACTGATAATTTTACGACAAACAATCAAGATATAAAAGTAAAAGGAAATACAGGTAAGGAGACGTATATTCGCGTCAACGATTCACCTGTTGTGGTTGATGTCAACGGCAACTTTGAAACATCAGTAAGGTTAAAAGATGGGGAAAATCAAATTCAAATTACAGCAGTTGATATTGCTGTAAATACTGAATCAAAAACAGTGAAAGTTATTTATCAGAAAGATTGATAAATAACAAAAATAAGATAAAAGGATGAAAAAAAACGTTGTCAAAAAGTGACATGATGCTTAAAAAAATTAGTAGGTATGGTGCGACTTTGTTTAGATCTCTTAAATTCCATAAAACCCAAATAAAACTAAATAATCCGATCAATCCAGAAGAGACAAGAATTGTAAGAAAACTCGAACTAAAACCTGCTCCAGAATGAATTGAATTATTATTTTTTATATATCGAATTCGATTGTATCCATAACCAAAAATTGGTTTATTTTTCCAAAGACTAATTCCCTGCCGGTAATCTATGGCTCGTGAAGAAATTGAATAAAATCTTTTCAAATTTACTCCTTCTCCTGACGGTTTGGGAATAATAAAAATTAAAGTAACAAAAAGAAATAAAAATAATAATATTTTTTTAAATTGTTTTTGCTGAATAAAAAAAAACACTAAGCTGGTAGATAAACTAATATAAGCAGATCGGGAAAAACTTAGAGCGACCAGTAATAGATAAAATATTTTGATAATTGGCAGATTGATCGTCATAAAAAAAATTCCAAATATAGCTGACGAAATTGATGTATCAAAAAAAACTCCGAATGTTCGGTAAAGATGAGGATCCCATCCTTGGTAGAGCAAATTTCTTAAATCGGGATAAAGAAAATATTGAATTAGAGTCGAAACTATTGTTAGAGTTGCAATTAAAAAAGTTCCTTTCTTAACGTTTGGTGAATGATATTTAAGGTAAAAAAAATAGAAAAAATATAAAGCCAAACGAAAAAAATATAAAAAACCTACAAAGTTTTGAAACTGTGCATATTTTGTCAAATTAATAAGTAGTGAAACCAGTAAAATTCCAAGAAAAATAAAAATCGGACGATGCTTTTTCCAAGCTTCTTTAATCGGCTGAAATCTATATTTAAAAAAAAGAAAAAGTAAATTAATTGTTAAGACGATTTCGTACAAATAAAAATTAATCTGTTGATTTGCAAAAGAAATTCGTCCCAGTTGACCGAGAGAAAATAAAAAACTGGTCAGATAAAACAAAATAGTCATGATCTCTCTGTCATTCCCGCGAAAGCGGGAATCCAGTATTACTCAATTGATAAAGTTTTGCACGAACCAAAAATGAATGAAAACTCATCATAAAAGCGTATGTAAAACCGGCAGGACCATCAAAAAAACCTAAATTAAAAAAATAATTATAAATAAATTTACTTAGTGGAAAAAAAATTATTTGAAAAATATTAGTTTTTGTTCCCCTATTAAACAATTCTTTAGCTCGAATATCGGAATATTTATTTATATCATTAATAAATTCTTTTAAAGTTTGATGAGGATAATGATTTAAAAAACCGTTAAGTTTTCCAGTTTTTTTTGCAGTATAAAAAATTTCATGAACAGAACCCATCCAAGTTCCAGAATTTTTTTTAATTAGTCTAATTAAACCAATCTGTCTAACTTTTCTTACCTCTCCGTATCTCAGCTCTTGCCCCCAAAAATAATCCCGACGTTTTAGATAGAATGCATTTTCTTTAACAATATAACCATTTAATAATTTAACAATTTCGCTAGTTAATTCTTGCGTTACTTCTTCATCCGCGTCAACAAACAAAATCCAATCATTGTTGGCTTTGTTCAAACCAAAATTTCTTTGCCCCGCAAAATCATCATTAAGCTTTTTTTCGAAGATTTTAATATTTAAGTTGTCGTTTTTGTCTTTGATTTTTAATATTTTATTTTTAGTATTATCAGTCGAGCAATCATCAATCACTACAATTTCATCACAAAAATTCAACGACTTTAAGCACCTTTCAATGTTCTTTTCGTCATTTTTCGTCAATACTATTGCGGTTATCTTCATATTACGCCGTCCTTGCCACCCGATGCCGAACCTCCGAGGTTCGTACAGGTTGGCTAGGACTTATTGCTTGTATAATTTTACTAGATTTTTAACATAATTTTTCCAGTTAAATAAATACTTCAATCGTTTAATCGATTGAAGTGTAGGTCTTATTTGAATTTTCTTCATGTTTTTGACAAACTTTTCGATATTATCAGCAAGATTAACGTATGGTTTTAGTTCGGGGACAATTGCGGAGTTTAGTCCGTTCACAGGACAGCCGAGAGATAACGCTTCAAGTACGGGAAAGTTAAAACTTTCATAATGAGAAGCCGTCAATAAAGCAGTGGCATTTTGATAAAGATTTTTAAGTTTATTTCTAGAAAGGCTTTCGTAAGGAATGATCCCCTTCTTTTTATTTTCATATTTTTTCCAATTTCCAACTAAATATAATTTATAATCTTTAAATTTATTATCACACTTCAATCGATTAAACGATTGAAGTATAAAATCAATATTCTTAATCGGTTGATTATTGGCAACAAATAGAAAATATTTTTTCTTACTCGCTGTAGTTCTAGTGAGAGCAGGTTTATCTAACATATCTAAAGGTATCCCAAATGGGATTACAATAACCTTTGTTTCAATATATCGATATATTGAAACAAGTTCATTTTTAACTTTTTCTGAGGAAACTACTATTTTATCTGATCGCTTTATCATTTCTTTTAATTGCTTATTTAAACGAATTACACCCCTTTTTGGATAATATTGAGGGAAAAAATAATAAGAAAGACCATGACAAAAACTAAATGTTTTTCCCGAAACATATAAAGGAAGCGCTTGATTTAGACCTAGAAAAACATCTTTTTTATTTACAAATTCTTCGATTGAAACTCTAACTTTCATCCAAAATACTTTTGGCTTTAAATTTTCAAAAGTATACAATTTATATTGATTTTTTTTGTCGTAAAGCTGAAGAGCTTTAATTAAATTTTCAGAAAAAATTGACGTACCAAATCGCTGATTGTTTTTTGCGTTTAATGCTCCCCCGTCAACAGAAATTTTCATGGTAGTCTCCTTATAAGGTCAGTCCTTATAAGTACTGACCCTAATATTATAAAGGTTAACAACGAATTTATAACCTCTCCTAACAATGTAATATAAGCTGATGCAAAAAAGCTAAACCTTGGAATAAAAATTAGATTTAAGACAATGTTAAAAATTAATTGAAACAAAAAAATATAAATAACTGCTTTTGCTTTTCCAAGGGCATATATAGAGTTTAGGAAGACAGATGTCAAAAGAATTAATGGTAGTGCAAAAATAATTATTCGAAGTACTTGGATTGATTTAAGGTAAGTATTTTTGTAAACAAGTGGCAATAAAATTGGTCCAAAAAAATAAAAACCTAATGCAATAAACATGCCAATAGTAAAAACCAAAATAACATCCTTTTTGATTTTTCTTATAAAAAGATTTCGTTTTTTTTCTTTTATCAACCGTGAAAAAAGCGACATAGAAGAAACGTTATACGCAACAACCACAAACATTAAAGCATCTAAAAACCTGTAACCTGCAGAATATATCCCAACAGCTTCCGTTCCTTTTATAAAATTTAAAATAAGAACGTCAACTTTCGAATAAAAGCCGGCAAGCAAGCTTATCAAAAGAAAAATAATTGACTTTTTTATAATAATTAACCACTTTTTTAAATCAATTTTTAATGACAAGTTGCCAACTTCTCTTCTGATTAGAAAAAAGTTTATTAAGGAATATGTATTATATAAGATAAAAATGATTATAAAGACTGTCAACAACTGTTTAGTAATCAAAACCCCAGTGATCAGCGAGATTACAAGCAAAACCTGAAAGATCATCGAAACAAGCGACGCAATGTATGATTTTTGTTTTATAGAACTTAGAATTAAATATGTTCCAGAAAACATGTTGGCAAAAATAACAAAAGATATAAAAATAATCGGTAGCAAAATTGACAAGGAATACTTAAATAAAACAGCCAAAATAATTGTTAGAATGAAAGTAATCGATGACAAATAAAACCGCAAAGAAAAAAGCTCTTTAATTTTTTTTTCAACCGAATCATTGATGTGCACCAATCCATAAGAAGTTGTCCCAAAATCAAGAAGAGGTGAAAGTAACCCAACTTGTGTCCAAGCTAAAGTATAGATCGCGTATTCTTCAGGTCGAAAATAATTGATTAAAACTAAAAATAAAACAAAATGAAGAATTTTATTGACAACTGAAGAAATATTTAAACTAAAAAAATTTAAATAAAATGGTCTTTTTTTAATTTCTTCAAAAATAGTTTTTGGAGCTCGAAAAAATTCGTGCGCTTTTTGTTTAAAATTACCAAATCTAAACAAAAATTTAAGCCTATTTTTAAAAAGAAGAAATTCTTTTTGAGAATTTTCTTTTGAAATTTCAAAATGTTCGTAGTAATTTTTTGAATCAATACCTATCTTAAATCCTACTTTTTTAGCACGGTAACAGTAATCAACTTCTTCATAATACATAAAATAACTTTCATCAAAAAAGCCTATTTTATCTATGACTTTTTTCTTAATAAACATTAGAGAACCGGAAACAAAATCTGTTTTTGCAAAACGCCCACGAGGCTTTTTATCAATAAGTCCCCCACTCCCACGCCATTTATCAATCTGTCCACCGTAATAAATTTTTCCTTGCTGGTGCATGGCAAAACCAAAAATGTCAAATTGATCTAATATGGTCAATAGATCTAATTTGACCAATTTAGTTAATGATATATCAGGATTAGCTATCGCAAACAGCTTACACCCGTCTTTGATGGCTTTTTTTATGCCTCTATTAACACCTGCCGCGTAGCCTTGACCGTTGTAAGTGTTGTCGATGAGATATAATTTGTAGTTTGTAACTTGTAACTTTCTAACCTCAGTTTTTAGACGATTAATTTCTGATTGAGGAGTTTTATATAAAACAAAAATAAAAGCGGTTTTCATAAAGACAATAAAAATAATGTGAGGTAAGTCACAAACTCCATGTAGGCAAATCCTAAATCAAGCGGAATTCTAAAAATACCATCTTCATAACCTTTGTCCTCTACAAATCTTGCCCAAAACATATGAAGTGGATATAAAAATATTTTTTTTAAAGATGATTTTTCACCATTTAAAAACTTCTCCTTTGCCATTTTAATTCCGTAGTCAGTAAACTTTTTGTATGTTTGGGAAATAGATCTATATGAATGGTGAAATATTTTTCCTTTTAGGTATCCGATTTTTTTATCTTTAATTTCAATCTTATTGTGAACAAGTGATGGTTCGATATTAATTTTTACCCGACGAAATAATCGTAACATTTTATAATCTTCTCCACCAAACTGAAGAGGTTTATTTAGAAAAAAGTTTTGATAAGGGATATAATAACTATTGATTTTTATTCTTGTATTTTCAATTTTTGATTTAATTTCCATCATCAATTTTTCCGAGACAATTTCATCGCTATCTAAGATTAACACCCATTTTCCAGTCGCTTTATTAAAACCGAATATCCTTTGTTTGCCAATGTCCTCAAATTCTTTGACGTAGACTTTGGCAAGATAATTTTTAGCAATTTCTACCGTTCGATCAGTTGACATACTATCGACAATAATTATTTCATCGGCAATTTTCTTAATTGAAGCTAAAGACTTTTCCAAAGTCTCTGCGGCGTTTTTTGTGATCATTAAAACTGAGAGTCTTTTCATGTTTATATTATACACCCTACTTTATGTGGTATATCGTCAACAATAAAGCAATAGAACAATCCAATAACATATTTTTGTAGGTTATAACCAACTGAAAAATCGATTTGTATTGTTTATAAATTTGTAGGGAACAAAAATATTTGTTCCTTACATAAAATATGCGAAGGATATTTCTTTTGGCGATTTTAATACGTATTATTTGTCTATGTTTATTTCGTAACGTTACAAATTATGATTTGCAATCATATGTTCTAGTTGGGAAGCTAACTTTAAAGGGATTAAATATTTATCCGGAAATAGCAAATCTTCATCATCCGTATCTGCCATTTTTTATGTATATAGAAGCTATTTCTACATATATTGGACAAATTGGACTCATTGGTCCAATTAGTTCAATATGTCTAATTAAAGCAATTTTAGTTTTTTTTGATCTTGGAATCTTATATCTAGTTTATTGTTTGTCAAAAAATAACCTTAAAATTGCATCAATCTATGCAATCAATCCTGTGACAATTTTAATCACGACCTTGCACGGACAGTTTGATGTAATTCCGGTATTTTTTATTTTGTTGGCAGTTTACTTAATTAAAAAGAAGAAGGACTTATTATCTGTCTTATGTTTTTCATTTGCAATTCTTGTGAAGACATGGCCAGTATTATTTTTTATTCCAATTCTAAGAAATATTAAAAACAAAATATTATTTTTTTTAATAGTGTTTTTCCCGATGTTATTTATAACATTATATTGTATTTTTTTTAAATCAAATCCAATTGATATTAGTAAGACATTAATAAGTTATCAGGGGTTATGGGGAATCTGGGGACCATTTACATTGCTCGGAAAAACTAGAATATTTTGGCAAAAATTATTGACGATATTATTTTTAACTAGTTTTCTTAGCTATTCATGGATTAACAAAGAAAAAAATTTAATAAAAAATATTCTTAAGCTTTTATTTTTTTTCTTTATTTTTACGACTAATTTTTCGATACAGTATTTTGTTTGGATTATCCCCTTTTTAATTTTAATAAAACCAAAAAGTTACTTGATTTTAATTACTTTAATTTCTATTTATTTATGCTCTTTTTACTATTTTTTGGTTTTTTGTCAAACATGTGCAGAGACACCAAATTGGTTATTGACTATTCAAAATATTGTAGGTTTTGCTCTTTGGTTTAGCTTCATAAAAATCGGGTATATATCGTCAAAAAAAAGTTGATTTAACACTCCAAAAACATAACTTTGTAGGTTATAAACCGTAGACATACAAGTATATAAAGTCTATAAAGTTCTTAAAGTCATAAATTGTCATACAAAATATAAAAATATGCTAAAAAATATTTTTAGATTTATTTTAATTTTGATTGCATATTTATTATTTACTCAAAATAATTTTGCTTTTGAATTTGTAAAATCGGAAAATAATCCTCTCTCAGTTTCATACATCAATAACTATTCTAATCAACTTCAACATCATATTTTTAAAGAAGAAAACATATATAAAGGAATTTTTGTTATTAATAGACCTCCTGAAACTTATTATTCCTTAGGATATTTTGAATCAACAGATGGCGTTAACTGGCAGATGAAAAAGGAGATTATAAATACCGGAGTTGAGCTTTCAAATCCCAGTATTATTAAAACAAATAGTGGATATGTATTATTTATTACGCGTTACGACAACAATTTAATATATAAAATTTATTCTTCATTATGCGATTTTGATTTTAATTGTTCGACAAATTTATCTCAAGTTATAACACCGGATTTAAATGATTATTCAGAAAACAAGGGAGTCTTTGCCGGTCGTCCTTTTCAACAAGAAAATACGACTTATATGTTTTTTGGTGCTTGGGGAGATGATGGGTTTAAAATCAAAATGGCATATTCTGACGATTTGATCACTTGGCAAAAATGCTCAAATAGATTTTTATACGGCGGCGATGGACCATTTCCATATCAAGAAAATAATGACTTGTATTTATTTTTTCATCAATCAAATAGTAATGGAATAAAATTTGCAAAAACTTCATTGCCATTAAGTTGTGATTCGATATTTATGGACCAGGGGTCGCTGCTGATTAAAGATAAACTCTATGATCAAAGGCACATGATCTTTCCTTCAGTTATAAATGATGGTAATGGCGGTTTAAAATTATATTATTCCGGTCGTGATTCAAATTGGAATTGGAATTTTGATTTGGCATGTACTGGGCAAGCATGTTTATTGCCGACTTCAACTCCAACGCCAACGTTAATTCCCGAAAAATTACCAATAATTGTAATTCCCGGTTTTATGGCTTCATGGAACAAAGAGGCAGTCATACACAATCAAACAGTAGACTATTCTGCTTGGAAACTGCAGAATTTTGTCAAAGAATATGACGGTATAATGAATTCACTAAAAAATATTGGATATGAGCAAAGCATCAATTTATTTATATTTCCATATGATTGGCGTCAATCAATTGAAAAAACTACTGATGATTTAAATAATTTTCTTCAAAAAAAAATTTGGAATGATAACCCTAATCAAAAAATAAATATCGTAGGTCATTCTTTAGGAGGGCTAATTGGTCGAATCTTCACACAAAAAAACAAAGATAAAGTTAACAAAATTATTTCAGTAGGTTCGCCTCATTTTGGAGCGGTTCAATTTTATAAACCAGTTGAGGCGGGAGAAGTTGATCGGGATAATACGTTTTTATGGCTTGCAGAAAAAATAGTTTTAGCTTTGAATAAATCAACGATAGAAAGTGATAGAGACACAATTGCTACCAAATTTTCTGTGGCAAAGGATCTATTTCCTACTTTTAATTTTTTAAAGGATTCTTTTGGCAACGAAATATCTATCGATAATTTAATAATAAAAAACAATTTTTTACCTTCATATAATCAAAATTTTTCTGATATTTTTCCAATATTTACAGCAATTTACGGAGAAAAGGATGGTAACACTCCTGCAGGTTTTGTAGTTGAACCTCGAAATATCATTGATCAATTGTTGGGAAACTATTTGGATGGAAAACCGCGAGAATCATATTTTGATTTTGGAGATTATACGATTTTAAGTAAAAGTGCTTCCCAAGACACTGATTCAGAAAAATTATATTTAGATCACGGGGAAATCATTACTAAAAAAGAAGCAATTAAAAAAATACTAGGCTTACTAAATATAAACTTCAATGATGACCAAATAGTGGAGGGACAGGCAACTAAAATTTCCTCCTCTTTGATATTTATGATCAAATCACCAGCAACGATGAAAGTTGAGTTTGAAGATAGTATCTATACCGAGGATGAAGGTATAATAATTATTCCGGATGCTCAATCTGGAAATTATAAATTAAAAGTCCAGGGAGTTGATAGTGGCAAATATGAAGTGATAATTGGTCAAGTTTCTGAAAATAACGATATTTGGGAAAGTATTAATGGAGAAATTATACAGTCGCCAGCTTCATCTCAAATAGATAACTATAATATACTATATAACGATCAAACTGCGATTCCATTCTTAACACCAACCGTGACTCCGTCGCCAACAGCAACACCGTATTGTACGGATCAGGCATGTTTGATCCCTACGGAAACACCTGTTACGACCTCAACTCCACAACCAACAAGCCAAACTTCAAATTCAACATCATCACCCGCAACATCATCGATTGCTTCATCAAGTAACGAAATTCCAATATCAAAAGAATCTGTTCCTTCAGTTTTAGGAATGTCGTCCGTCAATGAAGAATTAATTACTCCAACAATTCAATCAACAAAACAATCAAAAACAAATAACGAAATTAAAAAATCGTTAAATATTTGGAATTATATTTGGGCGTCATTAAGTTCGTTGATGCTAGGAGGAGTCGGCTATTTGTTTAGGAAGAAAATTTTGGAGAAATAAACAATCCTTTTATTTTAACCGAAAGGTTCTGCTAGAAAACCTGCAAAAAAATAATTCATTAAACTCATACAAAAAGGTATCAGTTAGGGGTAATTAGAATGCGGTGTCCCGCCTACCATGACTTGTGGACCTGAAAGGACTCGAACCTTTAACCTCTTCAATGTGAATGAAGCGCTCTAGCCATTGAGCTACAGGTCCATGGTAAGTCCGGCAACCTACGCATATTATACAAAACTCGCTTGTAAAACAGAGTCAGTTTTCTTAAAATTAAAACTTATGAAGATTGTCAAATCGATTGTTGATTTTGTGATGGACATTTTGGAAACAGTTGTTTTTATAGGTTCCATGTTTATTGTTGTTTATCTATTTATCCTTACTCCAAATCAAGTAAAAGGAGCTTCGATGGATAATACTTTTCATACTGGTGATTATATATTGACCAGTAGAGTTACTTATAAGTTTAGAAGATTAGAACGGGGCGATGTCATAGTTTTTAAATCACCAAAAAACCCGGATATCGAATATATAAAAAGAATAATCGGTTTGCCAGGCGATGTAATAAACATCTCAAATGAGGAGGTTAGGGTAAACAATATTCTTTTGAAAGAAGATTATATTGCTGCCCCCACAAATCTATGGGATGACGGTTGTATAAAAGATAATGTGCCCTATACTGTTCCACCTGATTACATCTTTGTTATGGGAGACAACAGACCACGATCTTCCGATTCACGGGAATTTTGTGCTGTAACTATATCAAGTATTATAGGAGACGTTTTTTATCGCTATTTTCCTGCAAATGTTGTTGGAGTAATATCCAATCCTCTTCCGAAGTCTATTCGCTGATTTTTTGTTTTCTTTGCAATTATTTTTTTTAGTCTAATAATCGGGCTAGGAAATTTGTTTTAAGTCGTACTACGTTACATTTTAACGTGTCAGACTACTTTCTTTACAAATTGAAAGAAAATAAGAAAGGAGGTGATCCAACCGCACCTTCCAGTACGGTTACCTTGTTACGACTTAACCCCCATCGCCGGTAATATCCTCTCTCGATTAGATCGGGATTCAAATATCATCGACTTTGTTGGCTTGACGGGCGGTGTGTGCAAGAGGCAAGAACGTATTCACCGCGACATGACTGATTCGCGATTACTACCAATTCCGTGTTCATGGGGTCGAGTTGCAGACCCCAATCCCCACTGAGGATAAATTTCAGGGATTTGCTCCGATTTGCATCGTGGCAAAACCCGTTGTTCTTATCCATTGTAACATGTGTGTAGCCCAGGGCATAAGGACCATGCTGACTTGACGTCTGCCCCGCCTTCCTTCCCGACTAAGTCGGGACCGTCTCTTGTGACAAATATAACACAAGATAAGGGTTGCGCTCGTTGTCCCACTTAAGGGTACTCCTCACGGAACGAGCTGACGACAGCCATGCAGCACCTGTGCTATCATCCTTGCGGATTTCCCACTATTTCTAGCAGAATGTACGATAGCATGTCAAACCCTGGTGAGGTTCTTCGGTTTGTTTCGAATTGAACCACATGTTCCACTGGTTGTGTGCCTCCCCGCCAATTCCTTTGAGTTTCAACCTTGCGGCCGTACTCCCCAGGTGGCTTGCTTAACGGGTTACCTTCGCTACACCTCCCCCCGAAGGGGAAAATGCGGCTAGCAAGCATGCGTTTAGGGCTAGGACTACGCAGGTCTCTAATCTGCTTCGCTACCCTAGCTTTCGTGTCTCAGTGTCAGTCTGCTTTCAGAAACTCGCCTTCGCCACTGGTGTTCCCCAGGGTATCAACGCATTTCACTACTCCTCCCTGAGTTCCAGTTTCTCTAAAGCAAACTCAATCAAGCCAGTATTTTGCCCCTTTCTACGGTTGAGCCGCAGTATTTGAAACAAAACTTAGCAAGACACCTACACTACTTTTTACACCCAGTAAAACCGGATAATGTTTGGGGCCCACGTATTACCGACGCTTCTGGCACGCAGTTAGCGGCCCCTTTCTTATAGAGTACCATCAACCCCCGCGAAGCGGGGACTTTTTCCTCTATCACAGTAGTTTACGATCGTTAGATCTTATTCCTACACGCGGTGTCGCGCGGTCAGACTTTCGTCCATTGCCGACTATTCCTGATTGCTGCCTCCCGTAGGAGTGGGGGCCGTGTCTCAGTCCCCCTCTGGCTGACCACCTTCTCAGGCCAGCTACTCGTCGTAGACTTGGTAGGCCATTACCCCACCAACTATCTGATAAGCCACAGGTCCATCCCCGCCCGAAAAGTTAATTCCTTTAAAAATTAAACTTACGTTCAATATTGCCATCGAGTATTATCTAACCTTTCGGCTAGCTATTCTCGAGGCGGGGGTAAGTCCCTATGTGTTACTCAGCCGTCCGCCACTACCTTTCTTCCTTGCGGAAAAAAAGACGTTCGACTTGCATATCTCAGGCACACCGCCAACATTCATCCTGAGCCAGGATCAAACTCTTAAAAAAACCCTATAGACGCACAACGCATCCATAGCGGTTGATCCTAACCCGACTATTGAAACTAAAAAAAATTAAATTGGCAAAGAAAAACAACTATAAATGTTAAAGTGCTTGCTGAATAGATTTCAGTGAGTTTTAATTTTATAAAAAATATATTCGAAAAGCAACACCAATTTGGAGACCTTCGTAAAAAATAATTCCAACTACTTTATCGGCTAGTATTTTTCATTACCGACCATTGAGAAATCCCACTAACAGCTCCAAAAACTGTGTGTAATGTAAATAAGAATAATGGAATTTCAGGAATACCCATTAAAAGAGCCATTGCATCTACTCCGATTTCTACAACAGTTGCGGTTTTTTTAAGAGCACCAGGTTTAAAAAGTTTTTTTTCTTCTCCAGGACCTGCTCCGCCGACCATGCCTCGAAGAATATAATTAAAAAGTCTTTTACTGGCGGGGTTTTTTTCTCTCATACAACTATATTTAAAATTAAATAATGAAAGTTGCAAGTCGCATTCTACATGAAGATTTATATATTTTCAATACTTTGATGACTTCTGAATTTAAGTTATTACTATTTTAGAGAAATTACTTTCATTATGTGTTAATTTCATCAGACCATTAATTGTTGTAAACTCATGCTTATCACTACAGCTAACAGACACTTTTAATTCTTCTTCAAAAAACTTATCAATTCCGGAAATTCGAGAAAGTCCCCCTGTAAGAATAACTCCTTTTTGCATCACTTCATCAACCACCTCAGGTGGAGAGCTTTCAATCAATTCTTTTATACCGTCAATAATCTGATTAAAATTAGATCTCAAAGCTTCATTAATATCCGAACTTTTTATTTTTACAGATTTGGGTAATCCATTTTCAAGTGACTTACCACGAGTTACGATTATTTTCTCTGTATCCTTAAAATTCAGGATTTCTATTTTTAAGTTTTCACAAGTTGCCTCCCCAAGAATTATTCCATATTTCAAATAAACATAATTAAAAATTACTTTATTCATTTGATCGCCGGCATTTTTAAAAGATCTCTGAGAAAGAATTCCGCTTGATCCGACGATAGATAGTTCTATCAATCCTCCGCCCAAATCTGCAATAAGCGTTGGTTCATGGGAAAAGATATTTATCCCAGCTCCGGAGGCTGTCGCCAATGGTTTCTCAATTAAAAAAACTTGAGACATTCCAATTTTCAGCAATGCTTCCTTGACTGCTTTTTGTTCAATTTCGGTAGCGGTTGTTGGTACCGTTGCAATTCCTATCATCATCGGTTTTATTAACTGATTTCCTGAATAAAGATAAACAGACCGCTCCATAAATTTTTGTAATAAAGAGACTTCGGCATCAAAATCTGAAATAACTCCATTGACGATAGGCTTTACAATCTTGATAAAATCAGGGGTTTTTCCAAGAATTGTTTTGGCTTCCATGCCAAAAAATGAATAATCTTTAATATGTGAGTTATAGCCTAAAAAAGACGGCTCTCTTAAAATTACACCCTTATCTTTGATGGCAATTTTAGTGATAGAAGTGCCTAAATCAAAATAAACTTCGATATTTGAGAAAAAAGGAAGCTTGATTTTTTTGAAAATATCAGTTAAATTAAGCATAATGATCGATCAAATTATTACCTTTCTTTACAGTGCTCTCTTTTTTATCACCCCACTAGTTATGACAAAATCTACTTCAGAACTATTTGAGTTTAATAAAATGCTTTTTATTTACGGCTCAACAGTCCTGATTTCTTTTTTTTGGTTACTAAAAATGAACCTTAATAAGAAAATTATACTGAAAAAAACACCCCTTGATATTCCAATCGTAATATTTTTATTATCTCAGATTATTTCAACAATTTTTTCGATAGATCGGCATACTTCAATTTTTGGTTACTATGGTAGGTTTAATGGCGGATTACTTTCTCTTTTTAGCTACATAATACTCTATTATGGTTTTGTCTCCAATAATGTAAATACAGAAAAAATATTAAAAATAATTCTAGCTTCTTCACTACTTGTCATTCTCTGGGCAATTCCCGGACACTTTGGTCATGATATGACCTGCTTACTATTTGCAGGAGTCTTTGATAATTCTTGTTGGGATAATACAACTCTTGCGTTTCGTCCGGAGCTTCGAGCTTTCTCAACCCTCGGTCAACCAAATTGGCTAGGAGCGTATTTGGCTGTGGCGTTTTTTATTGGGGTTTATTTCCTGATTAAATTTCAAATTTTAAATCACAAATCACAAATAAATTACAAATTTCAAATTACAAATTACAAAAATATTTTTGTATCAATATATTTATTCCTAAACTTCTCAATGATCCTGATGTCTCGTTCCCGCTCGGCGATTGGTGCCGTCATAGTTGGATTAATTTTATTTATCGGATATTATTTATTTTTTATAAAAACAAACTTTAAAAAAACATTATTGATTTTGTTAATTATTGTAATTGTTCCGACTTTTCTATTTAAAACTGGAGAAAATAAACTTGACAAGTTTTTAAAACTTGAAACCTATAAAAACATATTTGTAAAAAAACCCGCTGTTTTAAATCCTACCCCCTACAACCTACCCCCTACAACCTCTCCCAACATTACCGAATCTTTTGATATTCGCAAAATCGTTTGGGAGGGTGCTTGGAAATTAGCATTAAAATATCCTTTTTTTGGAACCGGAGTTGAAACTTTTGCTTATAGTTATTATTTAGTTCGCCCCGTTGCTCATAATTTGACGAGCGAATGGGATTACGTCTACAACAAAGCCCATAATGAATACTTCAACTATCTGGCGACTACAGGTTTTGTCGGTTTAATAAGTTATTTTATATTAATATTTAGTTTTCTTTTTTATATTTTTAAAATATCAAATATCAAATATCAAATATCAAATAAATTTCAAATTTCAAAATCAAAATTAAAAAACAATTTAACAATAGAACAATGTGACAATGAAACAATTCTGACAATTTGTTTGTTAATTGCCTATATTACAATCCTCATCACCAACTTTTTTGGTTTTTCGACAACGACGACTCAACTATTTTTCTTCCTCATCCCAGCAACTGTGTTTTCAAATAATGATTCCATTTCTCGTACGGAACAAAGATTTTTGTTCCCTACAAATTTACAGAAATTTTTTACCTTCCTTCTTATATCCTCAACGATCTATCTTCTATTTTCTGTTTATATTTATTATCTCGCCGATGTTAATTATTCATTTGGTCTAAAATATTCTAAAATTAACGATCAACAAAAAGCATCTCAATATTTTGAAAAAGCAATAAAGTTAAGAGGAGAGCCTATTTATTTTGATCGTTTTTCGTCTTCCCTCGCCTATCTTTCTGCTTTAGCCGATGCTCAAAATCAATCTGATTTGGCAAAGCAAATAATCGCAATTTCCGATTCTTATAATAGGTCGACGATCCACGATTATCCAAAAAATGTTTTTTACTGGAAGACGAGGGCAAAAAATATGTATTATTTTTATTTAATAACGAAGAATGAAAATGAATTATTGCAGGGAGTTGAGGCTTTAAAAAATGCACAAAAATTATCTCCAACAGACCCAAAAATTCCATATTCCTTAGCTCTTTATACTTCAATGTTGTTTGATTTGACCAAGAATAACGTTGACAAAGAAAATTGGAAAAAAATATCTCTTGAGGAAATTGATAAAAGTATCAAATTAAAGTCAAATTATCAGGAAGCGTTCTCACTTAAAAAAGAGTTGCTGAAAAAATATTTACGGTGAAATATTGGTACTTGATACTGCCCAAATGCAAGGAGTGTCCGTTGTGCCATCAGGAGCCTTACAATTACCACAAGTCAAAGTTGATTCGGTTGATATGTAAGGTAATATTTGTAAAACGTTTTCTAAACAAGCAAATATTTTATAACTTGTTCCGTCAGCTGATAGATATTGATAGTTTTTGCCCGAGATTGGGTCATTGGGAACTCTTTGCATATAGACTTTTCCGCTAACCGAATCAGTAAGAGCACTACCAAACGCCAACTCAGCCGTCAGTGGGTATGTCCGCTTATCTTCATAATACATCTCAAGAGTTCTTTGTATCTGCTCCAGATCACCTTTTCTTTTTGTATCCCTTCCCTTTTTTAAGGAAGTAAAAAAATTACCTGTGATTAAGGAAGCCAAAGCCCCAAGAATAATAATAACTATAAGAAGCTCGATCAAAGTGAAACCTTTTTTATTCATCATTTTACGCACCAATAACAGTCACCACTTCCAACTGTGCATGTTGCAGCACGAAAGATGGTATATTTAGAATTAGCGTCTGCAATAAAAGATTTGGCGGTTGGTTTATAGCATACGGCAACTGTAGCGTCGACTTCAGAACCTGTGACAAAAACTTTAGTTGTATTTCCGCCTGCCAGTTCTACAAAATCACTTTTTAATTCTCCGGCTTCAATAATATTAGTTATAGAGGTTGAGACTGGTGCTGTGGTTAAGTCATTGCCGGAAGGATCTGCAGGACAAGCTGTTCCGGTTGGACACCAAGGCATGTGACTTTTTATACCATAATATCTGATTATAGCACCATGAACTTCCGATACTATGTTTCTAGTTCCTGTGTCAGTACCTTTTTTAAGTTGTTCAAAGGGGTCAAGAGCCGCCAAGAGTCCAACTGCAAGCGCTCCAAGAAGAGCAATAACGATTAAAAGTTCAATAAGAGTAAACCCCTTAAATTTTTTCATATAGCTTAAATATAGCTTATCGCTTTTCCATTTGTCAATAGATATTTTATATGATAATATTAGAAATTAGTTAATTAGAAATTAGAAATTTTTGTATATGGCTCCTCTACCAAAATCAAAAAGGTCAACCGCTCGAAAAGGAAGAAGCTTAGTCTCAAAAATGAGATCGTTTTCAAAATTAGTCAAATGCGAAAATTGTGGAAAAAATAAACTTCCACACAAAGCGTGTAAGTATTGTAATAAGTAATTAAATTAGTTAAATCAGTTTAATCGGTTAAATCGGTTAAATCAGTATTTATTTTGCTGATTCAACCGACTCGACTGACTTGACCGACTCCGACTGATTCTAAGCGTTATTATGGATCCACGACACGAGCTTCGAGTCAAAATTATTCAACAATTATTTGCATTAAGTTTTGTCGATGGAAAAATAAAAAAAAAGGAAGATAAGACTATATCTATAATAAAAATATTACCTCAAATAAATGAGTTGATTAAAAAGCATGCTCCTAAATATCCACTTGATAAAGTTTCAAAAGTTGATTTAGCAATACTTCAACTTGCAGTATATGAATTAAATTTTGAAAAAAAAACACCCCCAAAAGTTATAATTGATGAGGCAATTGAGTTGGCTAAGGAGTTGGGAAGTGAGAAGACGTTTGGGTTTGTGAATGCAGTACTTGGTAAGATTTATAATACTACAAATACTACCAATCCGACAAATACTATAAATAAATAATCAAATAAACAAATAATCAAATCATTTGGTTATTTTGTTTTTCATTTATTTGTAGTATTTGATTATTTGTAGTATTGGTAGTATTAATGAAGTATATGGACAATAAATATTCTAATTTAGAAAAAACTATAAATATAAAGTTTGACGATCGAATTCTACTCGAAAACGTCTTCATTCACCGCTCATATCTTAATGAACATAAAAATTCGAGTCTTAAATCAAATGAAAGGCTGGAGTTTTTAGGAGACAGTGTCTTATCCCTCATAACTTCAGTTTATTTATTTAAAAAATATCCACTGTTAAAAGAAGGAGACTATACCGAGATAAAATCTGCAATAGTTAAGATGGAAAGCTTAGCCGAAGCCGCTCAAAAAATTGAACTAAATAAATATCTCTTACTTTCACGAGGTGAAGAGCGAGGCGCAGGACGGGAAAACAACAATATTATGGCAGATTGCTTCGAAGCTTTAATTGCCGTTATATTTTTAGACAAAAATTTTGAGACAGCCTATTCCTTTGTTGTTGATTTTCTTTTTAAAGATAAACTCGATTATTTGTTAAAAAATAATTTATATTTATCTTCAAAAAGCAAACTTCAAGAATTAATTCAAAGTAAATATAAAAAAACACCGGTTTATAAAGTGTTGGACGAAAATGGTCCGGAGCATAAAAGAATATTTAAAATAGGAGTTTATTTTAATAATAAGTTGCTCGGGACAGGAATTGCCCCTTCGAAAAAAGAAGCGGAGGAAGCAGCAGCGAAGGAAGCATTAAAACAGAGCATTTAAATTGTGCTGACGTTGTCATCCCCGTGAAAACGGGGATCCATGCTTTTGTTCTGGATTCCCGCCTCCGCGGGAATGACATACAAATGCATACAAATTTAATTTTTTAATGTTATAATTTAACTTAGTTTAGAAATTAGTAATTAGATATTAGAAATTTTTAATGATATGGCAGTTGCACTAAAATTATATCGTCAGGGAAAAAAAGGTAGTCCATCTTACAGGATCGTTGCTGTAAATAAACATTACAAAGCCGATGGTAAGTATATTGAGGAAGTTGGGTTTTACGATCCGATAGCCAATCCTGTCGTTTTCACCGTCAAAAAGGAAAGGTTTGATTATTGGATGAAAGTCGGCGCTCAAGTATCTGAAGGTCTTGCTAAACTTCTTAAAGGTAGAAAAGCTTAAAAAGGATTTTCTTTCCTAGGATAATTCAAGTCTGGGGTTACCGCGATTTGATTTTGTTCAAAACTAAAGTTTACCTTGCTTTTCAAAGCTTCGAGTTCCTTATAAACGCTACTATTGGGGGTAATATCCGATTGATCGCTAGTAAGAGGAGTTTTTTTATTATAAAAAGTCAAATCCACAATGATCGATCCTGAAAAATTAGGATCAAGAGATACTTTGTCTGACGTGATTAGACGACCACCTGAAAAATTATAGTCTTTCAAAAAATCCACAAATGATTGGCTATCCCCGATTCCTGTCACACTAATCCTTAGTTTTTGAGAAGTAGATGTTGCGACGTTTACCGAGTAGCTCACTATCGAGAACTTAGTTTTTTGAGACAATTTTTCTAAGGCATAGATGATGGAAAAATAATCTTCAGTATTTGGAATGAGAGAGTTTAAAAATTTAATATCTTCATCCAATATTTCCGATTTGGGTACGACGTTGTTGATGAGATTGATTTTATTTATTAAGACTGCATTTTCAGATTTTAATATGGTATTTTTTTTGTTGTATGCAGCATTTTCCGTAAAACCAATGTAAAAAACTATTATTATTAACAAAAATAAAAAGACATTGCCGACGATATAAAAAATATTTTCTTTAATTAATCTTTTTACAAAAGGTTTAATTTTATTTGTGTTTGTCATTATTATTTGTTTAACTTGATAAATTTTCCCTTAAAGCTTAGCTCATAATTTTCGTTTTTTTCGACATCTCCGACGATAACAAGGTTCTTTAGCGATATTTTTTCAAAATTATTTAAGAAAACTTCCGATTCGGCAAATTTAAGAAAATCCATCATTTTTTCAAAGACATTAAAAGTTATCGTAAAGGAAGTATTTCTGGTCTTATCAACTTCGAGAGATTTTAGTACGGCAGATTCACTGCTATTTTTAATCGCGTTTGAAAGAATCTCGTAGTATGCGACGGACGAGGCATCATCTTTCAAAAATGTTTTTAAGTCAGAATATTTTTTTTGAATGTAATTGATTTTTGCCTCATCTTTTTTATTATTCATAAGTATCTGAAGATAGTCTTTTTTTTGACCACTCAGTTTTTCATATTGCGATGATTTGTTTTTTAATAAAACAAAAAAAAAGATGAAAATTATAGTCAAGACAGCTGTCAAAATTGCTGCAGAAAGTTTTAAACGTTCAAATATATTCTCGTATCTCTGATAGTCTTCCCTATTGATCAGAAGGTTTATACTGTTTTTTTTCATAGTTTAACTTCGCTCACTATCACCTCAAATTTCCGCCCAGTGTCGGGATAAAAAATGGCAGGTCATTTTTATATGTCTCAGTTAGTTGAGTTTTTTTTAGTAACTGGCTCGGATCAATGATATTAACTGGTAATCCAAGTTTTTCCGTCAAAATACTAACCAAAGCAGGAAATAATACTATTTTATTTATAAACAAAATTGTTGATGAACTATATTTATTTACAAAAATACTCAACTCGCTGGAAAATTCTCTAACGAGAGGCTCAACTATCTTTTCGATAGGATAAGACGATACATTTTTTTTGTCGTAAGACCTAAGCATTTCTTCAGATTTTTTAATATCGGTATCGGTGTTTACTTGAGTTTCTTTCAAAAATAATTGATACCCAATAGATAAGTGGTGTACTTCCTTAATCACCAATTCCTGTGAGCTGTAGTATGAAAGAGAAGTTGAATTACTATCAAAATTTGCAATTACAATCCCCTGATTCTGACTGATTTTATATTGATTGATAAGGTTTTTGGAAAAATAATTAGCGAATCGACTGTTACTACTTAGTTCGTTTTCGACTGACTCGGGGTTTAAGCCTGCAAGTTCTGCTGTTGTCTGGACCCGTTCAATGACTTTTTTGGGAGCGGCGACGATTAGCAAAAGGACTTTTTTTTCTTTTTGATCTTCGCTTATTACTTCAATATCGATATTGGTTTCCTCAATGGGCATTGGTATAAATTGATCTGCTTGATATTTGATTGCCGTTATCAATTCTTTTTCTTTAAGTAGTGGCATAGTTATGATTTGATTGTAAGTAAGGCTATCAGGGATAATTATATTGACGTTTTTTTTTGTAACTTTTGAGGCCTCAAGTAGTTTTGTAATTCTTACAACTTGATCATCGATGCTTTTTTCAAGGTTGCTAGTGTAAAAAGAATCTGTCGTTTCAATTCTTCCAATTGCATCGATCTGTACAAAATCTCCAACTTTACTTGAATCTAATAATTTGGTAAATTTTTCGTCTATGTCCAAACAGAAATAATTATCAGCCATAACTTCAATATAAGGTATAGGGCTTTAAGTATCAAGTAGTATGTTTTTTAGTGGCTCCTTAATTTGATTGCTGTTTGATAATGCATAGTAGCTATCTCTTCAGGACGGATTTGACTGCAGGCGACATCATTACAATATTGGACATCAAAACTCACATAAACCGATGGCTGGGAGTATGCGTATCTTCTAGAGCAAGATATCGAAAAATTGTTTATTTTGGTTTTTGAGGAAGTTAAACCAATTGAAGGAAGTATTGCGGAAGAAGAGGCTATTGAATCAGCATTTACCAAATATCCAAACCAGTTACCATTGCTACCTAAAAAATATAAACTCGTCGTTGACGAATAGCTTGAGGAATCGTCGGCACATTTTTTATTTGCATCATCCGGAGGGGTTGACGAATGGATAGATACAGCTTTATTTTTTATAGTGTTTTCAATAAGGCTGATGATATAGTCTCCTTCCTTTTTCACAGTATTTAACCTATAAATTTTTGTTTGTTGTTGAAGCAAAACAAAAAATATTGAAAATATTACCGGTAAAGTTAGAGAGACTATCGCGATGACAACTATCGTTTCAATCAAAGTAAAACCCTTTTTCATATTTTTTTATTCCCACAAATTTGAAACCGATTTAATAATTACTTTTTGTTCACTACCATTTTCCAACCAGGAAACCGTTAAATTAACGGCAACATTATCTACGACGGGACTTCCGCTATTTGTAATAATCAAAACTCTTTTAAAAATATTTGGTGGACCTAAAACGTAGTTGGTTCCGCAATCTGATGTGGTATTGAAATCAAGAGTATTTAGGCAATATGTTGTTCCCGATCCTGTGTCGTGTGAAGTAAAAACACTCCAATCATCTTCTTTTTCTTGCTTTAGCCACTCAATTGCCTCCTCAGCATATCGAGTTGCTATAATTTTGTGCTCCTGAACCAACATATTTCTTAAAATGAACGTAGTTACCGAGACTGCGGAAATAAAAAAAAGCGAAAGGACAGTTACAAACACCATAACTTCAATAAGCGAAAAGCCCTTTAAATATCTATTTTTACAAATCATATTTATGATTATTGTCATCCCCGACCTGATCGGGGATCCATGTATTTTGGATTCCCGCTTTCGCGGGAATGACATTAGCACGTAATCAGTGTTTCGTTTAACTCAATTATTCCAATGGGCGAAATAGAAATATCAAGACACATACTGATCGTAGAGTTTCTCAATCTGATTGTTGTACTGATAAAATTTGGATTATTCATCAGAGGAGGAAAAGTATAATCCCCCAGTCCCGAGATTACAGTTATATTGTCAGATAGATCGTAATTCTGGACCAACGAACAAGTTGAAGAGCAGCAGTAATTTAACGAATATGAACTTGCAGCAATGGAGACCTTATAACCTGTAAAATTAGAGCAAAAAGTATTGGGAGTACCAGGCGTTATCAGTAGATCTGCAGAAAGAGCCTTTTTTTTAGTTAATTCCAGCACATCAACAAGTTTTTTTGCATCGTTTTTCAACTTTACTTGTTGAGAGTAAGTATTATACTTTGACATTCCAAAACCTAAAAACAAAACGATTACCGTTATTATCACCAAAAGTTCTATTAAAGAAAAACCACGATACTTGTTCATGATTATTTTTGTCCATAAGGACCAACACAATAATTACAATTGGCGCCTCCACAAGAAATTACTTCCGAGCACGTACTTGTAGATTCAAAATAAGCTCCAACAGTGTAGTCTGTGCCTGCAGCAGAAGAATAATAATAAACATAGGAGGGGTTTTTTGGATCTGTTGGCAATGTTTGTATATATGTGGTTGTTAGCGTTCCGCTTAATACTGATAAATTTCCAACTGGATAAGTATCCTCATTGCTTCGATACATCTCGAGTGCAGATCTTATCTGTTCCAAATCTGCTTTTCTTTTTGCGTTTCGTGATTGTTTTAAAAATGCTGAATATGAGATGACAGCAATCGTTGTCAAAAGACCAATGATCGTTATAACAACAAGTATTTCAATAAATGTAAAGCCTTTCGAATTTTTCATATTACTGTTGATTGCTAACTGTAAAATCTGCTGCTGATGTTTCAAGATCGGCGCTAAGTTCATAGGCAGCCGTTGTTGACGACGTTATTGTATAGACATATGGAGCGGAATTTAGAGGGTCAGATAGAGTAAATGTGATAGTCGTATTTGGGGCAGGACAAGTTGCTGTTATTGAGCCTGCGGTTGCACCTGCGGAAATAATTGGATATTGATAACTATTTACGGAGTAACACTGCTCCATCACCTGTTGAGCAGTTTTAAGCTCCGACTGCCGCTTGGAGTCTCGAGCCTTTTTTTGAGCTGTTGAAAAAGACGAGATCACCATACTAACTAAAACTGCAATGATGCCGATGACAACTAACATTTCAAGTAATGTAAAAGCTTTTTTGAACATATTTAAAATTTTTAATTTCTAATTACCTAATTTCTAATAAAATCCCAATAACCAAATTCCAAGTATTCCAAACAATAACCAATTACCAATAGAATCAAAATTAAAAACCGTTTGGTCTATTGATTTTTGAATATTGATATTTGTTTGTTTCTTGGTATTTGGTCATTGGTTATTATTTAGTAATTAGATTAATTAGGTCAATTTATAACTTTATGGTTGATTAACTGAATAACTTTTTCCGCTGGTACAAGTATAACTGGCATCACAATTGCCAGATGTTCCGTCAGGATCTGCCTTATTTTCGAGACAACTACACAAAACATAAGTTGTAGAACTAGTTTGTGAGTAATAATAGGCTCCACTGTTATCAGTCCTGTTTGGATCTCCCGGAAATTTACCAGCATAAACATTACCAGTACAACCAGCCAAGCTCGACCAGCATTCACCAATGGTTGGCAATGATGTTGGAAAAGATGAATCTGTTTGGTCCTGCCTGTAAAGTTCAAAAGCTTTTTGAATTTGCTTTAAGTCCGATTTACGTTGGGTATCGCGGGCTCGCTCGCGCACAGCCATAAAGTTTGGTAAAAACAATGCCGAAAGACTACCGATGATGGCAATGACGACAAGAAGCTCGATGAGGGTAAAACCATGCTTCATAATTTCTAATTACCTAATTTCTAATAAAATCCCAATAACCAAATTCCAAATATTCCAAACAATAACCAATTACCAATAGAATCAAAATTAAAAACCGTTTGGTCTATTGATTTTTGAATATTGATATTTGTTTGTTTCTTGGTATTTGGTCATTGGTTATTATTTAGTAATTAGATTAATTAGGTCAATTTATTTATACTATATCTTTTCCAAATAAATATCAACCCCTGGTCGACGGTTAGTTGAGGGTTTAAATTATTAGTTTCAAGTAAACTGTTCAGACGAAGAATTTCCTTGATGATCAAAGGTGCTTTTTTATCAGATTCCAATCGTTCTCTAAAAAACATTATTAAATTTAAAAGAATTTTTTTAGCCGATTCTTTATCGGTGATTTTAAATGATGATAATGGTATTTTTGTAACGTCGAAATCAAATTTATCAACAATATCATCCATTTTATTTGTTTGTAATTTCACAATTTTAACCCTGGAAATAATTGTTGGTAATAAACTATTTTTATTATCTGTCGTCAATACAAATTGGACGTTGGATGGTGGCTCTTCAAGAAGTTTTAAAAACGAATTTTGAGCAGGTATCGATGAATTATGGAAATTTTCAAGAAAATAAATGCGAGTTTTTGGATTAAAGATACTAGTTTCTTTAATTAAATTTTTTATGTCGTTGATGGAATATTCTTTTTCCTCGGGGTTAATTTCAAAAAAAAGGGAGTCAATTTTAAGATCGTCGATATATTTTTTGATGAGTTTTGGATTTTTAGAAAGAATTAGTAGAGGAATCATATAAAAATTGACCTAATTAATCTAATTACTAAATAATAACCAATGACCAAATACCAAGAAACAAACAAATATCAATATTCAAAAATCAATAGACCAAACGGTTTTTAATTTTGATTCGATTGGTAATTGGTTATTGCTTGGAATACTTGAAATTTGGTTATTGGGATTTTATTAGAAATTAGGTAATTAGAAATTAGTAATTTTTTAGTCTATCTTCTTGCATTCTAGCATAATTTTTATGTATATTTAAATTATGAGCATAACTCCAAAAGTATTACTTGATCAATTGGTAAAAAACAATCAAATTACAGATACTGAAGCTAGTCAATTTGAGGTGTCTAGTCTACAAAAAAATATTCCAATTATTGAATATCTAAGAAAATTTACAAATATCGATAAGATCGAAATTATCAGAGCCCAAGCAGAGGTTGAAAAAATTTCTTATGTTGATTTAGACAAAACCCCGATCGATTCCCAGGCGGTAGGCTTGATTTCGGAGTCCATCTCTCGTCGATATACGATAATCCCCTATCATTTTGATTCAGCAAATTCCGCAATCTCAATTGCGACCGAGGATCCTTTTAACCGTTCAATTGTTGATTTTTTGGAAAAGAAAACAGGTAAAAAAATAAATTTGTCACTTGCCGATCGAGATCAGATTCTAAAGATGATCGACCTTTCTTTTAGTCAAGGTTTGTCACCTGAGGTACGTGATGCCCTAAAAGAATATTCACCAGACCAAAAAAAGGAAACTAACAATAGTAATATCCAACTACAGCAAGCACCAATTGCAAAAATAGTTTCCACAATTTTGGAATTTTCAGTCAAAGGGAGAGCTTCTGATATCCATATTGAACCAGAAGAGACCCGTACCAAAGTTCGTTACCGAATCGATGGAATACTGCAAGAAAAATTATCACTCCCCAGGACAATTCATGAGGCACTTGTTTCAAGGATAAAAATCCTTTCTGAGATGAAAATTGACGAAAAAAGAATTCCCCAAGATGGACGTTTTACTTACAAATCTGCCAAAGATGAGGTTGATCTGCGTGTGTCAACACTTCCAACTGTTTTTGGAGAAAAGGTCGTCATGAGATTACTGAAAAAAACTGGCGGTATTCCGACTCTTTCCGAGCTAGGGTTCGGTGGTCCACAGTTAAAAGAGTTGGAAGAATCGATTTCAAGACCATATGGTATTATTTTGATTACAGGACCTACTGGAAGTGGAAAGACAACAACTCTTTATTCTATTTTATCAAGACTCAACAAGCCAACGGTTAATATTGTGACTCTCGAGGATCCTGTCGAATACCAAATTGCAGGCATTAACCAAGTTCAAGTTAATGCCCAAGCTGGTCTTACGTTTGCAACAGGTCTTAGGGCTTTTTTGCGTCAGGATCCAAATATTATTCTGGTTGGAGAGGTAAGAGATAAGGAGACGACGCAACTGGCAATTCAAGCAGCATTGACTGGTCATTTGGTTTTTTCCACTCTTCACACAAATAACGCCGCAACCGCAATTCCACGTTTAATTGATTTGGGTGCCGAATCGTTTTTGATCGCATCTGTTTTGACTGCTATTCTAGCTCAAAGAATTGCACGAAAAATTTGTCCTTATTGTAAGGTTACTTATAAAGCATCTGATGAAGTAGGCGCCAATATTCGTGCGGTATTGGGACCAATTTTTCCAAAAAAATATGATAACTCCCCCATTACCTTGAGCAAAGGTGCCGGTTGCCAGGAATGCAACAAGTCTGGATATCTTGGAAGAATTGCTATTTTTGAAATACTTAAAGTGACCACAGCGATAAACCAACATATACTACATCAAGATTCCTCAGAAGTGATTGAGGCAACCGCAAAAAAAGAAGGATTTGTTAAGATGATAGAAGACGGTTATTTAAAAGTTCTTGATGGCGTAACGACGATGGAGGAAGTCCTTAGAGTTGCAGAAACATGATGATTAGAAATTGACTTAATTAACCTAATTACTAAATAATAACCAATGACCAAATACCAAGAAACAAACAAATATCAATATTCAAAAATCAATAGACCAAACGGTTTTTAATTTTGATTCGATTGGTAATTGGT
>JAKAHA010000033.1 GCA_021825445.1 bacterium | reverse complement strand
ACTTAATGGCAAATGTTCACTCGAAGTTGCTATTCAAAATGATAAAAGATTTCAAATTCTAAAACAAAAATTCAGGTGACCGTTTCTTAAACGGTACCACCGGCGGGGGTGGTGCACTTCTATTTGAACCCCTTTTGGACATTCTGACTCAGTTTAGCCGACTGATGGAAGCACTTTCAGATTAAAAAGACCTTCGTAGAATTATTAACCGCGAATTTATTTTTTGTACCCAAATTCATAATAACGTTCAAATCCAATATTTTGTCCCTATAATCCTTAAAAAAATGAGATCTATTTCTAAAAAGAATCGATAGGATTAAGAATCCAACCGAAAACCACCATCCTTTTCCGTCAATCTGGTAGGTCAAACCAGGGTATATATTTGTGCTAATTGTTTTAAAGTAATCAAGTACTACTATAAGAATGGCGGAAATTAGGAAAATCAGCGATAACGATTTGTTAAATATCTTTTGGTAAAGCAAATACTGGTAATAGCCTGCTAGAGACGGTTGATTGACCAGGTAAGCTTTTTTTAAAAAGTACATGTCGTAAGGAGTAATTTCCTCAAGATTGCAATTTTTTTTGAAAATGCCGGTGGTATTGAGCAAGTCTTTAAGTGGGTTTTTCTTCTTTTCCAATACTTTATATCTTAACCGCTTCATCAATTTTCCAATCCGACCAATTGGTTTTTAACTCCATGACCTATTTCGTCTTTTTCTTTAAGCTAATGATAAATTTTCCATCCATACTGTCTCAAATTAAGACTCGACTCACTTAGTCGATAGAGTAAATTGCCAATAATGTAGGAAAATAATGAAGCCAACCACATTATCTTATAGGCTAGATAGTCCTGGTGGAAAAAATACTAACACAAATATTATTACCAATAGACCGGAGTACACATAGCTGATTAATTCAAAAACCGTTAGCTTTAGACTATTTAATTATTCTGACATGTTAGGCTAATTTTAACAAATTTTAACCCTCTCTTAATTTATCGTAAAACGGTTCTTCGGTTATCGAACCCCACCCTTCTCGAGCTGGTGAATTAAAGTTGTGGCAGATTTGCCACTTCTATTAACATAGACCGTGTGCTGATGTTTCTTTAATGCATTTGTCACCCTTTTGGGTGGATGTTTCGGATCATTTGGTGAAGCTGAAATAAAAGCCGTTCGTACTTTTAGTTTTGACAGAACTTTACTGCTTAAATTATGTTTACTCCCATGATTAGGAACATCCAAAAAGTTGGGGTCAGTCAAAGGAATCCCTAATGATTCAGCATATGTAACAGCATGATACAACCCAGTTTTTCCCGCATCACCGGTGAATAGCAGCTTATACCCTTCAATTGTAAACAAAACAATCGTGCTGATATTGTTCTCGGTGGAAGTTGGATTATTATCATCATCCAAAAAATCAATTCCCAAATTGTCTTCTACCCATTTACCAACTTTTAGTGCAAAAAAATAGGTGCAGTTTTTTCCGGAGTTTCAGCAATGGAAAAAATAATCAGAAAAGCCATTTCGGTTATCTTTATAGTCATTGGGATTTACTATTTACGCAATTTGATTTAGGAGCGTTATTTACCAGTTGACAATGCAGGTATTAACGATTATCATATGAAAATAAATTCATATCTACCATGACCATCTCTGAAGCAACCAAATTCCAAAAACTCCTAAAACTTATAGCCAATGAGAATAAGTTCAATATTATTCAGCTTTTGGCCCAAGGAGAAGTCTGTGTCTGTGACATTGGTGAAAAATTGGGAATTGAACAATCTCTGGTCTCACACCACCTAAATTCACTTCGAAGTGCCGGACTGATTAATGACCGTAAACTGGGAAGCTGGGTTCACTGTTCCCTTAATAAAAAAGAATTTGCCAAGTTGTCTAAATCGTTTTCCCAATATTTAAGCCCGGAAGTAATTTCGGACAATATGTGTTCTATTCACGATGAATGCAAATGCTTAATTAACAATTTACCTAAAAAAATATATGAAAAATAAATTCATTATCTACGATCCGCCAATGTGTTGTTCATCAGGTCTATGCGGACCAAATCCAGACCAAGGTTTAATTGATTTAAACACAACTTTATCAGAACTGAAAAACTTAGGAATCGAAGTCGAACGCTACATTATTACCCAAAGCCCCGAAAAATTTAAGGAAAATTCAAAAGTAATTGATCTTATTCAAAAACTGCAATTGAAAGCTTTGCCGATAACCACTTTTGGTGAAGAAGTTGTTAAAACAGGCAGTTATCCAACATTAAACGAATTTAAAAATTTAGTACAAAATGACAAATAAAACCCAAACTAAATTCTATTTTTTCTCCGGTAAAGGCGGAGTTGGCAAAACCACCATGGCGGCCTCAAGTGCTGTCTACTATGCCAATCAAGACAAGAAAACCCTGATTATTACTACCGATCCTGCCTCAAATTTGGCTGATGTTTTTGAACAAACAATCGGGCATAAAATTACACCAATCAAAGGGGTAAATAACCTTTTTGCGATGGAACTTGATCCTGATGTGGCCACCAATGAATACAAAGAAAAAACTTTATCGCCCCTCCGGGGATTAATTCCCCAAGAAAGTTTTGCCGTCCTGGAAGAACAATTAAATTCTCCCTGTACTGAGATCG
>JAKAHA010000021.1 GCA_021825445.1 bacterium | reverse complement strand
AGCCAATTTTCGAAGTTGAGTAATGATTTTTTCTTTATTTAAAATCGGCTCTAAGTCTGGTTTAAAATCGTGTTCGTAATCAATGGCAATCTTGCTTTTTGGCAAATCACGAATATGCCCCATCGAGGCAAAAACAAAGTAGTTATTTTGCTCGTTCTCTTTGCTTGACTTTAAAATATAATTGAAAGTCCTTGCTTTCGTCGGGGATTCTACAATGATTAGAGCCATAATGTAGCTATTTATTAAAACGTTTAAAATGTATATCGATTTCTTCTCTCAATTCTATCCCAACTCTTTGAAAACAATTAAGAAGATCTTCATAGGTATCTTTATCTCCAAGAAAATTCCAAAATTCATCGGCAACCTTTAACTCGTTTTTTAAATCAAGCATTCCCCGCATTGTCCAACGATTGTACTTTTCTGGTTCATATGGATTGTATGGAATTGCAATTAAAGAATTGATCTTTGCCACTGGATTTGAAGCAAAAATAACCGCTACCCATTCTAACAATGTTCGTTTAAATTCCTTGAAACCGCCCGCATTTGGTTTTGCTGTCTTTATATCAAAAAGAAATAACTCATCATCATTTGTCTGTACCATTAAATCAATTCTTGTTGGTTTAATATTAATCATTATTCCTTTCTGGCAAACTTTTCTTATTTCTTCTATTTCTTTGTGTTTGTCAGGAGTTATTTCCGCCGTACTTAATCCATCAATTACCGATTGAATTTTCTTTTGGGACTCACTACTAATCTTGTTTCCTGCAATATGCTGCGACCAAGCATGTTTAAATTTTTGTTTTGCTAAAACGAGTCCAACCGGTTCGAAAATAGTCGTACCGAAATTGGTATTTAATGAATGAATAAATGAATAAAGAGCCAATCGGTCTTTTCCAAGTAATCGTGTATGAAACGGCATCGATGCTGGTTCTGGTTGATAATTTTTAAACTTATTACGTAAGCTATTTTTTAATACGTTTTCAATCTGCTTTATTTGGCTTGAGTTTAAAGACATATTATTTTGATTTTAAATGAAAAATAATTTCCGAATAAGGAGACTTATCCCTTTCGGTTCGATTTAATACAGGTCTTTTGAACTTGTTAATTATTTGCATTCCTGATTTTTCAGCTATCAAAGGATAGAGATTATATTTATCATTTGCAACAAGAAATACATCAAAATTATTTGTTAAGTATTTTTTACAGTTTAATAAAACCTCAGATATACCTTTGACATAACTATTTTTAGCCTCAATCCCTTGACCTTTATATAATGATCCAATTTCTAATTCATCTCTACGATCAAATCCAAACAAATCATAGGCGTAAGCATGTTGCTCATGGTAGTCGATCTGCCCAACGTAAGGAGGTGAAGAAAAAATTCCCCTAATTTTTTGTTTATTTAAAAGTTCATAAAAAAGACTATTTCTTTTTTTTATTTCAGCAAAAATATCTGTCGTTCGTGAATCATTGGTTATAGTGACGTAATATGCTTGAGTTTTAATTTTATTAAAATCTTGAAGACGATTAAGCGTATCTAAAGCATAACGATTAAACCAATTTTTAATTGTAAACAAAGGTTTGCAGATTTTTTTATGTTTAAAACAATAGTAGGTAGTTATCTGTGGTTCTTTTAAAGTGGCAAGATCTGAATGTGTTGTTGCCCTACAAGACCTGATCGTTCGACTTAGTATTATAGCCAATATTTTTTTATTTTTAACATTTTTTACTTGTTTTACTAAATCAAAGATAAAATTAATTTCATTTCTTATATTTTTTATGTACCATTTATCCAAAAAAGTTTTATTTTTATTTTGTTTTAACTCAATTTTATACAAACTAATTAGTTTTTGATAAATATTCAAAAATTGTTTTTCCTTTTCTTTTGAATAAATATTCTCATTTATTTCTTTTTGCTGAATTTTATATTTATATTTTGGTGATGGAAAATTATCATTGTTAAACTTGCTAATTTGAATATTTAATTCTTGTTCAAAAGCAGATATTTTCTTATCTTCTTCGTAACTATTTATTTTTTTACAAATATTATTAATATCAATTGAAAGAGATCTAAAATCATAATCTAGTAATTTTATTTCTGAAATAAGATTATTAAATCGTGATATGTCTATTCCAATAGAATGAATTCCCAATTCATTAGCCTGTACTAACGTTGTCCCTGACCCTGAAAATGGATCTAAGATTATATCTCCTTTTTTAAAATAGGCATTTTTCTTAAATTGATCAACGTGAGAATCTATAAAATATTCAACCAGTTGAGGAATATATTTTCCTTTATATGGATGTAGTCTATGGACGTGCTTGGTAGTATCCGATTCTCTTAAATTTTCAAATGATAAGCTCCAATTTAAATCATCCCCCAATTTTTTTTTCCAATCAATTTCTCTTTGACCACTAAAAGTAAGATAATAATTTTTTAAATCTTGAACGTTTATTAAGGTTGAACCGTTATTTCCATATTTTTTAACTTTACCATATTGAATTAAATAGGAGATATTTGATTCGCTAATAGCTTTGTCTAAATAATCACTTGCCCAGAGACTAGCATCTCTAATACTTAAGAACTGTTGTAGATTATTTGTACAAAAACCAACATCAACCATATTATTCTTAAAATATCAGACCAGCTTCATTTATTCAATAGAAGTTATTCTGTGCAAAAAGTTCACGGTCTTTGATAAAACTATGTCTTTCCTTGTAGTGGAACGATTCATCGTTCAATAATTATTCATTAAATTGAATATTTAGGTGTGATAAATCACACCACTACTAACCACTACTATATAAATATAGTTACTGTTAACTAGTTAACAGTAGGAATAATCATTCCTTTAATTTTTCCAATATTTTTTTTATCTCCTTTGAACTTTCCTCTAAGCTTCCTTTAATTTCCAAAATAACTTTCCCTTTAATTCTCGTTTGAATAATTTTTATTTCAACCTCTGGATATTTTTCCTTAATTTTTTGAGTTAATTTTTCGATGTTTTCTTTATTGATATATTTGCCGATACTTTTTACTTGATAAAGATAATCACGGACAGCTTCTTCCGTCTGTTTAACCGTGTAATTTTCTCCTAGTATTTTTTCATAAAGCTTAATCATCTGTTTTACATCATTCAAACGCGACATGACATAAATATGACTCGAGCTGATTGACTTGGAATAATAGCCGTCAACTATCACATCGGGAATTTTTTTAAGACGAAGTAGATGGCAAATATACGAAGATTTAAAATCAAGCTTTTTAGCAAGATCAATTATCCGCAATTTCCTTTCTTTAATAAGATAGTCAACTAACCTTGATTTTTGAAATATATCCCTATCTTCTTTAATTTTATTTAATAACGGAGAAATATCCTGAATCATGAAATAATTTTACACTACTCGAACGTAAGATTTATCTAGTTTTTTATAAAACTCTACTTTTCCTTTGATTTTAGCCGATATTGTAAAATCGCGACCGCAAATTGTTCCAATTCCAGGATGGACTTTTGTCCCTCGTTGACGAATGATAATATTTCCTGGATTTACTGCTTCGCTACCAAAAACCTTGACTCCCATCCTTTTGCTTTTAGAGTCTCTATTTCCTTTTACCGTTTTTTGTGCTTTAGTATGTGCCATATCTTAAAAATTTCTAATTTCTAATTATTCTAATTAACCTAAACAATTACCAACTTCCAATTGGATCATTGGGATTTATTTAGAATAATTAGATAAATTAGGTTAATTAGGTCAATTTATACCTTGATTATCTTTAGCTTTGTTAATTTCGATCTAAACCCTCTCACCTTTCTCTCTCTTGATTTTGCTTTAAATTTTGCGATTCTTATTTTTTCTCCAATAACATGATCAACAACTTCAGCAGTTACTTTATTTTTTAACAGAGGTTGTCCAAGTTCAAAAGTCTTTCCTTCATCGTCAAATTTTATTAGCGCTTCAAGTTCAACTTTTTTTCCCTTTTCATTATCCATCAAATCCACAGTAATTTCCATTCCTTCGTGAACGAGGTACTGCTTTCCACCAGATTTAATGACTGAGTACATAACCATAGATATAAATTATACATTAAAATATTTATGGAACAAGGGCAAAACCGATAAGCAATGCGATGACTGACGATCCTCCATATGAAATAAAAGGCAAGGTAATCCCGGCTACTGGCATAATACCCATATTCATACCTAAGTTAATGATCGTTTGTGAAACAAAATATGTAAGCATTCCAAGACAATAAAGAAATTTTTTCTGATCTTCTTCGGATTTTTGATAATAAAAAAAAATAGTTTTTTTTACTAAATATATGATAATTGATGTAAAAAATATTAATACAAAAAAGCCTCCAAAAAAGCCAAATTGTTCAATAAGAGATGCAAAAGCAAAATCAGTTGTATTTTCTGGCAAAAAAAATAGTCGCGATTGGGTACCCAAGCCCAAGCCTCGCCCCATAAACATTCCTGAACCAATTGTGATGACAGCCTGAATCATATTGTAAGCTTCACCCTGAACATCCAGATGAGGATTTAAAAAACTAAGAATTCTTGCTTTTTGATAATCTTTCATAATTAACCAACCAATTGGAGTAAAGACAATCATCAACCCAATCAAATAACCTAAATACTTTTTTGAAAACGAGGAAAACATCAAAAGAGAGAGAAAAATAAAAAAATAGACCATTGCATTACCCAGGTCAGGTTGTTTAAAAATAATTAGAAATGGAATCAGAAAATAGACAAGAATTTTTACAAAATTAAAAAAAGTATTACTTAATAAATTTTTTACCGTTAAAATTTCAGCCAAAAACAATATAAAAAATACTTTAAAAAATTCTGATCCTTGGAAATTAAAAAGATAGAAGTTTAGCCAACGTTTTGAACCCTTTACTTCAAGCCCTACAATAAACGTAATAATTAAAATTACTACAAAAAACCAATAAAAAAATCTACTATTAATTCGGAAAAAATTTGACCCAATTGACCTTAATGCAAAGTAAAGAGAAAAACCAAAAATTAAGAATATAAATTGATGCCAAAAAAGGTCTTGATTTATTCCAAACAAATTAAATAGTCCAAAAATTGAAAGAAAGATCAACGAAAATATGTTCATAATCTATCTTATTTCTACTTTTTCCCCAAATGAAATTGAACTAGCTAATACTCGTTTTGCAATAAAATCTTTCTCTGCTTCAAAACCCTCAGGAATAACTAAATCAATCTTTTCATCAGTTTTTAATCCCTTAATTTTTCTTTGTGATTGAATTTCTCGAATCAACTCTCTTAGTTGCCCTTCTTTTTTTAGCTGTTCTTCGGTAATCTCAACCTTTTTTTCTGGGTAATAAAAATCATTTACGGTAATATTTTTAATATTTAATTCTTTAAGAACAACTTCCCAAACATCACTTGAAATTGTTTTTAAATTAACAGCAACTTCTGATTTAATATTTAAATTAGCTAGCGGAATTCTTACTTTGACTCCAGTTAATTTTCTCTCCGCCTGCCCCGCCTCAACAATTTTTCGGGCAGCTTCCATTTCAGTCTCCAATTTTTGATCTTTGATCTTTGATCTTTGATCTATCAATGGCCAGCTTTCCAAATTTACTGATTCTTTTCCTGTTAAATTAACATAAATTTCTTCAGCTACAAAAGGCATAAAAGGAGAAAGAATAATTGACAGATTGACTAAAATGAAATAAAGAGTATCGTAAAAATCATTTTTGTCTTTCTCGTTTTCAGAATTTACCCATACTCTATCCCGACTTCGTCGTATAAACCAAGTTGAAAGATCACTAACAAAATCTTCTATGGCTAAAGCAGCACTTTTAGCATCATAATTTCTTAAATTCTCTTCAACAAGCATGGTCAAACCTGCAAACCGGCTGAGGATCCATCGGTCAAGAACATTTTTAAAATTTGATATTTGAATTTTGTTATTTATTTGTAATTTGTCATTTGTTATTTGATATTTATCTAGATTGGCATATTCCACAAAAAATTTGTACGTATTCCAAAGCATTAAATAAAACTGACGCCTGACTTCATCGGCTTTTTTATATCCAAACAGCATGTTGTCCGCTGGATTATGACGAGTAAACATCCACCTCATTACATCAACCCCAATTTTATCCGCCCCTTCGTTAAATTCAATCGCATTCCCCCAGCTTTTGTGCATTGGGCGTCCATCTTCTCCAAGCTGAGTTGCAAACCCAAGGACACGCTTAAACGGAGGTTCATTCTCAAGGACTGTTGACTCAGCAATCATCGCGTAAAACCAGTTTTTAAACTGACCCGGAAAAGACTCGGTAATAAAATCTACAGGAAACCATTTTTTCCACTCTTCTTTATTTTTTAAATATAAAGGTTGACTATGGTTATCTTCTGAAATAGTTGAATAAGGAACGATTCCAGCGTCAAGCCATGGATTACCGACATCAGGAGTTCGGGAAACAGACTCACCACATTTTTGACATTTGATTTTTACTTCATCAATAAAAGGCTTGTGAGGTGAATGACCTTCAAACTCACTCCATCCTGAAATTGCTCTTTTTTCCAATTCTTCCTTCGACCCTATTACTTCAAATTCACCGCATTGACATTCATAAATTGGCAAAGCTAATCCCCAATATCTATTTTTCTTGGAAATCAACCAATCATGCATATTTTTTAGCCAATCAAGTTCCCGATCAAGTCCAAACTCCGGCATCCACTTGATCTTTTTCGTCACCTCTATCATTCGTTCCCGTAGGGACAATTCATGAATTGTCCCTACACCTTTTGATTTTAAATCCATAGCGATATACCATTCATCTGCCACTTTCCAAACCAACTCAGTCTTACATCGCCAACAAGCTGGGTATCGGTGTTTATAGGCGACGATATTAAACGCCCAACACTCTCCGTTTTGATTTAATTCTTTTTTTAAATAATCTAAAATTATTTCTGGGTGTTTTTTTGCATTTTTTCCTGATAAAAATCCTAAATCCTCCATATAATTAGCATTATCTTCAATTATTGGAATCATTGGTAAACCTAATTTTTTACCCATTTTGTAGTCTTCAACTCCTGCAGATACGGCAGTATGGACCATTCCAGTTCCTTCAGTTGTAGTAATAGGAAGAATATTTTTATCGGTAGCAAAAACAATATGAAATTTATCTGGATTTTCCTTACTCACTTTTTTAACTTTTGGAAGATCGTCAAATGGTCCATGATATTTTAATCCGACTAATTCACTACCTTTAACGGTTTTCAAAATTTTGTAATTTTCTTTAAAAACGGATTTAACCAAATCTTTTGCAACCCAAAATTTCTGCTTGCCCGCCGAAGCCTTGGCATAGGCGGGATCCGTACTCTCGACTAATGAATACTCAAAACTGGCTTCAACTGCTACTGCAATATTGGCAGGAATTGTCCAGGGAGTGGTAGTCCAGACTAAAAGATTTTCATCTTTTCGACCAATTATCGGAAGCTCAAAATACACTGATTGATGGACTAATTCTTTATAATCTTCCGTCAACATTTCATGTTGAGATATAGCAGTTTCACACCTTGGACACCAAGGTACTGATTCATGACCCTTATAAATCCAGCCGTGATCAAAACATTTTTTCAAAAAATTCCAAATCATATAATTATTTTCATCAGACATGGTAAAGTAAGAATGTTCCCAATCGGCAAAATATCCAAGCCTCTTTGATTGTTCTGTTTGAATTTTTGAAAATTTCAAAACACGATCCTTACACAGTTGGACAAATTTTGCGATCGATGCTCGCGGATTGCCTGGAACTAGATTTTCAATATCCTTTTTTGTATGTAGCCCCAATTCTTTTTCAACCTCAACTTCAACCCAAAGCCCTTGGCAGTCAAAACCGTTTTGAAATCTTTGTTTATAACCAAGAAGATTATAGAATCTAGGCCACAAATCCTTATATGTTCGCCCCCAAGCGTGGTGTACTCCCATCGGATTATTGGCAGTAATTGGACCATCTTGAAAGGAAAAATATTTCTCAGAATCTTTATTTTTTTCTCGATATTTTTTATCAATCCCTTTTTCATACCAATGCTTCAACCACTTTTTCTCCATCTCCGGAAAATTTTCATTGAGATTAACAGGTTTAAACATATCTAATGATTATAAATTAAGAAGTATCTTTAGGCAAGGTGAATTGTCATTCCCGCGCAGGCGGGAATCCAGTATTAATTGATGTCAACTTCATATCCAAGTTCTCTTCGAAATTCATATTGGACTGTCTTTAAATCGGGTATCTTATACCAGTGACTTTTGCAATAAGTACGATTCCCCAACACAAATAACTCTTCACCCGCTTTAACAAGATGGTTGTTATGATGACATTTAGAACCTGAGACTGCGGTTGTTATTTCCTCATTTCCTTCACGAATTAAGCGCTTACTATTAACTTTCACTTCTACGATACTCTCTCTTTCACAGTATCTACCGGTACGTGCACGAAAATTCCTCTTACCAGTAATTTTAACGAATCGCCCCATATAGACGAATTATAAGCAAAAAAAAGCTATTTCTCAACTTTTCCACCTTTTACTTCTTCCTTAAGAAAGCAGGGATGTCAAAGGAATTTTAACTGCAAACTCACATGCTAGTGTAACTTCTTCTTACTAGTGACAGGTTAGCACAGGTAATAACCGTTGTCAATACCATGTCACACCTTAAAGCGCGCAGGAATAAGCTAATCCTTCAACTATACTCTACTGGAAAAAAATCTACTTACGAGCTCGCCAGAAAATTCAGAATGTCGCAACCACGGATATTAAAAATTATCAAACGTGGGTACTAATTCTATGGACATTAAAATTGCTCGGCCTTTTTCCGGCTCCTATCCTGTTACTTTTAAATTCGGTGAAGATCCTGACTGGTATCACAAAGTATTTTTTGAAGCACATAATGGAATAGATTACGGTATGCCTATAGGCACTCCGCTTTTGGCCTGCGATAAAGGAACTTTACTGTTTGCCGATCATTTACCTGATTTAGACGGCAGAGGAATCATCTTAAACCACAGCTGGGGTCAGTCATATTACTGGCACACTAGCGAAGAACTTGCTAAATATGGTACAGAGATCGAAAAAGGCGACCCGATAGGGTATTCCGGAGCGACCGGTTTTGCTACCGGACCACATCTACATTTTGGAATTCGAGTAAATAACCCTGATGGTGAAAATATTAGAGGATTTATTGATCCGGAGCCCTATTTTGAAGATGTCATTACCACTCCCCAACCGCCATCCCCTATCAATAAAACATATATTGTCCGACCAGGAGATACTTTATTCGGTATTGCCAAAAAATTCTACGGAAACGGCGCCGAATGGCGACAAATATGGGATGCCAATACCGACAAGGTCAAGAATCCCAATCTTATTTACCCATTACAAATTCTCAAAATTCCCTGAACCCAAGGAGGTGAATATTTATGACAATCCTAAAACTTTTCACGGTTAAAACACCGTATCTCGTCAAGGAAGGTTATCAAACAATAAAAAGACGAGTAGCCAATTCCGATCTATTTTTCGAAGTAACCTTGTCCGGTCAAAAAGTGACCATCAATAAAACCAATGTTGAAGAATTCGGCGAAGAACCGAAAAAAACAGTAGTCAGTGAAAAAGAAGTAAAAGTCGTTAAAAAGCTCAAGAAGTTGTCAAAAGAAAAAACAGAATGATGTTTTTCAGTAATCAAATATTAAAAATTGAATTTTCGAAATAAAACCTATGGTAGCAAAACCGACAGTGAAAAAAGAAACCGCGCTCGCAACTTACGATCAAATGAGAATGAGGAAAAACTTTTCCCTTGGGACAACCGGAGTTGATCCGTCCGATGTCATGCCTTCAATGGTCAAGTTGGTCCAGGGAACAACCGACTTGGATCGTGTAAAAGACAGTGAAGGAATCTCGGCCAAAGTTGGCCAGTTCTTCTTCTACGGTGATAAAAGTATTCTCGATTCGATCGAAGGATATATTTTAAATTTAGCCAAAGTTAATGATCCGTATAATAACAAGGATAACGGCCAGCCGGAAAAGATGTATCGGGTAATTGGAATATTTTCCGACCTGTTGACTCCCTTTGTCATGTATTTCCGGCGAGGAGCAATAAACACCGTTAAAAACCTTTTAGGCAATGTTTTTGCCAATCTCCGGGGAGTTTATACCTTCAAAATCCAGATTAAGACCGAACAGAAGAAAGGAGAAAAAGGGAACTACATGACTCCGGTAATAAGTATTGTCGATAAAGAGAATGAACCAAAGATTCTCGAAATCCTCGAGAAAGAAGCACGTAAATACGAATACTTGAGCAAACTGGCTGGCGGTGAAGATTTCATTGATACAAAGCCAGCAGAAACGTTACCGGCGTCAACCGATGAACCGGTAGATCCCACAAAGCAACTCAAAGAAAACGTCAATCCTGATGACATACCGTTCTAAAAAATAACCACTACCGCTCGTATATGGGGGACGACGAAAAGAGCATATTTGCTCAACCTATATTTCTATGGATAACAAATTGAGGCTAAACGAAGGTGAGAAAATAATTATCTGCACGTTTAACGATTCCTCTAAATACCCTATTTATTACAAAATATTTGAATCCGGTGAAGAAGCCCTCCATTTTTATTTTGTCATGCTAAAAAGTCAAAACATTCAGTTTATCGTTACCCGGGTATTTAGGAATCCCAGCAAAAAACCATGAAGAAAACTGATTATCAAACAAATTTAATCAACGACTCGGAAACAAAAAAGCAGATGGCTGCCATTGACCGTGAAGTAAATGAAAAAAAAGCAATTAAAGAGGGGCCATTCATTGTCTTTATTAAAAAACCTGATGGAGCCATAGAAAACTATTCGGCCAAAACACTTTGGCGTTTGATCTTTAGCTTAACGATCGTTCTACAAAACAAATATAGCGCTTATTTCGATAAAGGGGTTGTTTTCAAGATCGTAAAGGGTTCAGCCGGAAGCGATCAAAAATCGGTGTAAATCCGACCGTTTTCGTGACAACACGAAGATGTTAATTAACCGGCTTGAAGTGGCTGATGCCTATTGCCCGGCTATTAGGAAGGGTAATCCGTAGACGAAATGATCTTATTCTCCGTTTTTGGGGGGTAAGGGGGGCGTGAATTCCGTTCCGAAATGATTAGTAAATTTTTATTAGTTACGTGG
>JAKAHA010000020.1 GCA_021825445.1 bacterium | reverse complement strand
CCTATCAACACCAAGCCCAAATTGAAAGACGAAAATTTAACAATATTCAAAGTGTAGCAATTGTAGGATATACTAATGCCGGAAAAACTTCTCTTTTTAATTATTTAACTAAACGAAATAAAGTTGTTGAAAACGCTCTGTTTGTGACTCTCGATAGTGTGACCGGAAAATTATATCTCCCAACATTAAAAAAGGAAGTAACTATCACTGACACAATTGGTTTTATCAAAGATTTGCCGACCTCTCTAATCGACTCTTTCAAATCAACATTACTTGAGTCGATCAATGCTGATTTAATACTTCATGTGATTGATATTTCCGATCCAACTATGAGTCAAAAAATTGGAGTTGTCAATAATATTTTGAAAGAACTTAATGTCCATACAAAAAAAATCATTTATGTATTTAATAAAATAGATGCCTTTGTTGGCGATGCCGAAGCATTATTAAAAAAAATTAATGAGACATATGCCTCAAATTCTCCTCATTTCCTCTCAGTAACAACTGACTATGGAATAAAGAAATTGGTGGTCGAGATAGAGAAGCAATTTTTATGCTAATATAGATTATTAGCGTTTCTTTAGGTAAGTAACAATGAAAAAAATATTTTCTATAAAAACAAAAATTCTACTTGTTGTCTCAATAATAATCACAATCGTCGGATTAATTACCGCTCTTCTAGTTTTTAGTCGAATATCAAACGTTTTAATAAAAAACAAAGAGGAAGCAATAAAAGAGCTAACTCTTGAACAAACCGGTGAAAGTTCACAGTATTTTGAAAATTCACAACAATTTGTTAGCTTACTGGCATCTCGCAATATTATTAGAGATTATTTAATAAATCCGAGAATCGATAAAACTGAAATAGTTCAAGCGTTTGATGAGTATCAAATCGAAAATCCGAGATATTTAGCTATTTATTTATTAAATAAAAAAGGTACGGCAATTATTTCTTCAGATAGAACTTTTTTGAACAAAGATTATTCATTTCGTGAATATTTTAAGGGAGCAATCACTGGAAAACCAATTACAACGGCACTTCTTGGTGTAACTTCAAATCAATTTGGTTATTATTTTTCACATCCTGTAATGTCATCCGATAAGAAAAATGTTTTGGGAGTCGTTGTGGCAAAACTAAATAATAAAGAAATCGATAAAATATTTGCCAATAGTGAATTATCAAAATCAGGCACGGTTATGTTGGTCGATTCTATGGGTGTTGTGATGTATTCACAAAAAAATGGTCGATTCTTAAATAGTTTGGGAAGTCTAGCTGATGAGGAAACTAAATTAATAAAAAATGAAAATAGATATGGAATAAATTCCATAAAATCACTGGGTTACTCGGAAATAAAAAAAAGCATTAATGAAAAGCACGAAGATATAAAAATTTTTAAAATGTTTGATAAAGTCGACAACGAAGAAGAAATAATCTATTTAAATAGAATCGAAAGAACATCTTTTTATATCACTGTTGAAGTCAACTATCGGGAAATCCAAAAAGAAGCATATTTGACTACAGTAATCATTTCTTTAGGTGTCATGAGTGCAGCGATTTTATCACTTTTGATAATTTCTTTATTCACAATAAAAATTCTTTCTCCACTGGACAAAATAAGTATTTTTACAGAAAAAATTAATAAAGATAATTTTAGTGAAAGAATAAACATTAAAACTAATGATGAATTTGAAAAACTATCAATACTCCTAAACAAAATGTTAGATAACATTGAGGATCTTTATAAAAATCTTGAAAAAAAAGTAGAAGAAAAAACAAAAGACTTGGAAAAATTTCAGCTGGCAGTTGCTAATGCTTCTGATCATATTGTTATTACCGACGCTGAAGGAATAGTCATTTATGCTAACCTGGCTGTTGAAAGAATTACTGGTTTTAAAATAAAAGATATCATCGGAAAAAAGGCTGGGTCTTCACAGCTTTGGGGTGGACTAATGTCGAAAGATGTGTACGAGAAATTTTGGAACGATATCAAATATGAAAAGAAAATTTTTGTTGGTGAATTTAATAATCGAAGAGCAAATGGAGAAAATTATATAGCTGAGGCTCACGTTTCACCAATATTGGATAATAAAAAACAAGTTCAATTTTTTGTCGGGATTGAAAGAGATGTCACCAGGGCAAAAGATGTTGATCGAATGAAGACGGAATTTATCTCACTTGCTTCCCACCAACTTCGCACTCCTCTTTCGGCAATGAAATGGTTTACGGAAATGCTACTTGCCGGTGATATGGGTAAATTGAATAAAGAGCAAATTGATGCAATTGACAATATTGAACAATCAAACGAAAGAATGATTAATTTGGTAAATTCTTTATTAAATATTTCTCGAATAGAATCTGGTCGAATAATTATTGATCCAAAACCAACTAATATTGAAGATCTGGCAAAAGACGTTATTAAAAGTCTCAATAATAAAATAATTGAGAAAAAAATTGCTCTAGCTATAAGCGTTCACCCTAATTTACCGATGATTAATTTGGATGCTAAATTAATCAGGGAAGTTTTTACCAATCTTCTGACCAATGCAATAAAATATACTCCAAATGAAGGAGAAATTAATGTATTTATTTCTAAAAAAGACAATTATATTATCAGCCAAATACAAGATTCAGGGTATGGAATTCCTATAAATCAACAATCCAAAATATTTACTAAATTTTTCCGAGCTGATAACGCAGTAAAGCACGAAACTGACGGAAATGGACTAGGGCTTTATTTAATAAAATCAATTATCGAATCGTCTCAAGGAAATATCTGGTTTATAAGTGAAGAAAATAAGGGAACAACGTTTTGGTTTTCTTTACCTATTTCTGGTATGATAGCTAAAGAAGGACAAATCTCTATTAATTAGTTTGCTACAATTTGTTTTATGGAAGAAAGTAAAAAATTAGTCATGGTGATTGAAGATGAGACATTATTACTTCAAGCAATTAGTAAAAAGCTACATTTAAATAATTATGAAGTTATTTCTTGTACTATCGGAAAGCAAGCTGTTGATTATTTAAATAATCTTATTAAATTACCTGATGTAATATGGTTGGATTATTATCTAACAGATATGAATGGACTCGATTTTATGAAGATTATCAAAGAAAATCCAAAATGGAAAAATATTCCAATAATGATTGTTAGTAATTCTGCCAGTGAAGAAAAGATTCACAGCCTGCTTGCTCTTGGGGCTAATAAATATATCCTTAAAGCAGAAGAAAGACTCGATGATATTATTCGGGATATGGAAGAATTAATGTCTGAAAAGAAAATAATATGAAAAAAATATTAGTTGTTGAAGATGATAAATATTTAATTAACGCTTATCGAGTAAAGTTGACAGCGTCTGGTTTTGAGGTCAAACTTGCTATGGATGGGGAAGAAGCAATTGAAGCTTTAAAAACTTTTCAGCCAGATATTATCTTACTTGATTTAGTTATGCCGAAAAAAGATGGTTTTTCAGTACTTGAAGAAATTAAAAGGGATTCTAAAACAAATAAAATTCCTGTGATCATCACTTCAAATCTCGGTCAAAAAGAAGATGTAGATCGTGGGATGAAGCTTGGAGCTGTCGACTATATTATTAAAAGCGATGTTTCAATCGCCGATATTTTGACAAAAATAAACAATATCGTCAAATAGAAATTTTTCCAATAATAATTTCTACATCAACACCTGCACCACCCGACGATATCTTTTCATCAACCTCATATATTTTACTCAATATAATTTTCAACTCATTAATATAATCGGCAGGTACATTATTTGTAGTCAATATTAATGTTTTTTGGTAATCTGAATTATCTGCATTATCTGTTTTATCTACCAAAAAACCACTTTTTTCAAGAATGTTTTTAAGTGCTGATGCTTCCCCTGTTTTTCCACTCCCATTTAGAATGGTTATTTTATAATCTGCCTTATTAATTATTTTTTTAATTGTTGTAGGAGTTGTAGAGGTTGGAGCAGTCGGAGTAATAGCGGTTTTTAAAGTAGAGGTTGTGTTCACTTTAAAATAAAAAAAACTAAGACATCCAATCATAAGTATTACTAATACTAATATTATTAGTAATGAATTATTTTTTTTACTCTCTTGTAAATTTTTTGACTCTATAAGAAAATCAACTGAACGTAGATAGTTTTGATCTTTGATAATTTCTTGAAAAATTGACCCACTAAAATCAACTTGCTTCCGTAAATTTGGAAAGGCGTTAATTGGAACAACTGATAAAACTTTCCAGCTGTTATTTTCAACAATTTTTTTTATTTCTTCAAATATTATTTTATTTGTTCCCCATATCTTTGTTTCATTTTTTGAAGCAATAATTTTTTTTCCCAATTCTTCGTAACTTAAAGGCATTTCTTCAAATATAGTGATTGCTAAGTTTGGATTTTTTGAGATCTCCTCATTTGCAACTATTTTTTCAAAAACAATATCTTCTGATAAGACAATAATGGCATTTTTACCAAAAAGCTTTTCTTTATTTATGAATTCATTGAGTAGCTCTTTAAATTTTTCGTTATTTTTTATTTCTTGGTAGTTAACTATCGATTCGGGAAAATCGATTTTATAAACCTCTGATGAACTAAGACTATATATCCCAAGTTGGTGAGATTGAATTAATAAAACATAATCTACCCCATTAAATAAACCCATGTAATCATATTATCAAAAACTAAGAAGAAAGCTATCGAGAAGCAGAAATATTTGTAGTCCCTTCGGTGCCGCATGCCTTAACAGTCACTATTCCATTTGTATCCACAACAATCGAATAGTTAGTTTTTGCTGCAGTTGCACCATTTGGATCAATTGGTAAAGTCTTAAGATATTTTACAAGAGGAGTTGAAAGATCAAGGCAAGTAGCCGTTGCCACGGCACACCCACCGGTTGCAACTGTACACCCTGTACCTGTTCCAAGCTGAGCCTCAGACATACCGGCAGTTAAACCAGACGGTAAAGAACCTTTATTATCAATAATATACGAATGAACCGCACTTAAAATAGTATCAACATCCGAAGTCCGCCTAGCATCTCGTGCATCTTTAAATCTTTGAGCTGGATTTAAGGAAACAAAAACGACTACTGCCAATATGGAAATTATCGCTATAACCAATAATAACTCTATCAACGTGAAGCCTCTTGAAGATAAGATTTTTTTTCTAAACATACACGTCTCAGTATGATCGATAAATACAATAATGTCAATATATATTGAACTAAATTTCCTTCCAACTTGAAATTATTAAGTTACTGGCAGATTTGTTAACTACTGCTTGTATGGTACGCCGATAATCAGTAGCTGTATTTGTTGAAGTGACCGTATAACTATTTCCTGCTTTCAAAACAGTGATTGTACATATTCCTTCAGGTTGACTTATCATTCCCCCAGAATAATTTGAATTCTTAGAGATTTGTAAAAGAGCGTCCTCCATACATCCTTCACCTAGGTTTAGTGTTATTTCCCCCTTTGTTAAAGACAATGCGGATTGACCTTCCCCAATTGACATGAGAGAAACTGTGATTCCAATTGTTAAAACTACTGCGGCGATAATTAAAACCGATGAGATTGCAATAAAACTTTTTTTCATATTAATTACTCCTTAGTTCAGCGCTTCCTTCAATAGGAATAGATAAAACATACTCCTGTCTTGTACTGCCATAATTACTATTAATCGTAAAACTAAATTGGACGTGTTTTGTTTTATTATCAACCGATGAATAATTAGTGAAAATCAAATTAGAAATAGTTGTCAAAGAAGAGTTAAGATTTACCGCAACACCTAAACCTTGTTTTATTTGTAAATTGCCAGACAATAGATCAATTACGGTTGGGTTTGTAATGCTGTCGGAAGTTGCTAAAGATATAGATGTAGTACCAACTGAATTTATGCCGATACTATTTCTTATCTCATATTTAAGTTTTTCACTAATATATCTTGCCTGAGAAAAAACCTCCTGTTGAGTGGCACTTTTTGCCCCATTACCAATAACAGTTAAAACAAAAGGTACTAAGGATGAAACCATAATAGTAACGATAGCAATATATAAAAGCATTTCTATAAAAGTAAATCCTAAATACGTTTTTCTCATATTCTACTGACAACAACAAATATTGGGGCTGACGCATTCATATTTGTTTGGTGATTTAATACCTATACATTTATTTGATTTTATACAGTTTCCAGGTAATGAATGTGTGACCTGGCAAAATTGATTACAATTGGCAAAAATTGGTGTTGGTGTGGGCGTTGCGGTTGTAGAGCCCTTCCAATTAGTTAAATATGTTGTTAGGACAACTGAGTTATTACGATTAGAACTGACATTCCAAGTTACAGTTGAAGTAATTTTTTTTGTCAAAGGATCAACTATACCACCACTCACCACAATGTTCCCGTTTAAATCCCTCTGTACATCGGAGACTGATATAACTCTTGAATACTTATCAAAAGTATTATTGGTACCCGAAAAAACCCAGACACCTCCAACTTGAGATATTCCAGTTCCCAAAGTATTAACTAAATTTGAAAAGTTTTGATTTTTTATCGATCTTGTTGCCTCCAGTCCTTCTGAAGCATATTGACTAGCAATTGTTTGTTCTCCACCAAGTCTATTCATATCAAATCCAAAAAGTACAACTCCAATCACCCCTGAGGCAAAAATGACAAACAAAGCTGCAGCCAAAATAATCTCTATAATTGAAAAAGATTTCTTCATTGTTTACTTACAACCCCTTGGTTATTTATAACTAAATTAGCAGTAGTATTATTGGCACTTATATTAATGGTCGGAGTGGCACTTGGTAGACCTGTTATTTTAGTAAAGACCACTTCTGATAAGCCACTAACGATAATGATCGGATTTAAATTAATTTTTTCATCAAATGAAGGATTTCTTAAAGCAAACGAAGTGCCTTGAAATAGGGTGATTGCGCTACCACCAACCGTCACTCCCCAAGATCCATTTTTTTTCCCCATCATCGCATAAATCTGTGCCTTTCTCATCTGACCTGTTAATTGATCAGAAACATTTATAACATTATTTTGAGTCAAAAATCTTGCAAAAAAAGGTGCTGCTGCTCCGCCCAAAATAAGCATGATTGCAATTACAAGTAGAAGTTCAATTAATGTAAATGATTTCTTCATTATCTTTTGATACTACCAGTAAACTGATATATAGGGGAAATAATTGCTAGAGCCAAATATGCAACCACCAATCCAACTCCAAGTAGAATGATCGGTTCAAGAACGACAGAAAAATCTTTAGCCGCACTATCAACCTCTTCTTCAAAATAGTCACCTAAATAAATCAGTGATTCATCTAATTTACCGGTTTTTTCTCCAACTGCAATCATTCTGGTTGCAAGAGTAGAAAAATATTCTAGTTTATTATTAATAATTGACTCGGAAATACTTTTTCCCTTATTGACATCCTCCTCAATAACTTCAAGATAATATCTATAAACATCATTTGTCGTTGATTGTTTTTGAGTATCTATAGCTGAGGTAATAGGCAAGCCACTTTTAAGCATCATTCCCAGATTCCGACAAAAAGCTGATAGTTCTACATTCTGGATAAAAACGCCCAAAACTGGTAATTTAAGCAAAAAACGTTGCCAAATTGGTTTAATAAATGGAGTTTTGATAATTGATCTGAAAATAAAAATGGCGAACAAAATCGCAACTATAATTAAAACTCCATATTGCTTCATAATTCCTGAAAACGATAAAAGAATTTTGGTCGCAAGCGGAAGTTCAAAGTCCATCGACTTGAAAAGATCGGTTAACTGAGGTAATACAAAAATACTTATTCCTCCTCCAACGAAAAGTGCCGTCGTTAAAACAATTTCTGGGTAAAGAAGAGCGCTTTCAACTTTTTTCTTAAAATCATGATTTTTTTTCAAAGTTATTCCAAGATAAACCAAATTCTGATCAAGCGTCCCAGCTTCCTCACCAACTTTAATTAAATATAAATAAAAAGGATTAAATATTTTCGGATAGTTTGATAAGGCTTTATAAAGTGATTGTCCATTTTTGACTTTTTCTCCAATATCTTGAAAGGCTATTTTGAAAGTTTGATTTTTTGTTTGATCGGTGATGACGTCTAAGGCTTCAACTATCGAAACACCACTTTTAAGCATCACGCTTAAATGTTTTGTAAATAAAAGCACACTTGTAAAATCAACTGAAGAAAAAAATGAGATCTGCGAATCTAATTTCATATTTATTTAGACTTTCGTCACCCGAATAATTTCATCTATCGTCGTTAGACCTTTTTTTACTTTATCTATACCATCGTCAATCATAGTGACCATGCCGCTTTTTATTGCCAGTTGACGAATGACCTCAGAATCTTTTCGACTATCAATTGCTTCACGAATATCCTCATTCATAACCAGAACTTCAGCAATCGCCAGACGATCCATATATCCAGTATTGTGACATACTGGACAACCCTTACCTTTATATAATCTCAATATTTTTTCTTTCCCAAAATATTTTTTTATAAGCTCATCCGATAAAAAATTTTTATATTCACTTATCTTTACCTCCACACTTGCTCTGCATTTAACACAGATCGATCGAACCAATCTTTGACCAATTATTACATTTACGCTTGAGGCAATCAAAAAAGGCTCAACTTTCATATCAAATAAACGTGGTATTGCGGTAGATGCATCGTTGGTATGAAGAGTTGAAAGAACAAGGTGACCTGTCATGGCAGAGTTGACAGCAATATTGGCAGTATCATCGTCTCGAATTTCACCAACTAAAATTATATCTGGATCCTGACGGACTATCGACCTCAAACCTTCCGCAAATGAAAGACCTGTTTGATCATTTACTTGAATCTGATTAATATTTTCAATTTCATATTCAACAGGATCTTCAATCGTCATAATGTTAACGTCCCGACGATTTAATTTTTTTAAAATTGTATACAAAGTAGTTGTTTTACCCGATCCTGTTGGACCTGTTGATAAAATCATTCCAAAAGGTTTTTTGTAGGCATCTTCTATTTTTAAAATGTTTTTTTCAGAAAAACCAAGATCGACTAGCGAATTACGGTTGGCATTTTTGGATAACAATCTCATCACAACTGTTTCACCACTGACTATTGGGACAATTGAAACACGAATATCTAATCGATCATCACCTGTAACTATCTGTAGTTTTCCGTCTTGTGCCGCCTGATGCTCGTCGGTGCGTAGTTTTGTCATTACTTTTATACGGGCAACTATCTGCTGATGAATATTGATTGGAAATTTAACAATGTCGTGAAGCACCCCATCAATTCGAAAACGAACCAGAGAAATTTCTCTTTCAGGCTCCAGATGTATATCTGACGCCTTATTTTTATAAGCATATGAAAAAATAGTATCGACAATTTTTACAATTGGTGGCTCGACAGATGTTGTTTTGCTGTTTTTTACTTGATTGACATTCTCGACAATAATTTCCTCAAATGCTTTTTCTACATCTTTGGTATAAAGACCGATCGCATTATCAATGTCGTGCTTGGTAGCATAATATGTGACTATTGGTAAACCTGCTTTCTTTTTTACAAATTCAACTATGTCAATATTCTTGGGGTTATTTACCGCTAGATGAAGCCCTTTCTCATCTTTTTTAAAACTTATGATTGTTTGTTTCTTGGCAACCACCTCAGGAATGATATGTAAAATATCCTGGGCAATTGATACTTGAGACAAAATAATAAATGGTATTTGATAAAGTTCGGCGATAACTTTTCCTAAATTTTCATCGGTAATCAATCCATCTCCGACTAATATTTTTCCCAAATCACCATTATTTTCTTTACTTTTGTTGAATGCTCGATCCAAATCATTTACATCAATAACACTCAATTCTTTGAGAGATTTGTATAAACTATCATTGTCAAATGTAGACATAATCTTATATTACATAAAAAAAGATTTTTTTGTTTATTTACTTTAATTTGTTAAAATATTCCTTAATCTCATGAATAATCAACCTATTGGAATTTGTGATTCAGGAATCGGGGGTTTAACCGTTGCTAAAGAAATTATCAATAAACTTCCTCAAGAAAATATTATTTATTTGGGCGATACAGCCAGGGTTCCTTATGGAGTTCGAGATCGAGAAACTATAACTAAATTTGCCAAAGAGCTGGTTAATTTTTTAATTAATAAAAAGGTCAAAGCGATCGTCGTTGCCTGTAATACCATTTCGGCAACTTGCTTACCCGAATTACAAAGTCGATCTCCAGTTCCTGTAATTGGTGTCATTAAACCAACGGTCTTTGAAGTTGTTGATAATTTAAAATCAAAAATAATTGGCATCATTGGAACTAGGGCAACAATTAACAGTAAAAGTTATGAAGAAGAAATAAAAAAATTAAATAATAGTGAAATTGTTTTCTCCCAAGCTTGCCCACTTCTTGTTCCACTTGCTGAAGAAGGATTTATTTCTCACCCTGCAACAAAAATAATTACCAAAGAATATCTTCAATATTTTAATGATAAAAAAATCGATTTTTTAATTCTCGGCTGTACCCATTACCCGATTTTAAGAAACACTATCCAAGAAATTATTGGAAAAAGCATTAAAATTATTGACCCGGCTAAACCCACCACTAAAGAGTTGATTAATATTTTGACAACAAATAAGTTGTTAGGAAATAATTTACAACCAATTCGTCATTTTTATTTTACTGACATTACCCACCAGACAGAAAAAACCATTCACATTTTTTTTGAAGGAAAATTTCTAGGAGAGATGGAGAAGATTAATTTATAAAATATTAATCATCATTTTAATCTATCATTCGCCATTTCAACATATTTTTTTTCCTTTTCAATTCCAATCCAATTTCGATTATATCTTTTAGCCACGACGGCAGTTGTTCCACTTCCTAAAAATGGATCTAAAATAATATCACCCTCGTTTGAGCTGGCTAAAATAATTCTTTTTAACATTTCTTCTGGTTTTTGAGTTGGGTGTAGGGCTTTTCCATCTAGACCTCTTATTCTTTCTTTTCCTTGAACTAATGGCATTTCCCATAAATCTCGCATTTGCTTTTCTTCACCATTCTTTTGTTTTTCTGGATTAATTTTTTTAATTTTTTCATAGTTAAAAGTCCAGCCAGAGTTCTTTACAGCCCAAACAATAAATTCTGTTGAATGAGTAAAAACTCTTCTAGTCATATTTGGCATTGCATTTGTTTTATACCAA
>JAKAHA010000006.1 GCA_021825445.1 bacterium | reverse complement strand
TGTATTTTACCCTTCGTCAAAATAAAGTCCTTTGGGGTCACTTTGTAAGCTCATGCATTGATTTTTTAATCCTTGCTTTTGTCGTTTATTTCGTCGTCAAGGCTCTTGGTTTAGAGCGAATTGACCGAAAGAAAGACCAAGATAAATAAAAAAATATAAGAATGTTGATGACAGAAATAATATAGACAAACGGCATACCTTCAATGATCTTCGTTGCCTGTTCGATTCGTGGCACGGTCCAATTACGGTAATGATTAATAAAACTTATAAGTGACAGAATAACAAACCAAACAATAAATTTTCTTTTTTTAAATGAATAAATAAGTAAAAAAACCAAAGGTAATAAACTATAGCGCTCATGCATTTTGGTTAAAAATAAAAACGCCGCAAAAGAAGCAATAAATAAAGCCATAAAAAAGTCTTCGGTTATTTTCTTGCTTTTTAAAAGACACAAAATAACAAAGATGTTAATTATCCCTACTATTAAATATCCAAAATATCTGTAGGGAATATTTAATAAAAAGAAAGCCGTATCTTTTATCCCTCTAAAACCTGCGATCAATACCCAAAAATTTAAAGCTCCATTGGTGACGTAAGGTAAACTTTGAGCAGCTAAGATTTTATTAATATAAGTCTCATATGGATATAGAAAAATATCTTTTCCTTGCATGAACGGAAGAAAAAAAAGATAAAAAATAATATTGGCAATAAAAAAATTGATGATCGACTTTTTTATTCCAAATTTTTGAACAAATAAAATAATGTATACGGGGAAAAAAATTAAAACCGTTGGTTTTACGAGAAGTGCCAATATCAGAAATATGGTTGAAACAATGCTTCGTCGTGTATAAATTAGAAAATAAATTGAGATAAGAAATAAAAAAATTGGGATTGAATCGATCTGCCCCCATAAGGCACTGTTATAAATAAATGAAAAATTTAAAAGTATAAGACAGACTGCAATAATTTGGCTTTTTTTGTCTTTTGGAATTATTTTTTTTGCAAAAATAAAAATAAGATAAGCAATCCCAAGATCGGCTAAAATTGCAGGAATTTTCATTAGCGCCGCTAAAAAAACAAGCTTCTCTAAAAAGAAAATAAAGTTTGACGGAACAAGTGGAATATGAAGATTGAGCCACCAATAGACATTGTGGATCATCGGATTTATCGCCCTCATTAATACAAAAATATAGATTGCCAGTGGTGGATAATTTGGAGTAAGATTGGCAAAGACATTTGAAGATTGGGTTTCAAAAAAATTCTTCGAACCTCTGACCAAAAAATCTTTTGCCCAGACCATATGATTGTTTACATCCCAACTATAATCATAAAAAATTATCGAAAGTCGAACAAATAACCCAAGTAAAAATAGAGAAAATAACAAATGCTTTTTTATAAAATTCATTTATACATTATAATAATTTTATATTTATAAATATATGAAAAGAAGCCTGGTTGGATTAATCCTTATCGTTATTTTAGCTACGGTTATGTATCTTGTCTCCGGCATCAAGCCTACCTATAAAATTCCTTGTACACAAGAAGCGCTTATTTGCCCGGATGGATCAACAGTTGGGCGAAGTGGACCAAAATGTGAATTTGCAGCTTGTCCTAAAGTCGTAAAAACTAAGCCGACCATAACCGTCGCTCCTAACAACTATCAATGTCCGGAAGATGAGTGGGTAAATTGTATGCCTCCAATTAGCATTGATAAAAATGATTGTAAACCACAATTTCTACAGTGGGCAAAGACTAACTGTCCAAAATTTAAAGGAGCTGCGTATTAATTTTCTTGCTCAATCTTGATGTTATAATGGTTTTATGAAAATCATTAATCGTAAATTCCATCGCGACTATCGTGAGATCGAAAAATATGAGGCTGGGATTGTTCTCACCGGAGCCGAAGTTAAATCAATCCGCGCCGGAGGACTTCGGATCGATGATGCTTTTGTAAGGATTATGGGATCTGAGGTCTATCTTATTAACGCTGACATACCGGTCTATAAGTTCGCCAGGAACGAAACCTATGAGTCAAAAAGGTCAAGAAAATTGCTTTTACACAAGAGCGAGCTCTTAAAATTGAAGGTAAAAATGGCTGGGCAAGGATTGACTTTGGCACCCGTCAGCTGTTATAATAAAGGTCCTCATATCAAGCTAGAAATAGCATTGGTAAAGGGCAGAAAAGACATTGAAAAGAGAAAGGTAGAGAAGCAAAGAGATATAAAGATCAGGGAAGAAAGGGAAATTAAAGAATACACTAAAAGTTGAGAAGGTCCACCTGTTCTTACTTCAAGCCTTTTCAGTACTGTTCGTACACGGCTTGAAGAGCGAACTTTGGTGGACATAAGAAACGATAAACCCGTTAACTCGAAAACTCGTTAACTGGTTAACCGTTTCTAATGGGGATGCAAGGCATCGACGGGAAATTTGCACTTTTAAAAATGGCTTAGACGGACCTGTCCGTTAAACGGAAAAAATTAACTGATAATAAACTATCAGAAGAGTATAGAGAGTATCAAGCTTTTGCAAACTCAGGAATGAGATTTGCATTTGCCCAAGCTGTCTAACTTTCTCCCTTTAGATTTCGTCCGGTTCAATCTATATGGGGGATAAACCAATCGGAATAAGGCGAGGCGACCTTACTATTTAGTCGATCTCGTCCACAACTTAGAAATAGCTTTCCGAAGCGCTTTGATTACACAAGCGATCGGAATCGAGTAAAAATAATCTATTCTAAGCTAAACAAATTTAGAAGTGTTTTCTCGGACGCGAGTTCAATTCTCGCCATCTCCACCAAAAGATTATTTATAGCTTTGTAACAAGCTCTTTCTACTTGATCATTATGTTTGTATTTATGTATAATATTAGAGTATGAAAAGAAAGTTATCCTTCATGCAAAGCCAGTTTGCTATATATTTTGAAGATGGTATTGCTCGCCCTGACGACATACTCTGGAAATCATTAAGCGGTCAAGTTACAGAGAAATTTGATGAAACACCTATAATTTTACCTGTCCCGAATGAGCCAGCATTAGCAGAAGTTCCAATAGTCCAAGTCAGTTCAAAAAACGAAGCTTTTAGATTAAATATTAGTAGAAAAAGACTTGATTTTTTTATTTATGGGAAAGGAAAAAGCGCCTCTTTTAAAGATTCCAAAGATATCTTATTAAGATCTGTAAAAATATTCGTTAGAGAAACTAAATCTATTACAAAAATAAAATGGATTGGATCAATTTCTAATTTTTTCATAGAAATAAAATCTCCAGAACTTTATATAGGACGTTTTATAAATAACAAATTTATGGACATACATGAAGGAAATACTCTCGAAGCTACTGTTGATTATATTTCTAAAATACGAGGATTAGATATAAGCTTAAATAATCATACACGACTACAAGCGGCTATCGCAAAATTTAAGGATACAAAAGAAGAATCTACTGGTGTAATTGTATCAAGGGATATTAATACAAAATCACAAGAAAATAGTAAAGATTTTATAAACGAAGAATTTGCAGAAAAATTTATAGATTTTGCTGAAAAAAACTTTAAACTTAATGAGATAATGTCTTTATGGAAGGAATAAATATTAAATCAAACGTAGGTTATCATAAAGTTAATCCATTAAGATGGATTAAAAATTTCTCTACAACATCACCTACCGCAGGTACTATTGCATATACAAAAGATGGTTTTGTTATTGCAGACTATGTAGCTGACTTGGATTTTTTTGCCGAATGGGCAGTGAGTTACAATCCATATAATAGAGTAATTATTCGAAGACCATCTGATGATTTTTTAAATAATAATGCAAATACGTTATTTCCTATAGGGGCTGCTGTTAAAGTATCAAATGAAAATAAATCTAACAGCATAAATGAAAAACTAAAGAATCAGGAGATTTGGCAAAAAAATTTTGCTACTTATTCTATAAGTGAATTTTTGGGAAGTTTTTCATTGCAATACCATATGGAAGAATATGAGAAAATATTTGACTTTCTAATGGAAAATAGATTTTTAGCTCCTTTAATTTCAGAAGTAATTTATAACATTGAAAATGTTTATTTTAAAGATGAAAATATAAATTTTTCTTTGGGTATTCAAACTGACCCTGATTCTGATTCTGAGTCACTTTATCTTAATATAAGATCATCGGGTAATCTGAAGAAGAACTTAGAAAACTTGCTTAATTTCCAAAAAGACTGGTTTCTAGCTAATATGGGAACAAAAATTCATTTATTCAACGTAAATATTGTCTAAAATGTATAACTGGAACGATTTTAATAAAATATCCAAATCTCTTAAAAAATACGCCAAAGTTAATAGTCTCTCATCAGAAGGATTTTATAGGTGTGCTGTTAGTAGAGCATACTATTCTGTCTATCATCTTCTTTTAAATTATGCCAAAAGTAAAGGGTATAACTTTCGCTCATATTCTCGTAGTATAAGATCTTTACCAAGCGCACCTAAAGGGCATCATTCAGTTTTAATCCATTTTTTAGTAAATGATCCTAGAAACACCCAACCAGTAAGGCTATTAGGTATAGAGTTAGGTAATTGTAAAGATCAAAGAGTTGTTTGTGATTATATGAATTATATAACTATAGATGAAAGATATGTAAATTCTATGTTTGTTCATATTGAGCATATATACGCTGTATTTCCAACACTTCCATAATTATGAAATCTAAACATTTCTAAAATAGATAAGTAATAATTACGTTAAATTACCTCTGTAATAAATATAAAGAAATTAAATTCGCTCTCATATTTGTTTTAACCTCGAATAGCTTTAGCTCTCAATTCAAATCTTCCTAACCTCACCATTATTATTTCTCAAATATCTTGAAATTATTTTGTAGTGATCGGGGTCGAAAAAGGGATCAAAGGATAAACAATATAAAATTATTTTCCAAGCAAGAAGTTTATAATCTTATTAAAGAAAGCCATTTCAGTTGAAACGCCTTTTACATCTTCTGGAGGTTGGAGTTCATTATTATTTTCTATACGGTTTTCCGGTGGACGGTTTTCTGTGGGTGGCTTATTTTCCATTCTTCGCTCTTCAGGTTGAAATTGTTTTCTTTCTTTTTCTATTTCTTTTCTACGGCATTCATCAGGATTAGTTTTACAAAAATCCTCCGGAGGACCTTCGTTTAGGTTTCTTTGCAACCTTTCCTGGTTGGGTTCATCTTTATTTCCACATTCATTTGGATGCTCTTGGCAATATTTTTTGCATGACTCTTCGCTGTTGCATCCCCCGGGACCCATCTGCCTTAACTTATCATCATCTCCAGGTTTTCCGTCATTTTTAATATCCCTGACATCTTTGTTTTCACCCTTACATTCATTTGGATGTTCGCTACAATACTTTTTACAACTTTCCTCGGAGTCACAGCCACCCGGGCCTTTTTTTCTATTTTTATCATCAGAAGGCGGACCGCCCCCAAATTTTCTACATTCTTCTTGGTTTTTTTCGCAATATAGTTTACAGCTATCTTCAGAGTCGCAACCCCCGGGACCAACACGACGCTTACCCCCCTCCAATCCTGTCTGCTTTGCAAATTCCGAACATTTCTCCCGATTGGATTCTTGTTCACAAACCGCTTTACAGCTTGATGGCGAATCACAACCAAGTATTTCTTTTGCTTTTTCCAATACTTTTTTATCACCCGGGTTTTTTTGACCTTCTTCCAATCCGTTTTTTTCAGCAAAAGCCCGACACTTTTCAAAATTCGCTTCTTGTTGACAGATTGCCTTACATGATTCTTCCAAATTACACCCAAGCTCGTTTTTGGCCGCTTGCATCAACGACTGTCTTTTTGAATTTATTTCTTCTTCTTTATAGAATCCCTTTTTTTTGGCAAAATTTACACAAGCATCCCTATGTGTCTGATCTTCACAATATGTCCGACATTCCGATACGGAAGTACAGTTGCCCAATTCCAAAACAGGAAAGGTCACTCCAAATTTCTTTGCTTTGTCTTCAGAAGACTCCTGGGCAAAACTTACTCGCACAAAAACAAGCAGACTGATAGTTGCAAACAAAACTGCGGTTATGGTAAAAATATATTTTTTCATTTTGCTAGTTCGTCAAACGGGTTGGTTGTTTGTTCGAATGGATTGCTGTATTGTTTTTCTGTTGTCCCGGTCGGCGCAAATGGATTGACATATTCTTCTTTCATTATTGTGGTGGGCGACGGGGAAATAATACTTGGAGTAGGTACAATGTTTTTTGTTTTGGATTTATATTTAGGCATTATTATTGAAGTTATCAACAATAAAATCAAAAAAATAACACTCAACGAAATCAAGAAAAAATTAGGCTTTTTAGATTGTAAAGTATTGACTGGTGGTTGTGGGGCAGCTTGGGCAATCTGTTGATTATTTGCGTCCATAATTTACATTATGAAGAAATAGTAAAATAAAGTCAATACACGTAGAATAATTAACTTAGTTACTGAAGCTCAATGATTTTTGAATTCTCCTTTTTCTAGTTTTTTTTGTGAAGTTGCTCGAGAGAACACTGATGTTGCCGTCAACCTCAAGGATCGCCAGATCAACTGCAGCAATTTCCTTGACTCCATGCTCACGAATTGCCGCTTCAAGTTCATCTTGAGAAATCTGAGCTTTTTCTAAATGTTTATGAAGAATTCTTCCCTGATAAACCAACATTATTGGACTTCCTTGAATTGTTTCGCTAATTTTTTTTGATTTATAAATCAAATTTTTTAAAATCCAGTTAATTATAAAAAGTGACCCAGCTGCAATTAATCCTCCTAGTAAAGTTGTATTTTCTCCAATCATTGCAGCTTGAAGAGAATTACTGATAAGCAGAATAAAAACCAGATCAACGACTGAAAGCTGAGCAAGCTCTTTTTTTCCAAAAAGCCGAATTGCAAGTATTACAAATAAGTAGACAATCACTGAACGAATTGCTATTGAAACGAACATAAATTTATTATACCGTATATATTATCAGTTAAAAAGTTTTATGGAAGAAAAAATTAATCGCTATATCAAGGGTCACATGATGACAATCATGGGAGTTATTTTAATTAGTTTTATATTATTATTCTTAGGTGAATTTTTCCTTTATAGAAGGATTATGTCTATAAATCAAATTATTTCAGAGGGTTTTATGCAAATTAAAGAAGCGGGAAAAGTTATCCCAACACTTATTTTGAAGAAATAATATTTAACCTATGGAAAATAAAAACTTTTTATCTGCGGTGATGTTTGTCGTTTTGGGTTTGTTTGTTATAAAATTTTTTAATATTTCTTATCCAATAACGGTTGTTAATACAACTCAATCTTCAGAGCTTGCCGTTGTTGGTGAAGGAAAAGTTGAAGTTACCCCAGATACTGCTTATGTTGATGTGGGAATTACTATCAATAAAGCACTTTCAGTCGCCGAAACCCAAAAAAATATTAATGAAATCAATAATAAAATTATTATTTCTTTAAAAGGAATTGGAATTGAAAAAGCAGATATTAAGACCTCAAATTATTCGATAAATCCAAATTACAGATACGAAAATAATGAAAATAAAATTGATGGATATAATGGAAGCGTTACCATTGAAATAAAAGTTAGAAATCCACAACTAGCATCAAAAGTGATTGAAACCGTGACAGCCGCTGGAGCTAATCAGATCAATGGATCTCGTTTTGTTGTTGGCAAGCCGGAACAATATCGTGAAGAGGCACGAAACGCTGCTATAAAAAATGCAAAAGATCAGGCAACAAAAATTGCCAAAGACCTTGGAATAAAATTGGGAAAAATTACAAACATTATTGAATCTTCGCCAGGACAATCATCTTTTCCTGTCTATGCAAAACTTGCTGCAGAAGGAGTTGGTGGGGGAGGAGGACCAACGATTGAGCAAGGATCGCAAACAATAACCTCGGTAGTCACGCTATATTTTGAAAAAAAATAATCATTCTATCTTTACCAATTCTAGTTCGATGATTGAGTTGGCTGGCATAATGATAGCTTTATCTCCGGATAATATTATTTCGTCGTTTATTGGTTTAAGCCCCAAAAAAACATCAGATCGATTATCTAAATATCTTTTTGTGAGCTTATAATTTGCACCATCTAAATTTTTAAATTTCACTGGTACTGCCTCATAATTACGCCCATATTCATCATAGTTTGTTAAAACTATAACAATTTTATCTTCCGTCTTGCTTGCAATTGCACTAACATTGCTTCCCTCACCATCAACCATTAACTGATTTCCTTCCAGATCATTTAAAAGTTTTAGGGCAAAATAACGAGGTTTTGGACTACCATCATAGTTGAAAATTCCCCACGAGAGGATTGGTCCATCTTTTATTTCAAAAAGAAAAGATTGCTCAAGCCGAGCATTAATAAGATTTCTAAGCGATGCAACTGTGTGAGCTGCACCAACCTCAGTATCTGCAATTGGATTTTTTTCAGAATCATAACCCCATTCAGAAATAATTTTGGGTAAATTTTCATACTTATCATATTTTTGATCTTCTCCCAACCACTTGTTTAGATTTATTATATCTTGAGTATAATCATCTGTTTTTTTTGAATAATGATGCCAACTAAAAAAATCAATTCTTAAATTATTTGCAATAATATAATCTAAAAATTTTTGAATCCAATTTTTATACAAAGCTGTTGTCACCGGTCCGCCAATTTTATAAGGTAAAATATTTTGTGCTTGAGAAGCTCCTTTGACTGAATAAAAATATAATTCACTATAACTTTTATTGCCATAATATTTCCATTTTCCAAAACTTTCAAGATCCGGCTCATTCCAAACTTCATAATAAATATCCGTTTTCCAAAAACTATCCAGTGCCCCGCATGGCAAAACTGAGTCGCGACTACTATAGTGTTCGATGGTTTTTTGAACTAAAAAAGCCCATTCGTTCCAGTTCTTTGGTTTGCCTATTAGAGAACCGTCTTCAGACATTGTTGGTGGCATGTAACCAAGTGAAAAAAAAGGTTTTGCTCCGGTGTGATAGATATCACAAACAGTAGCATCTAATTTTGAAAAATTAAAACTTAAATGATCTGACGAATCACGTGTTACAACATCATAAAAATCGTAGATATGATCAAGGCGAATATATTTTGGATAAAGACCGGAAACTTTAGAAACGACGTTCTCCAACATTCTCACTCCTGACTCTTCCCCCCCTTGGGCAAGTGCCTTCCAGCGATCTGGAAATTTTCCTGAAGTTTTATTGACATCTACGACGATGTTTGCTTTGATGGAGGCAGCTCGCGAAAAATATTGAAAGTATATAAATAAGATAGGAATTGCAATTACCAATATAACCATGAAAATCACCAGTCTTCTGAGCATTCTTTATTGTAGCAAATTATCTTAATTAATAAGATCTATAAACGTCTTTTCTATAACCTATCTTTCGCATAATTATTTCCTTTTTTTCATAATTTATTTGGAATATTATTCTCAGTTTCCCAGCCCTTATTCTATAATAATTATCTAAGCCTTTCATTTTGCGAATATTAAGTGAAGTTGGAAAAGGAAAAACAAGCTGTTTGATTTTCAAAATTATTTGTGTTCTTTCTTTTTCTTCCAATTTACCCAAATCCTCTTTTGAGGTTGAGGAGTAAAAACGCTTATACATATTCTTTTATAATATCTTCTTCCGGAATAAGTTTACCAACGGGTTCTTTAGCTAATTTTTGAGCCTCAATTTCATCAAAATAATCTTCAAGTAGTTCCTGCATTCGGACAAATTCATCAATATCAATCATCACCACTTTAGGTTGTGATCGATTAAAAATATAAGTAACTCCGTTTTTTTTAACCTGTTCAAGAAGACCCAAAGCATCTTCTCTCATATCGGTGATGGTTTTAACATTCTTTGAAGTTGGGATTAACATAAGGCTATTCTATAGATTAACCTAAGGTTTGTCAAATGGTTATTTATTTTTCCTAAAATTTAAATGGGCGATAATTATTCAAAAACAAACAAAAAACCCGCTGACAAAAGAAAAAAAATCCCTTTGTCTTATTCATTCTTTTAATTATATCCTAAGCAACGCTTTCTGTCATTTCCGACCTGCTCAGGAATCTAGAACTCATGGATCCCTGTTTTCACGGGGATGACAGTCAAATGATAATCTTGGAACGATGAATCGTTCCGCTGCTTTTTTCGATATAATTATGTCTTATGATTCAACAACGAATAAAAAAACTACGAAAAATTTTGGTGGAAAAAAATCTGGATGGATTTTTGGTAAGCAATTTTCACAATGTTCTTTATCTAACAGGATTTAAGACCTTAACCGAAAATGAGAGGGAAGCGTGGACATTGGTAACAAAAAATAATATTTATTTATTTACAGATGCAAGATATATGTCATTCCCGCGGAAGCGGGAATCCAGAGAGATGGATCCTCCGATCAAGTCGGAGGATGACAATGTGAAATACAAATTGATTACACCTGAAAAAGGATTAATCAAACACTTGCAGGAAATTGTTGAGGAAGAAAGAATTAATCAGCTGGGATTTGAAGGAGATGATTTAAAAGTCAATGAATTGCAAAAAATAAAAGATCATCTGACAAATATTAAAACAGTTTCTTTGGAAAAATTTATTATCAAAATCCGGGAGATAAAAGATGAAGAAGAAATAAATAATTTAGGAACCGCATGTAAAATTGCCGATGAGTGTTTAGAAGATGTGACTAAATTAATTCGTCCTGGAATTTCAGAAAAAGAGATTGCGTTTAAAATTGAATTTTGGTTAAAAGAAAAAGGATATGACATGTCTTTCTATCCAATCGTTGCCGTAGATAAAAATTCTGCCATTCCTCACTACGACACAAGAGCAGGAAATAACGAAAAAGTCAAAAAAAATTCTATTATTCTAATTGACTACGGAGCTAAATTTAAGGATTACCACTCAGATACAACTAGAATGATCTTTACCGGGAAACCGTCCGGCGAAATGATAAACACTTATCAAACACTTTTAAACGCTCAAACACAATCGATCGAACGGTTGAAAATTGATAGTAATCCTGTCTCCGTTGACCAATTCTGCCGTCGATTGATGACCACTAATCTATCCTATCCGCATTCGACCGGTCATGGCGTCGGACTACAAATTCATGAGTTTCCAAAAATTTCTTTCACTTCAACTGATGTATTATTACCAAATCAAGTTGTGACAATTGAGCCAGGAGTTTATTTTGAAAATAAGTGGGGAATGAGAATAGAGGACACTGTTCTTATTAAAGAAAAGGGAGAAATTGAAGTGTTGACAAAGTTTAGTAAAAAGTCATTGATAATTTCTAATTGCTAATTTTTAATTGACCTAAATAATTTCCAATATCCAGTTGGAATTTGGAGTTTGTTTAGAATAATTAGATCAATTAGGTTAATTAGGTAATTCTTCTTTGAGTTCTTGCTTCAACTCCATCGTCTTTGCTGCTTCTTTAACTTTAGGTCTCATAACATCAATCTCTTCTACTTTAGATTTAAGTCTTTCCGTCACCTCTCGTTCTCGATCAAGTAAATCTTTGACAGTTTTTGCTGCCTCAATTTTTGCCTTCAAATAAGTAACCAATTGTTCTCCTGATAGATTGTTTACTAAGAAAATTGGCAAAATATATCCAACCTCTTCCAAACCCTGTTCTTTTATTTTTTCATCTGTAGAAAATAATTTATTTAAAGTATTTGTAATTACAACAATATCTTTTTTTACCCAAACGTCTCTTGTCTTGATATTTTCACCAAGCGGTATCTCACCTTTTTCATACTGCTGTGTCCACATTTTTTTCACCTGCTCATATTCATCAATTGAAACTGTCTGAGGTATGACAATCGTTTGCTCAATGTTTTTTTCCGGCTCAGAGACCATCTGCTCTTGTGCCTCAATAACTTTTTTAACCTGATCAGCATTAAGACTATTTTCTTTTGCAACCGATTCACTAATTTTTTCATCTGACTTAACATGGACTGAAAATTCTTTGATAACCGAAACCACTTTTTCTTTTTCAATTTTTGTGTCATCCGCAATCTTTTGAGCTACTTCAGTCACTGGTGTATTAACATTTGTATGAAGAGAATTTAATACCTGAGTTGTTTTTGCAACTTCAACGCCTGATTTTTTTGAAATTGATTCTACTGTGTTTTTATTATTGATAACAGTATTTGTGATGGCTGAAGATATTTGTTCAACTTTTTCTTTTGATAGTTTTATTTTGTATGAGACTACCTGCGTGACTGATACTGCCTTTGGCAAAGTTGAAATAATGTTTTGATGGAAACGGGATTGATCGGCTTTAGATGCAGTGAAAACATCAATTATGCGGCGGGCTGACTGATCGGATTTTAAGGCACGAGAGGACAACTCACTTCGAATATTCATGTACTTTTGTCTTTCAGCGGAAGTTGTTGCTTGAATTGGATTTTTTAGATAATTAATATTTTTACTAGTTGTCTCATTGAGAGTTTTATTAGTTTCAAAATTTGCAATATCGGTAATATTGGAAGCTTTAATGTTAAGCGATCGACTAATTTCCTCAGTGTTAGCTTTTTTTATTTCTTCAATTGTTTCAATCCTTGTTTTTATTGTTGAACCTATATCGCGCGGTATTTTCATCTCTACCCCAACATTTGAACTGATATTTGATGGAATCGGAGTTGGAGAAGGTGATGGTCCGTTTGGATGACCGGGATTTAGACTAGACAACATTATATTTTTCATAGCATTAATTCCTTCACAACAATAATCTCTAAATGTTCTTAGTAAAAACCATGGAAAAATCGTCACCGCCCAAAGCATTATTAACGTAATTACATATTCAATAAATGTGTCAATATAATTTCCATTATTCATGACTGATAATTTTTGAGCTGGTCCTCCATATAAAATATTTATTGCAGTTGGATAAATATAGCCAGACATCGTGTCAACTCTGGAAAAATCAAAAACAAAAGGAATTCCATATTTCCAAATTGAAGCCAATCCTCCTAAAAATAGAGCAAGTAGTGGACCATAAAAAACCCATTGAAAAAAAACTCCAATCCATATCATCCCAACATTTTTTATAAAAACGAATGACAATACTATTGCTAAAAATGGGGATACAAAAAGCAAAAACCAAAGTATTATCTTTCTAAGAAGCAACATCCCACCCATAAAATAATAACTTAAGTTTGTTAACTTCAATACAAACATTTCTGCTTTTACCGATTCTTGCACTCGAATATTCAAATCTCGACAACCAAAAAAATCAACATAATTTTTCTCCTGACTAATTCCTGAAAAATAAATATTAAACAAATCTTTTCCTCCTAAATTTTCAATAAAAAATTTCATCATTACCTCAGAAAGTTGAATGACAGTTATCACTATTGTTGCTGAAAATGCAATAAAAAAAATTGAGGTCAATACTTTTGTAATAGCTGGCCAAAGTTTTATTCCAGTTTCAAAATTTGTTTTTTGTCCAATTATTATTCCAAGCCCAAGTAAAGCTGCGGTTAGAATTACCAAAAAATAACTTAAATTTCTTGTAGTCGACCAAACTTTCGTCAAAACCGGATGATTATCTATTGCCGAATGAGTGACTACCCAATATATAAACTGACGAGCTCTTTCATTAGATTTACCCTGAGCGGTAACATCTTGGTCTTCCACCCACAAATGTTTTGTTCTTGGATTTGTGTTAAATTCTTTAAAAGCTGTCTCCACATCACTATTACTAACACACGTTTCTCCTTTACCACTTGATACATAGACACTATTTAATTCTGTTGGGCAACCACAAAGCTGAGGTAAAATTTCAATTGAAGACTTAACTGATGGTGCAACTTGGGCTGATACTGAATTAACTGTAAAAAAAAGACATACAAAAAAAATACCTACAAGGATAATGAAAATATTTTTTACCAAATTGAATCTGTTCATGTATTTTTAAAAACGAGAATACCTATTCCCGCCACCGAGAAAAAAATTGACGCCAACATAATACCTTGTACCGCAGGCTTACTTTCACCAGTTTTAGGCAGAGCAGTTGGAGCTGGTGGAGAAGTGGGTTGCCCAGGAACTGGAGTTGCAGTTGGTGCTGGTGTTGAAGTTGGTGTTTGAGGATTGTAAAGAGTGCAAAGCTGAGTTGATCCAGCGCTAGTTGCAATTAGTTTAAAAGTTACATAAGCAAATACACCCGAACCAGAATAGGCACTACTTGATGATCCTGTTAAAACCAATTTACCAGTTCCTTGAACATCAGCTGCGACCGTTGTAAAACTGTTTCCTGGAGCAGTTGAAACATATTCTAAATATTGAGTTTCATAACTCATCCCGATTGAGGTTGATGATAAAGATTTTCCTTCCGTATCAATATTTATTGCAAACTTTACATCTTGACCTCTAACCAATTGTTCTGTTGGGGCAATCAAATCATAAGTTAGAGCATTGACTGGCAAAGTATAAAACACAAAACTAAAAACACACAATAAGGCAGCTAATATTTTTTTCATACTATTGTATTACTATAACAATAATGTTCACCTTTTTTCAACGTTAAATAACGGTCCAACTATTTGAATATTTGCTGGTGCCCTAAGATTAAACCAGTCTTTAAACTCACTTAAAGAAAATGAAAGATTTCCAGCATCTCCGGAAAAACTTACCTGACTAACTCTTCCTGAAGAAAAATCTGCAGAAACAGAACTATCATTTATTGAATTAAAAGGTTTTTGCCCGCGATTACTAAGTTCTTGTTTAACCTTGTCCTGATTCCAGTTATCCGTACCTGACGGCGGATTGTCTGGTTGATAAAGATGTTCACGAGTGGAAGAATCAACTTTTGCCAAAAGAATAGTATTGACTATATCTGCTAATTCCTCAGACTTCAACCATGCCGTTTTATTATATTGAGCTCTCGAGCCCCAATCACAATAAAACCAAGGAGATTCACGATCATACGACTTTGATGCCAGATCGGAAAAACTTGACACCGAACCATCAAAATCATTCGCATGTTTTGTCCAAGAAGTTCCAGACCAACCAATCTCTCCAGAAGAAAATATATAACCACCATGAGTTGAAGAAAACCAAGCTTTAATTGGATTACCACCTTGAGTCATTACTTGTCCCTCTGTTTGATTTACAGCCTGCTCCCAGTTTCCTCCCTTTGGATCAGATTTGACAACTTGACAACTTTCGGTCGAACAAATTGACCCTTGACCATTATTAGTATAGGCTAAAACGTAAGAACGAGCGGCAATTGCTTGAGCTTTCAAAGCAGCTAAATTATTATCAGTCCATGAATCGGGTATTTCATACAGTCTTTTTACATACTCTTCTAATTTGTAAGTCCCCATTCCATCAACTCTAATTTCAACATTAGTATCCCATTTTTTTATTTCATCATAATTATAATAAGCTTGCAGTATCTCCGTTTCATTTTTGCCAGCCTTAGCTCTCCCCCAAGCTCCGTATTGATTCATACCAACTCGATTTGGAACACCATAAGTAAAAAAAGCAAACTTTGGAGAAAAACCAGGATCTCGACCGTTTGTTAAGTCGCTATCACACCTACCAACACTTGAAGAAGATCTTGAAATATTTAAACTTGCTAATTTTTGAGCAATTAACTGTTGTTGTCTCGCTGTTAATTCAGCAATTTTTGAACGAGTTTGAGATATTTGACCAGCTAAAATTTGTGATTGTTTATCAACTTCTATTTTCGATTGAGCTAGCCCTGTTTTTTCTATTTCTAATTGTTTTTTAATTTCTTCAAGGTTTTTTACATAAAGAACGACCTTAATAATCGTTTTTTTATCTTCATCAACTATTTTTTTCTGATAAAAAATTTTCCGAAGAGAAGTTGAAAGATCATCTGCAACTAGAGCACTTAAAAAAAGAGTTGTGTTTTTATTAACATTTTTATAGTAAGATTTAACTCTTTCATCGAGAAGATCTTTTTGATAGGTTAGAGCTTTTTCTCCATTTTTTACTTCAATTTCTTTTCGCACAATCTCTTTTTCCAAACTTCCTATTTTATTTTTTATTTCACCAAGTCTTGCACTTAAACTTTGATAATTAAACTCCTTACCTGAAAGATCTTTCTTTAATGAATTAATTGCATTATTAATATCGTCTATCTCATCAGCTTTTACAGACAAAAATACTGATAAAAAAATCACTAATAAAAATATTCCAATAAATAATTTCTTCATTAATTCATTATAACAATATATGCCTATATATAATTTTTGTTATACTAAAAACATGATAAAAAAAGTATTTCTGACAATTTTTCTTTCTTTACTACTATTATCTACCATCTACCATCTCGGATCAAAAACTGTTTTTTCTCAAACCCGTTACGCAGCCTGTGATCTTTGTGGGTACTGTCCACCAAATCCAGCTCCACAAAGTTGGTCATCTTGTCAAAAATGTCTTTATCCTGGAATTTCTTCTGACCCATCAGCAAGAGAAAGCTTAATAATTGATCCAACCACAAACCTTCCAATAGCCGGAGCTTTTGGAAAACAATATACATTCCTTGGTTGCCTTGGTGGAGGAGTAGGAGGCGTTTCTCAATCGATATTAAATATTATCTTTGGAATGTCGGGAGGAATCGCCTTTTTATATCTTTTATATGGGTCATTTATAATTGCCATTTCGCAAGCTAATCCGGAAAAACTTAATTATGGAAGAAGAGTTGTATTGGGGGCGATTATTGGCTTAATATTTACAATTGGATCGGTATTTATAGTTAAATTCATATCCTCAGGAATACTTAAAATACCAGGGTTTGGAGAATAATTTATTTCTTTCCTGCTTTTCGCAAGAAGCTTCCTCCAGCTAAACCTGAAAAGAGTAGGGGAACAAATAAGGTTGGCAACCCTGTTGAAGGAATTGATTTGGGGGTTGACTGTTTATAAGACACAAAAGACGTTGGTTGTTTTATCGGTGTTGGAGTTGGTGTTGGGTTTGATTTTAAAAAACCAAAGAATCCACCCTCATTTTTTTTAGTTGGAGTTGGGGTTATTGTTGAAGTTAATGCTGAGGTTGTACCCGTATTACTTTTTAAGTTAATTTTTCCTGTAACCACGGCAAAAAAGACTAAGACGACAACCAAGCCCAAAACGAATGAAATTACCTTATTAAAACTATCCATATAGTATTTATTATAGCATATAATTGACATAGTTCAAGTTTACTAGTATTCTGTAAGTATGAATGAAAATCCTCAAGTAAAATTTTCTTGGAAAGCACCTCTGCGCCCATACAAAAAACAGTCTGCTCTTATACTTAAATTTTATTTAACTGTGGCTTTACTACTGTCTCTTATAGTATTTTTTTTCGGTGATAAAATTTTAATTATTCCCATCTGGGCTCTTGTTTTTATATTTTACGTTTTAACAATCACCCCTCCTCCTGATGTTGAAAATAAAATTACAACCTTTGGAATTGACGCAGCTGGAGTAACTTTGAGATGGGAGGCTCTTTCTCATTTTTATTTTGGAAAAAGATTTGGTTTTTATACTTTAACAGTTGTTTCACAGTCTCCGTATTTTTATCATCTTTACCTCGTTGTCCCAACAGAAGAGATGAAAAAAAAATTAATCACAATACTATCATCCCACCTTCTTTATCAAGAAACCCCACAAAAAACGATCACTGATAAAATGTTAGATTTAGTCTCTACTCTTATTCCCGATGAAGAAGAGCTTTCTAAGACAGAAGATCTTCTAGCCGTTTCTGAAAGACTGAGGCGGGCATCTCTTTAATACCAAAAGTCCTCCCCCAGGATAAAACACCCTCATCGCTTGTTACTAAAAAACCATCAACTTCTTTTGATAAAACAATCAAGTCTAGATCAGCTACACTATCCAAAAAACCGGTCCTAGTTGCGTTTCGATAACGATCGCGAAAGTTTTTAATAAATTTTCCTATAAAGATCTGAAAATCTTTTTTTGACTCAAATTTCTTACCAGATGTCATCTCTCCTACCCTAGTAATTTCTTCCTCAGCAATATTTAGCCCTCTATAACTTCGATTACGAATATCCTCAACTAACTTATAAAAAACTTGACCAGAAAAATTTGTAGTTGATGGATTGGGAGATTCAATATTCACACTTGATAAAAAATTTTTTATAAATTCCTGATCTTTATCTTCAAAAAAGCTCAAAAATTCATCAACTATCCTTGGCGGCATATAAAAAACAGCTTTTGATTTTTTCTTAAGCTCTTTTATTACTTTAGTTAGCTTAACCACAATTTCTTCAGTAGTTTTTCCCATACCAAGACCTGCTCCAATATTAAAAAATAGATTAGTGTCAAGAATAAAGGATTCCATATTATTCCTGGATTCTCACAGGCATTATTATGTGAAAAAAATTATTAATACCCTCTATTTTAAAAACAACAGGTGCATCTGATCTTAATAACTCTATTATAATTTTTTTCTTTGGAACGTGACTTAAAAAATCAATTAAATACTTGTAATTAAAGGCAATTTTTTGACTATCTCCTTCTATTTTTGCTTCTTGGAAAACAACATCTTCTTCACCCTGACCAACTTTTGGAATAAACTTAACCGAATCTTTTTCTACCTCCATTATTATGATGTTTGAAAATTCTTTTGAAAAAACAGAAACTAATTTTACACTTCTTAAAAATTCTTCAGAATCGATTATAACTGTTGTCTTTTTTTCAGTTGGAATAACTTTCTCAAAAGGAGGATATTCCCCTTCAATCATCCTAACATAAATATCGTTTTCACCTATAAAAAAGGCTAAAAGTTTTTCTTCTTTCAAATAACTAAATTCTATCTCTGTTTCTTTATTAATAAATCTTTGTGCGTTAATTAAAAAACCTGCAGGAATAATCATTGATGAGAAGGGGAGATCTTTTTTTAATGTTAAAAGAGAAAGTCGAAAACCATCAGTTGCAACCAGTTGAAGATTCTCATCATCTGTCACAAAATTAACTCCTGTTAAAACTGGTCGAGTCTCATCTGATGATACAGAAAAAAATAAATATGGAAGGCTCTCCTTAAAAAAAGATGTTTTAATTTTCTGTTTTTCTTCTGTGTTTTTTGGTGGAAAAGGAAAATCTTGATCTGAGAAAAGGGGAAATTGACCTTTTATTTTTCCTTGAGATATCACAATCGCTTTTTCTTTAATATCGATTTCGATCTTTAAATCAGGAAGAAGTGATAGAAACTCAATAACTTTTTTAGGCTCAATAATTATTTTAAATTTATTATTTCCCACATATTTTAGTATTGAGTGATAATAATAATTTAGATCTGTAGAATAAAAATTAATTTTATTCTCTTCTCCAACCAAACAAACTCCTTGAAGGGATGTTGAAGATGATAGTTTAGATGAAGTAAAACGAGATGATAATTCTATTTTTTTTAAAAAATCATTTTTAGGTAATTGAATTTTCATGGTTTTATTGTTTTTAATTTAAATATAGTAGTAATAGGTTGTGTGCATAAGTGTATAAAAAAAGGAATAGATTTTCAAGACAAAGAAAAATGATAAAAAAGTATGTGGGGGATTAGTGGAAACAATGTAGACTAAAGTAATGATTGGGTTATTATATCAATCTCTTTCTTCAAACTAGAGTCTCTAAGAATTAAATTGCTGATTTTTTGTTTGGCGTGTAGGGCTGTTGTATGATCTCTTCTATTTAACATCTCAGCCACCTCAATTAAAGTCAGCCCTAACTCCTTTTCAAGTAAGTACATAGTAACTTGCCTATAGAAAGCAATTGAAGCAGCCCTTGATGGACCTTTAAGATGAGACTGTTTAATATTATAAAAAGAACAAACAGTTTTTATAACATCAGCCGGATTAACCCTTTTTTTCTTTATTTCACTACTTTTTGAAAAAAACATTTCTACTGCTTCCAAATCTATTTTTTCTTTAATTCCAAGAACTTTAGCATATACAGAAAGTAGTGCACCCTCGAGTCCTCGGCAGTCAGTTACTCTTTCCGCGATAATTTTAACCGCCTCAATATCAATTTCGATACCTTTTTCTTTAGCTTTAATTAATAAGATTGCAGATCGAAGTTCAAAATCAGGAGCTTGGATATCAACAGTCAACCCACCTAAAAATCTTGAATGAAGCCTGTCTTCTAGATTTTTTATTTCACTTGGTGGACGATCGGAAGTCAGTATAATTTGACCACCCGATGATGCTATTGAGTTGAATGTGTGAAAAAATTCTTCTTGGACGGCATTTTTTCCAGCAATAAACTGAATATCATCAACAATTAATAAGTTTAAGTAGCGGTATTTTTTACGAAAGCGACCAGTTGATTTTTCACGGATTGACTCTATTAGTTCGTTGGTAAAATTATCTCCAGGACAAAAATATACTTTTTTATTTGGATCTTGTTTTAAAATCTCTTTTGCGACAGCTTGAGCAATGTGAGTCTTACCAACACCAACTCCTCCGTATAAAAACAAGGGGTTATAAGCGCTTCCCGGATTGTTTACCACAGCCTGAGCTGCTGCATAGGCAACTTGATTTGATGTTGAAACGGCAAAGTTATCAAAATTATATTTTTTATTTAATCCTGCTCTTGTAAAAATATCTTCAATACTTGGCTCAAAAGAAAGTAGTGGGGTAGCAATGTTTTTTTTAACAGGTATTTTAATACTAAATTCCAAATAAATTTTTTTTTGACTGAAATTAAAAAATCGCTGCTCAATCTCTGTAGTTCTTTTTGCTAAAAAATCATAAGCACCTGAACTGCCGACAGAAAGTGAGATTTCTTCATTGGTTATCTTTTCGATCTTTGCCTGTTTAAGTAGTGGATATAGTACTGGGTTGTTTTCTTTTCCTAGTTTTTCAATAAAACTATCCCAGTAAGAGGATATTGATGACATAATTTAACATTGTGGATAACTTATCCACAAATAATAAACAAGTCCACAGCGATTGTCAATGATAATAAATAGGTCAAATTAGACCAATGAGTCTAAGTAGTCAAATTAGAGTTATCTGAAGTTTAAAGCTCTCCCAATCCTTCTTTCTTCTGGATTTCTTCCTTAACGACATTTAGGAAGCGTTCGGTTGACGAAAGTCTTCGGTGACCAACAAGTTTGGCAATATATTCAACTGAGGCACCATTTCTTAGTTGGTGGGCGATAAAAGTATTTCTAAAGTCATTAACCGTAGCTTTTTCAATTCCCACCTCTCTAAAGCAACGAGAAATGATTTGGCGAATATTTCTAATTAACAGTGGGTGTCCTGTTCGAGTGATAAATAAGTGACCACTATTTGTTAATCCTGGTCTACTTTTAAGATAATCTTCTATTGATTTTTTTACAGCTTTATTTAAAGGAATATCTCGAGAGGCGGTTTTTCCATATTGTGAGACATGAATAGTTGCATCTTTTATATCTTCAATCTTTAAGGCGGCTAGTTCTCCAATTTTTATACCTGTCTGAAGAAGTATGTCAATTAGGGCATAAGTTCTAGGTTCTTCTTTAGCAAAATCTCGAAGTGCTCGATATTCAAGTTTTGAAAAAATTCTTGGAGCCGATTGAATGTATTTTGGATGAGACACGTCAAGAGAAGGATTTTGTTCGATAACTCCATCATTTTTTAAATATCTAAAAAAAGTTCTAATAGAATTTAATTTTCTTGAAGCTGACTTTTTTGTATAGCCATCATTGATAAGTTTATTAATAAAACCATCAATATTATTTTTCTTTATTTCACGAATATCAGCAACTTCTTGAGAGGATAAATATCCTACAAATTGTTCAAGATCCTTCTTATAGGCTACGATTGTAAAAGATGATTTTTCTTGTGATTCCAGGTGTTTTATAAACCTAGTAACCAAAGAAGGTAGTAAAATATTTTCCATAACACCCTATAATATATCATAAAGTTTTTATAATATCAATGATTCTGTTGATAATAAGCTTTTTGTTTGGTATATTATTAGTCTTGTAAGTCAGAAAAAAAAGGAGAAATATTTATATTATGAACATCATGGACTCGCTTCTTAAAAAAACAAAGCCAACCTTACTTAAAAAAGGGAAGGAGATTGAAGCAAAAATTACCTCAATTACAAAAAAAGGAATTATTTTTGATGTTGGTGGGAAAGCCCAAGCAATCTTAGGTGAGCTTGAGATAAAAGAAATTTCCACATATTTACCATATTTAAAAGAAGGAGATACTATTTTAGTTAGAATAATTAGCGAAGAATCAAAAAATGGTTTTCCAGTTGTTTCACTTCGAAAATTCTTTGATAAGGGGAAATGGGATATTTTAATTAAAAAAAGAGATAGTGAAGAAGAGGTTGATGTTATTTGTGGGGAATATGGAAAAGGTGGGGTATTTATTAATTTTATGGGTATACGTGGAGTTATCCCAAAGATTCAACTCACAGAACCATTCCTCTCTCAGCCGGAAAAAATGAGAGGACAAAAAGTTAAAGTAAAAATTCTTGAAGTTGATAAAGAAAAAAATCGTTTAGTTGTTTCTCAAAAAGCTTCAGTTTTACATATCTCTCATAAAGATTTAATAAAAAAATTTGAAGCAATAAAAGAAGGAAAAATTTATAAAGCTAAAGTGCTTGGAGCTTCAGAGTTTGGAGTTTTCTGTGAAGTTGAGGGAGTTGAGGGTTTGATTCATATTTCTGAAATTTCATGGGAAAAAGTATCAAATGCCGCCTCTTTTGTAACGGTTGGTGAAACAATTGATGTTTATGTCGTTGAAAAAAATATGACAGATTTCAAGCTAAATTTATCTCTTAAAAGATTACAAAAAGATCCATGGGAAATAATAGAGGAAAAATATCCAAAAGATAAAGAGGTTGAGGGAGAAGTAACTCGCAAGGAAAAATACGGATACTTTGTCAAGTTAGAATCAGGTATTGAGGGATTAATTCACATTTCAAAATTAAAAGGTGATGAAAATTTAAAACCAGGTCAAAAAATTAAAGCATTTATAGAAAGAGTCTCCAAAAAAGAACGTCGAATGAGTCTGGTTCTTCCGGCTACAGAAAAACCTGTAATGTATAGATAAATTATTTATTTCTGATCAATTATACCTTTTTCTTCCTCTGAGGCGATTACCTTAAAGCCAACGTGGTTGTGACCTGCAAAAAATAACCCTTCTCCGATCCCGGCTTGAAGCAGAAAATGTTTCTCTCCTCCGGTCAAAAAGAATGTTTTTGCAATTATTTCAACGGCGGCGGTAGACTGTTTTAAAATAATTTGAAGAGATGAATTAGTTATTATTGCTTTTCCTTCATCAGTTGCCAAGAAGTCTTCAACATCTTGTGTAATTGTTGTTAAACCCATTTGGTATTTTCGAGCACGCTTGGCGAAAGAATGTAGGTAGGCTCCAGAATCTTTTTGTTTAATCAAATACCAAGCCTCATCAACTATCAAAACTCGCTTTTTGGGATCGCGTCGTACTCGATTCCATATATAATCAAGAACAATATACATGGCAACTGGTCGAAGATTTTCTTCCAAGTCCCGAATACCAAAAACTGTGAAAGGGTTTTTAATATCAAAATTTGAATGTTGATTAAATATTCCAGCGGCTGATCCTGAAACAAATTTTTCCAACCGATCTGCCATCTCTTTTGCTTCAGGAGTTTCCATTCCTGCAAATACTTTAAAAAGATCTTCAAGAAGCGGTGGCTCAAGTGAAAAAGTTTCAGGATCTTGGGTAATTCCTTTTTCCCTGTAGGTCAACACAAGAGCCCTATCAAGTAAGGCGTCTTGAGACGGTGTGAGTTCTCCCATAATCACCCGCATAAGAGAATGGAGGTCAAGGATTTTATTAGATAGTTCATCGGGTCCTGCATTGGTTTTTTCCAAATCAAAAGGATTGATTTTATAAGTAGAAGTTGATGAAAAAACAACATATTCTCCACCTACTGCTGGAACAAGCTTTTCATATTCGTTTTCCGGATCAATAATAATAACGTCGGTACCCATCATTAAAAGTCGAAGAGCTTCAAGTTTAACCATAAAACTTTTTCCTCCTCCAGATTTTCCTAGAATTACTGCATTGGCATTTTCCAAAGTAAACCGATCAAAAATAATTAAGGAGCCATCATGTTGATTTAAGCCGTAAAGGATTCCCTCATTTCGAGTAAGAGAAGCAGTGGCAAATGGGAAGGTGGTTGCAAGAGAGGTTGAATCCATATTTCGCCAGACACCTAATTTATCATAGAAAATTGGTAGCGTTGATTTGAATCCTTCTTCCATTTCGAGGGTTGCCTGGCGAGAGGTGATTAAAAGAGAAGATAATACCGAGTCAATTTCTTTTGTAATTCTATTTAATTCATCAAGAGAGTCAGCTGGAATAGTTACATAAAGTCCAAACTGAAAAAAGCGCTCCGATCCTTTAGCTAACTCTGCCTGAAGCGCCAAAGCGTCGTCAAGTGCCACTTGAACGGTTGGATCAACTACTTTTCCGGCTTTGATATCTCCTTCAATCGTGGCCTCCATCTCGGCAATTTTCCTTTTCATATCATCTAGGACATTTTTTGATTCAGTTGGGTAAATATACATAGAAATATATAGAGGGTGATCAAAGGTTATAAGCGAATAAAGCCAATTTGGGGAGACATAACGAGGATAGCCGACGACGTATAAAGTACGATAAAATTTATCATCAATTTTTAAATTATTAAAATCGACCTCAACGTAAGATGGGGCGATTAAATCTTTTGTGGAAACGGACCCCGCTGCTAAAAAGTCGGCCATATTATTAGAAGAAGCTTGGTTATGGGTTGCTTGGTTGCTTGGTTTGCCAAATAGGTTAAACATAATATTAATTCAAAATTCAAAAGGCAAAAATTAAAGTCAAACTTAAAAAATTTTAAATACTATTTAACTTTTGAATTCTAACTTTTGACTTTTAACTTTGGCTCATTACAACATCCATATAACTTTCAACCGGTGCTAGTCTTCGACCAGTTGCTGATGGATTGTAAAGATTGTAATAAAGTTCGGTCAATTCCTGACGTTGTAATATAGTTCCTTTTAGACCAATTTTTGTAATGAGTCTTAGTAAATTATCGCGTTTTGGATAAAGAGCAGTTTTGGCGCGGGTGAAAACATATTCTTTATTTAAAGATCCTGGATTAGCCCCTGAAACACCCATCTCAAGGGGTGAAAAAGGTACAACGAAAAAAAATCTTTTTTCTAAAACCGTATTTATTTTGATAATACTTTTAATATATTCTCGATAACCAACCATTCGTTTTTTTAAAATTTCAACACTCTGTTTATTTATTTTTTCTTCAAGATAATCAAGATAGCTTGAAACGTCAATTTTTTTTGACAAAATTAATATTTGAACAGGAAAAGACAAAGAATTTAAAAGTTCGGAGTAAGCGTAAATCATAGATGATTGTTCTTCAGTTGAAAGTAGCCAAAAGTTGACAGCTCCAACCTCGATGACCGCTGCTGCTGAAAAATCTTTCATCAAAACCACATCATCTTTTATTTCTTCTATCTCAATAAAAGATTGAGTTGAAGCCTTAACTGGTGATGTTGGTTTGGTGGTTGGCATTTAAAGATTTCTAATTACTAATTTCTAATTAACCGAAATAATTGTCAATATCCAATTGGTTCGTTGGAATCCACAAAAAACAATTAGAATTGATCATATTAATTCTTTCGACATAATCTCGATCGGTCTTTCATTAACATTTTCTATCCTTATTTTCATTGTATCAAAAAAGAAGACTCCTTTTGGATCCTTGATTTCAAATAAATATTCTGAAGGAGGGATAGGATTGTAAGTTACAAAAACTCCATGAGAATTTGTCTTTAATATCCTAATTGGGTCACTAGGAACATCTTTTTTTATATAAACAAGAATCCCAGCTAGGGAATTTTGTTTGTGGTTTTTTATGAGACCAGTGAGGAAAGGTATTTTTTCATTAGGGTGTAGGGCGTAGGGAATAGAGGATGGTGAGGCTTTGATTGTTGATGGTTGAGGGTCGTGTTTTTTGCCCAACAATGAAGAGAATGGATCGGAAAAAAGGTTGCTGATCTCCTGATTTCTATTTTTATTATCGGTTGGAGCCATAATATTTATATATTTTGATAATTTTTGCTGTGAGTCGATATGGGACATAACACGATGAGGGTCAGAGTCAAAAATTAAATCCTTTAAAAAATATATGGCAGGGTTCTGTTTTTTAAAAAAATACTGCGTTGGAGAGGAGAGTCTTTTGACTAGACTTTTTACCCAATCCTCCATTGGTCGGTCGTTAATTGGGACAAAGGCAAAAGCAACACCAATTGAGCCAACCGCTATACCAAGCAGAATATTTAAAATCGGAACCGGGAAAATATAGTAAACAATAATTCCAAGAGGGATAGAAACAAGCAAGTAAATAAATTGCTTAATTGTCAAAAAACCAATTAGCTTGAATTCAAAGTTAGTGATTTGTCGAGGGATCGCATGTTGCTCCATATTTTTAGTATAACTAAAATTGGACAGTAGATGGTAGAATATATGGGTTTACCCTGAGCGAAGTTGAAGGGCCCATAGTTCATCGGTAGAATGCATCCATGGCATGGATGAGGGCGGGGTTCAATTCCCCGTGGGTCCACAAAAGTTACATTTGGGGTGTAAGAAGCTTGAGTCCAACTTTTCCGCGAATTCTTTTAAATTCCGTATCAAAGACTTCCAAATATATTTCACACGTTCCTTGAACTTGGAGTAAATTAAGATGACCGCCAATTAAACTTAAATCAGCACGGGCCAGTTGGACATGAGGATGAAGTACTAAAATATCATCTTGAGTGCCTACATTTCCAGTAAGAGATGTAATTTCAAAATCTTCTTCAAAACTCTTTTCCTCATATTTTTGCTCTTTAAAATTAAATCTACCCAACGTTACTTTACTAGCTGCTCCAATCGCAGAAAACCAGGCTGCTTTTATTTTTTTATCCCTGCAAAACTTTAAAAGCCCCTCTACAAATTCATTACCTTCAGGAAGCGTCTCGGTTTGATTATTTGTTTTTTGATGAAAATTGTTTCCATATAATAGCTAATTTTAACACATGTATTATTCATCATTTTTATCTCGTTTACACGTCCTATGTTATCATTTAATAAGCTCAGGATGGGTAAGCGGTTGACAAAAATAAGATTAAAGTGCAAAAATTAAATATATCAAAGTCAAATTAAAATATAAAAACTTTAAATTTTACACTTATTTTTAATCTTTGAGATTTGAGTTTTAAAATTAATATGAAATCACATACTCTTTACGATGTTCCGGTTGAAGAGCGACCACGCGAACGGTTGATAAAATATAGTGTGGAATCTTTGTCGCTCCAAGAATTATTGTCTCTTATTTTTGGTCGGGGAGTCAAAGGAGAATCAGTAATTAATATTTCCCAAAAATTGATTAGCAATTTTAGTACACTTGACAAACTTTCTGAGGCATCGGTTGAAGAATTAAAAAAAATAAAAGGTTTGGGTTTGGCAAAAGCTTGTCAGCTAAAAGCCTGTTTTGAAATTTGCAGGCGGTTGACGTGGGAGAAAAAATCTAATAGAAATAAAAATGCCATCATTAGATCTCCAAAAGATATTTTTTTACTATTTAAAGAAAAAATAACCAATTTTCACAAAGAGTATTTTTTGGTTGCCTCACTTGATAATCGCAATAAAATTATTAATATTGATACCGTTTCGATTGGTACGTTAAATTCAAGCCTTATTCACCCTCGAGAAACTTTTGAGGCGGCAATTAAAAACCACGCTGGAACAATTATTATATGTCATAATCATCCGTCGTGTGAGTTAAAACCGTCAAAAGACGATCTTACTATTACCAAGATATTAGTTAAGGCAGGCAAATTACTTGGGATAGAGGTTGCCGACCATTTGATCATCTGTAAAGATGGATATTTTAGTTTTAAAGAAAAGAAACTTATGGTCTAAGCTCTCGCACTTTGGCACCAGTCCTCCACATTTCGCAGTTATGAATTTCAGCCAATTCCTTTTCAAGTTTTTTTCGATAATCAGATTTACTATTGGCTTTAATAACTATTTTGGCTTCGTGGCCCGAGGCAACTGACTTATATAGCTTTTCAAAGACTGGCTCAACAGCTTTACGAAATTTTCCTTTCCAATCAAGTGCTCCACGTTGAGCAGTAGTTGAACAGTTTGCATACATCCAGTCCATTCCTTTCTCGGAAATTAGTGGAATTAAGCTTTGAGTTAATTCCTCAACTGTTTCATTAAATGCCTCCGACGGTGAATGACCTTTTTTTCTGAAAAGATCGTATTGAGCCTCCATTATTCCTGCAATTGCACCCATTAGAACTCCTCTTTCTCCGGTTAAATCAGAATAAACTTCATTTTTAAAAGTTGTTTCAAAAAGATAACCAGCTCCAACCCCAATTCCCATTGCCAGGCATCGCTCTTTAGCTTTTTTTGTTGCGTCTTGGTAAACGGCATATGAGGCATTGATTCCTTTTCCCTCCAAAAATAGTTTCCTGACCGTTCTTCCTGATCCTTTTGGAGCAATCAAAATCACATCAATGTCTTTCGACGGAACGATTCCAGTTTCACGCGAAAAAGTAATGCCAAATCCATGGGAAAAATACAATGCTTTACCAAAGGTAAGATTTTTTTTAACTGTTTTCCAACTCGCAATTTGTCCGGCGTCTGATAGTAAATAAGCGATTATTGTTCCTTTTTGGACAGCTTCCTCAACTTCAAATAAGGTTTTATCGGGAATCCATTTATCGGCAACAGCCTTATCCCATGACTTTGACGGTTTTCTTTGCCCGACTATTACATTAAATCCATTATCGCGGAGATTTAGGGCTTGAGCGGGACCTTGAACACCATAGCCAACAACCGCGATTGTTTCATTTTTTAAAATTTCCCTAGCTTTTTTTAAGGAAAACTCTGATCGTGTAACAACATTCTCCACCACTCCTCCGAAATTTATTTTGGCCATATTTTGAATTAATCTAATTAACCTAAATAATTCCCAATTATCAATTCTATAAATGGAATATGGTTATTTTTTAGAAATTAGGTCAACTAGAAATTAGCAATTTATAATTATTTAACCACTGCAATCGCTTCAATTTCAATTAAACAATCTTTTGGTAATCGAGAAACTTCAACAGTTGCGCGAGCCGGTTTATGACTGTTAAAGTATTCTCCGTAAATTTTATTAACTAAATTGTAATTCTTCATATCAGATAAATAAATAGTTGTTTTTAATATGTGACGTAGGTTACTTCCAGAAGCCCTAACAACTTCGTTGATGTTGTTTAGTGTTTGCCTTGTTTGATTTTCGATTCCATCAACTAAATTTTTTGTTTTTGGGTCAATACCAATTTGCCCAGAGCAAAAAATAAACCCATTAACTTCTAATGCTTGAGAATATGGACCAACGACCGCAGGAGCGTTTTTTGTTGAAACAACATTTATTGTATTCATAAAAAAATATTAATTGTTAATTTGGGTGGGAAAACCCCGTCCCTTCGAAATTCAAATTACATTGTCCATGATCGCACCATAATTTGCACTCATCACGTGTTTCGAATATCGACCCAACCATCCACGAGTTATTTTTGGTGTAAATGGTTTAATTTTTTTTATTCGATTTTTGAATTCTTTTTTAGATATTAGCAGGTCAATTGTACCGGTGTTAACATCAATCTTTATCGTATCCCCGTTATTGATTATAGCAATTGGTCCACCGGAGGCTGCCTCAGGAGAGATATGACCAATACATAGTCCGCGAGTTCCTCCAGAAAATCTGCCATCAGTAATTAGAGCAGCTTTCACCCCAAGTCCTTTTAAAGCCGAAGTGGGGGAAAGCATTTCCTGCATGCCGGGTCCGCCTTTTGGACCTTCATATCTTATAACAACTACATGATCATCTTTTATCTTTCTTTTTAAAATTGCATTTAACGCTTCTTCTTGTGAGTCAAAACATATTGCCTTACCTAAAAATTTCATCATTGATGAATCAATCCCTGCAGTTTTTAAAACCGAACCATCCGGAGCTAAATTTCCATAAAGAATTGCTAAACCACCTTTTTGAGAAAAGGAATTTTTGCCGATTCGAATAACGTCGTTATCGGGGCTTGGTGCATCCATTATATATTCTTTGATCGTTTGACCAGCTACAGTTTTTGCCGAAAGATGGATAGGTGATTTTGAATATTTATAAATTGCCTTTAGTATTGCCGGAATTCCACCTACTCGATTAACATCTTCAATATGAACTTCTGGTCGGGAAGGGGAAACTTTACAAACATTAGGTGTTTTGTCAGAAAGGTATTTTATTCTTTTTAACGGGTATTTGATTCCTGCCTCATGTGCCAAAGCTAAAGTGTGAAGAACGGTATTAGTTGAACCGCCCATTGCCAAATCCAAAATAAACGCGTTATCAATGGAATCTTTTGTGACAATATCTAGTGGGTTAACTTTATTTTTTATCAAATCACTGATGGTTTCTGCAGTTTTTTCAACTAATTTTATTCTATCGGGATTAATTTCGTATTCTCCTTTATCTTTATTGGTCCATCGAGCGGCAGGAATTGACCCATTTCCAGTCAACGCTAGACCAATTACCTCAGCCAAACAGTTCATCGAATTGGCCGTAAACATACCAGCACAACTACCACAAGTTCGGCAAGCGGTTTCTGTCAGTTTTACTAGCTTTTCTTCAGATATTTTACCAGCGGTGCGTTGACCAACACCTTCAAACACGGATATTAAATCAGTATTATTTTGACCTGAAAGCATTGGTCCACCAGAGACATACACTGACGGGATATTTAATCTGACCATAGCATTAAGCATTCCAGGAACAATTTTGTCACAGTTACCAATCCCAATCCAACCGTCACAGGGGTGAGCGGCTATAACTGTCTCTATTTGATCAGTGATTAATTCCCTTGAGGGGAGGGAGTACTTCATACCAAAATGCCCCATGGCAATCCCATCATCGACGGCCCCGCCGATATTACAGTACCAAACGTTAAAACCCTTTTTCTTTAAAGCAACCACTAATTTTTCACCTAAAAATTGCAGATGTGTGTGACCTGGGATATGGGTAGTATAGGAATTAACAACGGTAATAAAGGGCTTATTTTTATCAGAAACATGTTTTAGGACTCCGGCGGCAATCATTAAAGAAATGGCCGGCAAGGTATGAAGTCCACGGGTCAAGATTTTACTTCCGTTTTTTTGGACAGCATCAATTCCCTTATTAATAAAATTATTATTTTTCATATGCTAATAAGTCACTTTTCCACACCAGCAAACGATAAACTCTGCCCCCTCTGCACCGGTTTTTGTTGTATGAATTGACCCAAGTTTATTTAAAATAAAATCACCTCGTTTAAAATTTCCGCGGTGATCAGAAAAACCGCCTTTTAATATATAAATCCACTCTATGTCAGGATGGGAGTGTTGATTAAATGTTAAATTAGGGTCAAGCCTCATAAGATCAATCTGAAAATTTCTTTTTTTATCTCTTTGTAGATGTTTGACTGAAGTACCTTTACGTCCTTTAATTTTTTTCCAAGATATAGTTTTTGTATCTATTTTCATATCAGTGTTTTATTAATCATTAAATCAAATAACTATATAACAACTCTTTATCCTCGATCATTTTATAATTAAAACTAAACTCTTTCATTTTTTCTAAAATCAAATCCAAGTTATTTTTATCTTTTAATTCTAATCCAACTAAAGCAGGACCCTGTTCCTTGTTATTTTTCTTCACATATTCAAAAAGAACAATATCGTCAGTTGGTCCAAGGACATGATTTAAGAATTTTTTAAGTTGTCCCGGTTTTTGGGCAAATTCGACTAAAAAATAATATTTTTTTCCTTGGTAAACAAGGCTTCGCTCCATGATTTCAGGATAGCGAAGAAGATCATTATTTCCACCAGAGATAATACAAACAACAGTTTTATTTTTAATTTTATTCTTTATATTTTCAAGAGCTGAGACGGAAAGAGCTCCTGAAGTTTCGGCAATAATTCCCTCATTTTGATATAGATCAATGACTGTTTTGGCAACTTGCCCTTCTTCAATAACAACGACCGATTCAATATTTTTTTGGCAAATAGGAAAAGTAATATTTCCCGGTGTCTTAACGGCAACACCATCGCAAAAAGTATCAACTTTTTTTAACGAAGAGACTTTTCCAAGTTTTAATGACTTAGACATTGAAGCTGCCCCAGTTGACTCAACCCCTAATATTTTTATGTTTTTATTTTTTTCCTTTAAATAAGTTGAAAGTCCAGAGATTAGACCACCACCACCAATTGGAACGATAACAAAATCAATCTTTCCATTTGTTTCATCATAAATTTCTTTTCCAATAGTTCCCTGACCATTGATCACCAGTTCATCATCAAAAGCAGGAATGTAAACGGCACCAGTTTCGTGAGAATAAGTTTTTGCGGCGAGAGTCGCCTCATCATAACTTTGACCGACTAATTTTATCTGGACATAACCGTCACCAAAATACTTGACCCGATCAATTTTTTGGAGAGGGGTAACGATAGGCATAAAAATTACACCCTTTATTTTTAATTTCATACAAGAAAGAGCTACTCCTTGAGCATGATTACCAGCGGAAGCTGTGACAACTCCTTGTTTTTTTTCAGCATCCGTCAAATGAATCATTTTGTTATAAGCGCCGCGGATTTTATAGGAACGGATCTCTTGGAGATCTTCCCTTTTGAAATATATTTTTGCCCCATATCTTTTTGAGAGGCGATCAGAATATTGGAGAGGAGTTTCTCTTATAACCCCCTCAAGTTTTGTTGCCGCCTCATCTATCGTTTTTACATTGATCATAAAATTATTTCACAGATATAACTTCTATAATTTTATAAATCTGTTTACTAATGTTTATCAATACATCTTCGGAAACATTTACTGTTATTGAAACCTGCGAAGTCTTTGCATTATTTAATTCGAAAACATTAACAGTAGAGATATTAATTTTTCTTTTATAAAAAACATTAACCAAGCGGTAAAGAACGCCAGGTTGATTTTCAACGATCATGGTAAATGTTTTTTTCATACTTCGGCTTCGCTCAGTATAAATATTTATAATTATTTAATCCGAATTTCATCAACAGCTGCCCCTGATGGAATCATTGGAAAAATATTATTTTCTTTCTCAACAACAACTTCCAAAAGAGTTGGACCGTCGTCAGATAAAAATTTATCGATTGCTCTTTTTAGTTCTTTTTTTTCTTTTACTAAATTTGCGGGAATACCATAACCTTTGGAAATTGTAATAAAATCAGGATTAAGTAAATGAGTAAAAGAATATCTTTTTTCAAAAAACATTTCTTGCCATTGACGGACCATTCCCAAATATTCGTTATTTAAAATCAAAATTTTGATAGGCAATTTTTCTTGGAAAATTGTTCCCAATTCTTGGATTGTCATTTGAAATCCGCCGTCACCGATCACGGCAATAACTTGGGTTTTTGGAGTAGCGATTTTTACGCCTATTGAGGCGGGGAGGGCAAAGCCCATTGTTCCTAAGCCCCCTGATGTTATATAGCTATTGGGATTTTTATATTGATAGTAGCGTGCTGCAAACATTTGATTTTGTCCAACATCAGCAACAATTATTGCTTCTCCATTTGTTTTATCTGAAATCATCGAGATCACTTCCTGTTGGGTTATTCCCGGTTTTTTAGGTTGTGTATTAGTAGTTTTTTTTGCATGAATTTCAAGTTTTTTAAATTCATCTAACCATTCATGATGTTCATTTTTTTTGATAAAAGGCATTGCATTTGTAAAAACAATATTTGCGTCTCCAACAATTCCAAAATAACTTTTTATATTTTTATTAATTTCTGAAGCGTCAATGTCAATGTGAATTATTTTTGCATTTGGTGCATATGTTGAGATTGTGCTTGTCACTCTATCATCAAATCTCATACCAACTGCAATAATTACATCAGCTTTATTAGTCAGTACATTTGGAGAATAATTACCATGCATTCCAACCATACCAACATAATTTTTGTGACTAGTTGGGATAGTTCCAAGACCAAGAAGAGTCGAGGCGACTGGCATATTAGTTTTTTTAATAAATTCAATTAAAATTTGACTAGCTCTTGAAATAAGAGCTCCATGGCCAACAATGAGTAATGGTTTTTTTGCATAATTAACAATTTCTGCAAGTTGCTTAATATTTTTTACTGATGGGGTTGGTGATATTAATTTTTTTAGTTGGTATTTTTTTGGATAATTAAAATCAAAAGTTTTAAATTGGACATCTTTAGTAATATCAATTACTACTGGTCCGGGTCTACCATTTTGAGCAATAAAAAATGCCTTGGCAAAAACTTCTGGGATTTCCTCAATCTTAGTGATTTGATAATTCCATTTTGTAATTGGAGCGGTAATCCCAATAACGTCGGTCTCTTGAAAAGCATCGGTTCCAATCAAATGTGAGGCGACTTGACCGGTAATACAAACCAAAGGGACAGAGTCCATCAGGGCGTCGGCAATTCCGGTGACTAAGTTAGTTGCTCCCGGACCTGACGTGGCAAAGCAAACTCCAGCTTTTCCAGCAATTCTTGCATAGCCTTCAGCAGCATGAGTGGCTCCCTGCTCGTGACGTACCAGGATGTGGCGAATTTTATTTTTATAGTCATATAAAGCGTCATAGATTGGCATATTAGCTCCACCTGGATAACCAAAAATTACCTCTACTTTTTCTTTGAGTAATGATTCAATGACGGCTTGACTACCTGTTATCTTCATAGTGATTTTATTACCTCAGACAATTTTTTAATAGCTGCCTCAATTTGAATTTCTGAAACATTGGTAAAATTTAACCTCATCGTGTTTTTGCCCACCCCAGGGGTAGCAAAAAAATATGTTCCTGGAACATAAGCTACATTATTTTTTATAGCCTTCCAATAAAGTTTGACAGCATCAAAATTTTTAGGTCCCGTGACCCATACAAACATACCACCTTCGGGCTTTGTCCAACTAAAATTATTTGGAAAATATTTATCAAGTGACGTAAGCATTGTTTCCAGCCTCGATTTATATATCTTTAAAATTTTTGGAAGGTGCTTTTTTAAGTCACCAGTTTTCAAATATTCGGCCGCCAAATATTGTCCATAACTATTTGTATGAAGATCAACCGATTGTTTGGCGGCCATCATTAAATTAGCAATATCTTTTGGTGCACTATAAAAACCGATTCGAAGTCCTGGAGCCAATACTTTTGAAAAAGTACAGAGGTAAACAGTATTATTTGGAATCAAAGTTTGGATTGGATCAACAGGTTTTCCTCGATATCGAAGACTATTATATGGATCATCTTCGATTAATAAAGCATTATATTTCTTGATTATTTTTGCAATTTGTTTTCGTCTTTCCCAAGGAATTGTTTTTCCCGATGGATTTTGAAATGTAGGAATTAAATAAACAAATTTTATTTTTTTTGTTTTTAAAATTTGGTCAAGTGATTCGGGAATAACGCCATCTTCATCGGTTTGAATTTCTACATATTTTGGATTGTATGGAGCAAATGCATCGATAGCTCCGATATAAGTTGGGGACTCAACGGCGATAATATCTCCTTCATCAATAAAAATCTTTCCAATTGTGTCAAGGGCACCTTGAGAACCGGAGGTAACTCCAATATTTTCGGCAACTACTTTCATATTACGTTTAACCAACCATTGTGCGATTTCTTCCCGCAATACCATGGCACCGTCGGTAGGTCCGTATTGAAAAGAAGCACCTTTATATTTTTTTAAAACCAAATCATTTAATTTTTTGATTATTTTTAAAGGAAAACTTTCCGGTGCAGGAAGTCCTCCAGCCAAAGAAATAATTTTTAAATCAGCGGTTACTCGAAGCAATTCGCTCAACGCACTGTATTCCATGACTTTTGTTCGGCTTGATTTTAATTTTTTTATGTCCATATATTGAAAAACCCCGCCTTAAGCGGGGTCTGTGTCCTAATTGGTTTTTGCCAATTACTTCATGACACCGCAGTTAAGCGGAGTAATGAGGACAATAATTGACATTTGATTTTTCATAAGATAAGCAAACATCATAGCAAAAAATTTTTTATTTTGCAAATTGAAAAAAACCTATTGATATGTCAAGCATATGTTAAGTTATGTTAAATTTAACATATTTATATCAATTAGAGATTACAATATTGATATTAGAAAGAAAATTTTGGATTTTACCGCTAACACCGGCAATGTAGTTGATCTTAAATGCATCGCTAAAAATCAGAAGAAGATCTGACAATTCATTTACCACTTGACAAAAAGTTTAGTGTTGTATTACAATTACAACAGATGTATATAAATTAACTTTAGATTGTTATATATATTTAAACATATATGAATTTTGCAGAATTAGTTAAAATTAAAAGAACAAAAAATGGCTTAACCTTAAGATCTTTTTGTAAAAGATTTGGTTATGATCCTGCATATATATCACGAATAGAAACAGGAAAATTATCTGCCCCTACAGATGAAGATAAATTAAATGGTCTTGCTATAGCCTTAGGTTTTAAGAGAGGTTCATCTGATTGGGTAAATTTTTTTGATTTGGCGTATGAATCAAGATTGGAATTACCTACAGATATTAAAAATAACGCTCCTGAAGTATTTTCTCTACTTCCAGCATTTTTGAGAACACCAGACAATAAAAAAATTAGCAAAGAAAAAGTTAAGGAATTACTTGACTTTCTTATAAATGGAAAACAGTCAAAATGATAAATGGAAAATGACAAACCACCTCAACTAAATTACGAAGACATAAAAAAATTGCTGAAGAATTTCTTTCACAAAACAATCAAGATAATTTAATTCCCGTTCCTATCGAAGAAATTGCCGAGCTAAAACTTAATATTCAAATCGTCCCAATTCCACAATTAAAAACAACTTTTAAAATAGATGGATTTATTAATTCAACTTTTAACCAGATAACTATTGATGATGAAGTATTTAATCGATTTGAAGAAAGGGCCCGTTTTACAATTGCCCATGAAATTGGACACAAGATATTGCATGAAAGATATTTTAAACATAAAAAATTTAGCATTATAGAGGAATACATAAAATTTCAAGAAACTATTTCCAATGATGAGAACTATATCTTGGAAAGACAGGCAAATTATTTTGCTGGATGTATTCTTGTTCCTGGAAGTCGATTAAAATTAGAAATAGATAAAGCAATAGAAAATAAATATAAATATTCGTTTTTACCTCCACTCGAACAATTGCCAGAATTATTTAAGGTTTCGTCAACTGTGATTATGATTCAAATTGAAAAAGAAAATATCCCCATTAATAAATTAATTTAATCGGACAATACTTTTATCTCCAAAGTGAAAATTTTCGTGTTAATTCATTTATTTGACTTATTTCTCCAAACAAACAAATTCCATAATATTCTAGTTCAAGTTCCGGTGTATTTTTGGTTCTCTCTTGTTGTTCAAGATACGTCCCAACAGTCATCGTTGAGGTAAAATCAACAAAATGAATGTTTTTTTCAATTAGCAAATTACGTAAAGTCCTTATTTTATTGGAATTATCAGCTGCAAGAATTATAAACGGATTATCAGAAATGCTTTTGTGATTTCCTCCATCGTGATCATAATAATTATCAAAACGCATTTCAGGGATATTTGAGTAACTAGCTGACAATCCAGCGCTCATATGACCTAAAGCGTTCATAAGATTTGGAACAGGAATTTTTTTGTTTAAGACAGCCACGAATTTATGAGTAAGAGATTTAAATGTTTGATCCATAAGGTAATTAATAGCTTGGATTCCCGCTTTCGCGGGAATGACAAATAAATATTAAATAAAATTAATAATAGCGTTTCCAAGTTCCGATGTCGATAGAGGATTCTTTTTGACAATATCTTTAGTTCCAAATCCTTGACTCAAGGTTTTTTCAACGGCTTTGTAGATTGTCTGACTTTCTTTTTTTAGTCCAAAACTGTAATCGAGCATCATGGCGGCAGAAAGTATTGAACCAATAGGATTGGCGGTATTTTTACCTGCCGCTTTTGGATATGACCCGTGAATCGGTTCATAAAGGGCGATTTTTTTCCCAATTGAGGCTGATGGCAACATTCCAATTGATCCAGTAATAACTGATGCCTCATCTGTCAAAATATCACCAAACATATTTTCGGTTAAGATTACGTCAAATTGACGAGGATTTTTGATTATCTGCATCGCGGCGTTGTCAACAAACATATACTCTACGGTTATGGGTGATGAGTTATGGGTTACTTGGTCATGAATGGTTTCACGCCAGAGGCGAGAGGTCTCAAGGACGTTAGCTTTATCAACTACCGTAACTTTCTTATTTCTTTTATTGGCAAGTTCAAAAGCAATCTTTGCCACTCTAATTATTTCTTTTTTTGAATATGAACAAATATCATAAGCACTTTTTTTATCTTTTGATCTGCCTTTTTTGCCAAAATATATTCCGCCCGTTAATTCCCGGACAACAATAAAGTTAGCATCTTTGACAATTTCTTTTTTCAATGGTGATTTATTAATTAGAGATAGAAAAGTATTAATAGGTCTAATATTGGCGTAAAGTTCAAGTGCCCTTCTCATTTTTAGCAGTCCTTGCTCAGGTCTAACTTTTGCCGTTGGGTCATTGTCGTATTTTGAATCGCCAACTGCCCCAAATAAAATTGCATCAGAATTTATACATAACTCATGGGTTTTTTTCGGATATGGAGTGCCGGTTTTATCAATTGCCACAGCGCCAATTGATCCTTCAGTAAAAAAAAATTGGTGGTCAAATTTTTTTTCAATTACTTTAAGAATTTTAATTGCTTCATTTGTAACTTCTGGACCGACGCCGTCGCCGGGGAGAACGGCTATATTTTTCGTCATAATTATTTGATTTGTTGTCATCCCCGACCTGATCGGGGATTCAGAATCATGGATTCCCGCTTTCGCGGGAATGACAGGCACGTTCAAAACTAATAATTTGTTCTTTTAAACTTAGAACATAATCAATATCATCATACCCGTTCATTAAACAGATTTTTTTATATGGATCAATGTAAAAATATTCTTTAATATTATCTTCTGGAATTATTATTTGTTGATTTGCTAAATCAATTGTTATTTTTATTTTCGGATCTTTATTAATAATCTTAAATATTTTTTGTAATATTTTTTCCGAAACTTGAATAGGTAGTAGACTATTATTTAATGCATTATTTTTGAAAATGTCTGCAAAATAGCTTGATATGACTACTTGAAAACCATAATCTTTCAGTGCCCAGACTGCATGTTCACGAGATGATCCACAACCAAAATTATATCCTACAACAAGTATTTTCCCAAAAAATTTTTTACTATTTAAAACAAAATTTTTTTTATTACGCCAGGCAAAAAATAATTTTTTTCCAAAATTTTTTCTCGTGGTTGCTTTTAAAAATTCAGCCGGAATTATTTGATCGGTGTCAATATTTTTAAGAGGTAATGGAATGGCTGTTGAAATTATTTTTGTAATCATATGAATTTTCTTGGATCGCTTATAACTCCGGTCAATGCCGAGGCAGCCGCAGTTAGTGGACTTGCCAAAAATGTTTTTGAACCCGGACCTTGCCTTCCTTCAAAGTTTCGATTACTGGTTGAGATGCAATATTTCCCAGATGGTATCTTGTCTTCATTCATTCCCAAACATGCCGAACAGCCTGGTTGTCTCCACTCAAATCCAGCCGATAAAAATATTTTATCCAAACCTTCTTTTTGAGCCTGAGCACGCACCTGATTTGAACCAGGAACAACAAAAGCAGTAATGTTTTTGGCAACTTTTCTATTGTTTATAATTTTTGCGGCGCTTCGTAAATCTTCAATTCGAGAGTTTGTGCAACTTCCAATAAAAACAAGATCCAATTTTTGTCCAATCATTTTTTGATTTGGAAACAGATTCATATATTTTAAATCTACATTTTTTGGGATTTTCCCAGTTATTTTTATTGCTTGTCCAGGATTGGTCCCATAGGTGATCATCGGTTCAATATCTGAGGCATTAAAAGATATTACTTTATCAAATTTTGCATTTTTATCTGAAGTAAGAGTTTTCCAATAGCTAATCGATCTATCCCACTTTTTTCCCTTAGGTGAAAATAAGCGACCTTTTAAATATTTAAAAGTTATTTCATCAGGGGCAATTATACCTCCTCGAGCTCCTGCTTCAATACTCATATTACAAATGGTCATTCTCCCTTCCATAGATAAGGATTTGATAGTAGATCCTGTGTATTCAATAAAATGACCAGTTGCTCCTGATACGGAAATGTGAGAAATAATATACAGAATAATATCTTTTGCAGTTACTCCCTTTTGTAATTTACCGTTAACTTCAATTTTCATTGTTTTTGGTTTGTTTTGGAGAATTGATTGAGTTGCCAACACTTGTCCAACTTCAGATGTTCCAATGCCAAAAGCAATACTTCCAAATGCTCCATGCGTTGAAGTATGACTGTCGCCGCAAACAATAGTCATACCTGGTTTTGTAATTCCAAGTTCTGGTCCAATTACGTGGACAATCCCATTAAATGGATGATCTAATCCATACAGATTGATTCCAAATTCTTGACAGTTTTTTGTTAAAATTTCAACTTGATGGCGAGAAAGAAGTTCTTTAATAGGTAAGTGTTGGTTGATGGTTGGAACATTATGATCGGCAGTTGCATAAGTTTTTTCCGGTCTAAAAACTGGGATTTTTTTCTTTCGTAAAATATCAAAAGCTTGAGGGCTAGTCACTTCATGAATATAATGAGCGTCGATATATAAAACAGGCGGATAGTTTTTCTTTTGTAAAACTATATGACTATCCCAAATTTTTTCAAAAAGAGTCTTTGGTTTTCTCATAATTTTTTATTTCATTAAAAAATATAGATCCTGATCATCAACCATTTTTTTCTGATCAGCCAGTTGCAAAAATTTTTGATACGTTAAATCAATTTCTGGTTTATCTAATTTAAAACCAATTTTTTCCAATCGAAATTTCAAAGCCGCCCGACCCGATCTAGCTGTCAAAATTATTGATGATTGATCAATCCCAACATCACGAGGATCAATGATTTCATAATTTTCGCGATTTTTTAAAATGCCATGTTGATGAATTCCTGAAGAATGGGCAAAGGCATTAGCTCCAACGATCGCCTTATTGGCTTGAATTGGCATTTTCATCATTTGGGAGATTTTTTGACTTATTTTATAAATTTGTTTTGTTTGAATTCCCGTTTCCAAACCCAACTTCCGGTGCGTTTTCAAAATCATAACTATTTCTTCAAGAGAAGTATTTCCGGCTCGCTCACCAATTCCGTTGACCGTCACCTCAACTTGGCGGGCACCATTACTAATTCCTGCTATTGTATTTGCAGTTGCAAGACCTAAATCGTTATGGCAATGAACAGAAATAATAGCACGATCAATATTTTTGACATTATCAAAAAGATATTTTATTTTTGCTCCAAATTCATCGGGTAAGCAGTAACCGGTTGTATCTGGAATATTAACAACGGTAGCCCCTGCCATAATTACTGCCTCAACCATTTTGGCTAGAAATATTGGATCAGCACGACCTGCGTCTTCTGCATAAAATTCTATATCTTCAACAAATTTTTTTGCGTATTTGACGGCTTCGACTCCTTTTGCAAGAATTTTTTCGCGAGTGGAATTAAATTTATATTTTATATGAATATCGGAAGCTCCAATTCCGGTATGAATTCTCTTTCTTTTGGCAAATTTTAAAGACTCAACTGCAGAATCGATATCTTCTTTTTTTGCACGAGTTAATGCACAAACAATTGGATCTTTGACAGCTTTGGAAATTTCAATCACCGATTTAAAATCTCCGGGGGAGGAGATTGGGAAGCCTGCTTCAATCACATCAACACCTAATTTTTCCAATTCACGGGCAATTTGTACCTTCTCGATTGTATTTAATTGACTCCCCGGAACTTGTTCGCCGTCTCGCAAAGTTGTTTCGAAAATATAGATTTTGTTATTCATAAATTTAAATAATTTTTAACCCAAAAAATAACCCCGCCTGGGCGGGGGTCTTTGTTTGGCTTTTATACCAAATAATTATGCTCCCGCCCAAGTCGGGTTAAGGAGCAAATCAAAATTTAAGGTTAAGTTTTTCATAGATTCGACAAACTCACTATGATCCTGAGTAACATCGAAGGATCATATTTAGAAAATCATTATAGCAAATAATTTAAAAATGTAATTACAAAAATTATTTTTCTGCTTTTCTATAAACTAAAACAGCTAAAAATATTACAATCATAACAAGAGAGGTTGTTATAAGAACATTTGAATTGATAGTCCAAAAATCTGGTCGGTTCATAGAATTGACTTTTCAAACTTGTAACTTATAAACATAAATAGAATACCAAAAAATAGATCGCAAATCAAAAATACAACTTCTTTTATTGATGTTATCGAAACAGAGCTGGGAGCAATAAAAACAACTCCAAACCAGCCAGCTGATAAGTTTGCCGAGATTGCTGAAAGTGTTCGAAAAAACGCTTTTTTACTTTTTTTATTTATCATTTTTTCATGCTACTAAACACCACTGATTTTGTCTATCGCTTATAACCTACAAAAGTACGTAAATAGGGCGTGGAGACGGGATTATTTTGACGATATACACTCAGATAATTTATCTACGAATTTCAAATCCATCAAATATTTCTTTCGGTTCTTGGGAGAATATTTGAACATTAGAGACGTGGGAAACAGGTGGACCTTTTTTTATTAGCTCAAGAATTTGTTTTACTTTTTCCTCTTCTCCTTGAATAGAAGCCTCAACAAAGCCTTCCGGGTGGTTTCGTACCCAACCGGTGACTCCAATAATCTTTGCTTGGATCTTTGTCCAGGCACGAAAACCGACTCCAATGACATCGCCTTTGATGTAGAGATGAACTTGTTTGAGCATAATTCAGTATATACAAAAATTTCTAATTGACCTAAAAAAATACCAATATCTGATTTGGAAATTAGGATTTATTTAGACTAATTAGATCAATTAGGTTAATTAGGTCAATTGATACCTGGGTCAATTTCTTTTGTTTGTTTTAAATATTTTTTGTCTTTAGTTAGCTGATAAAGACTATAAAGGAGATCCCTTGCTTTCGGGTTGACAGTTAATTGTTGTTCAAGATTCTTTATCAGTTCTTTTTTTTTGTTTTCTTGGGCGAAAATCTCCCCTTTGACGGTTGGACCATAGATATTATTATTCATTTCCAAGATTCTTGAATATTCCGGTAAAGTTTTGATTTTTTGTAAAAAAGTAACAACAGAAACCTTGTCATTATTTACAAATTTAAAATAAATAGGAGAAATTAATTGACTATAAATAAAATTCAAAAATAAAATAAATAAAATTAAAGTAACAAATAAAAATTCAAAAATTTTTGATCTTTGAAATTTGGTTTTGATATTTGATATTTGATATTTGATTTTAAGACGATTTTCCTGCTGTTTCATAATTATGTATATTATATACTCTAATTATGGATCAAATCGACTATCAGATATTAATTGACAGACTGATCACAATAAGTCTTGCTAGTTTGGCAGCAATACTTGCTGCGGGACTGGCACTCGTCCTTATTTATCTGATTGTCATTTATTTTCGCCTAAAAAAACGAGAACAAATTTCCTTGGAGATGGTTACTCTTGAAGTAAAATTGGCAAAAGAAAATGAGATTAAGATTGATGCGGCAGATCAAATGTTTTCTTCTTTTTCATCACTCAAAAAATCAGGTTTTTGGTCATTTTTGGAAGTCGACGACGTAGTCTCATTTGAAATTATTGGAAAGAAGGCAGAAATAAGATTTTATATTTCTGCTCCTAATCGTATTATTGACTTAATTGAAAAAACAATTTATGGTTATTACCCGATGGCTGACATTCGCAAAGTTGATGAGCCAAATATTTTTAACGAGCAAGGAAAAGTGGTCTTTGGAGGTTTAGTTCAAAAAGAAGCCTCATATATGCCAATTCGTCTTTATCGAGATTTGCCCACAGATTCTCTATCTGCAATTACATCAGCCTTATCAAAATTTGATGATAATGAAGCGGGGATCATTCAAATTTTAATTCGCCCTGCAGAATCAAAATGGAAAAGTGCCGGCAAAAGCTATGTCTCAAGTACTAAAAAAAATGAAGCCAATCCAGAAAAAGCGACTTTTAAAACTGATCCAAAAGTCCTTGAAAAAATTGAAGACAAATGTACCCGAAGCGGTTTTGAGACAGTCATTCGTTTTGTTGTTACTGCTCCAACAAAGGATATGGCAGATACTCATTTAAAAAACATAAAAAATTCTTTTACTCAATTTAATTCTGACTTAAATAGTTTTAGTGGAACCAAAGATTTTTTTAAAGGGGTTTTTATGATTAATTTTATTTATAAATTTTTTCCGGTGATTGATGTTGGTTTTTGGCCATTTGGAAAAACAATCTCTGTCCTTTCAACCGATGAGCTGGCAACGATTTTTCATTTTCCCAATAAAACCGTTGAAACCCCTCATATCCAATGGTTAAAAGCCAAAACGGCTCCAGTTCCAATTGAAGTTCCACAAACTGGCGGAACATCAATTGGAGGAGGTTATTATCGAGGCGTCAAACGCCCCGTCACGATCGGAGTTGAAGATCGCCGTCGTCATGTTTATATCATCGGAAAAACAGGTGTAGGAAAATCGGTCCTACTTCATGATATGGCAATCCAAGATATTAAAGCCGGTCATGGGGTTTGTGTGATTGACCCTCACGGAGATTTGATTGATGATATCATTAAATATATTCCTCCAGAACGTGCCGAAGACGTCATCTATTTTGATCCATCAGATGTTGAGAGACCGATGGGGCTAAATCTTCTTGAAGCCAAAACCGAAGATCAAAAACACTTTATAACCACATCAATTATCAATCTAATGTATAAGCTTTATGATCCACAACGAACAGGTATTATCGGACCACGATTTGAGCATGCAGTCCGAAATGCAATGCTTACAGTGATGAGTGAAAAGGGGTCAACTTTTGTTGAAATTGTCCGCGTTCTTACCGATCCGAAATACGTTCAAGAATTACTTCCAAAAGTTCAGGACCCGATCGTGAGACGTTATTGGACTGATCAAATCGCTCAAACTTCTGATTTTCACAAATCAGAAGTTCTTGATTATATCGTCTCAAAATTCGGTCGTTTTATCACCAATAAAACCATGAGAAATATTATTGGACAATCTGATTCAGCTTTTGATTTTCGAAGAGTGATGGATGAAGGAAAAATTTTACTTATCAATCTTTCAAAAGGAAAGCTTGGAGAAGAAAATTCTAGCTTCTTGGGACTCGTTTTGATCCCAAAAATCCTGATTGCAGCAATGAGTCGTCAAGAAATTCCAGAGGATAAGCGACGAGATTTTTTTCTATATGTTGATGAGTTTCAAAATTTTGCCACCCCTGATTTTGCGACCATTTTATCTGAGGCTCGAAAATATCATCTTAACTTGACAGTTGCCAATCAGTTTATCGGACAGATGGATGATGAAGTCAAAAACGCTATTTTTGGAAACGTTGGAACTTTGATTTCATTTCGAGTCGGAGTGACTGATGCATCATACATGCAGAGGGAATATCAACCAGTCTTTGGAGAGACTGATCTCATCAATATCGAAAGATTTCATGCTTATATGAAGACAATCGTTGATAACGAACCGGTTCCACCATTTTCAGTCGACATGACTAAAGACATTAAAATATTTAAATCAGGTGCCAATCCAAAAATAGCTCAAGCTGTTATTCAGCTGTCTCGATTAAAGTATGGTCGACCAAAAGAATTAGTTGAGGCAGAGATTAATCAGAGAGCAAGACTTTAAAAATTGACCTAATTAACTTAATTGATCTAATTTCTAAATAAAATCCAATAACCCAATTGGTGATTTGTAGTTTTTTAGGTCAATTAGAAATTAGTAATTAAAAATTTATGTTAAGCACTTATAGAACCCTGCTTACTAAGAAGACTCAATTAAATTCCGATACTTACTTATATCATTTTGATCTAATTGAGCCGAAAGAAATTAAATTCATCCCAGGTCAATATATGATGTTGAAAGCTCCGTCAAGTAAAGGTCCTGTTTCTCGACTTTACTCAATTGCGTCGTCAAATAATATTAAAGATAGTTTTGAGTTGATCGTTGAGACGGTACCTGGTGGACTAGGCTCAAACTATTTATTTTCTTTAAAAGAAAATACTGAAGTTATTTTTCAAGGACCAGCAGGGATGTTTGGACTTCATGAGAATGAAAAAAATAAAGTTTTTATGGTGACGGGAACGGGGATTGCACCAGCTAGGTCTATGATAATTTCCAATAACCAATTTCCAATTTCCAAACAAATTCCAAATTCTAAATTCCAAATTTATTGGGGCATGAAGACTTATAAAGAAATTTACTTGCTTGAAGAATTAAAACAATTGAGCAATGAAACAATGGAGCAATTTTCATTTAAAATCTGCCTTTCTCGTGAACAAAACTTAGATATCATTCCCGATGAAGACAAAAAATATTTTTCCCTCGGTCACGTCGACAATTGTTTTTTTCAACAATATAGCAATTTAACAATAGAACAATTAAATAAATTTGAATTTTATTTGTGTGGCTCAAGAAATGTTGTAGAAAGTTTAAAACAAACTTTATTAACAAAAAATATTCCGCAAGAGAATATTATTTTTGAAAAGTTTTAAAATTAATCCGACCAATACTACCAATCCGATAAATACTTACAAATAAATAATCAAATAAACAAATAATTAAATTATTAAATCATTTGATTATTTTGTTTTTATTTATTGATAGTATTTGTTTATTTGTAGTATTTTATTGTGATCTCTCAAAATATGTTTTTAATATTTCTTTAGCAATCGGTCCTGCGACGTCAGATCCTTGTCCTCCCTCCTCAATAATTATGGTTACGGCAATTTCTGGATCTTCATATGGAGCAAAAGCAGAAATCCAAGCGTGTGGAATGCCCGATTTAGCATGTGATTCAGCTGTACCTGTCTTACATCCAACCTGTATTTCTTCATCTTTAATCTTTGATCTTTGCACTTTGAAATTGAATAATGGCCATCCTGTCCCACCTGGTGAGCATGCCTGTTTCATTCCTTCCCGAATCAAATCAATATTTTTTTGAGAGATGGGCAATTTTTTACATCCGTTTGACTCACTATGTTCGTTCAGGATGAATTTATTATTTGATAAATTCATTTTTAACAATTGTGGTCGACATAAATATCCACCATTGGCAAATACATTTGAAACCATCGCCATCTGTAGCGGAGTCGTTCCGACATATCCTTGACCAATTGATAAATTATAGGTATCGCCCAAGTACCAATTTTCTTTAAGGACTTCTTTTTTCCAAAAAGTTGAGGGAATAATTCCCTCCGCCTCATCAAGCCCGATTTCAGTATGCTTTCCCAAGCCAAAAATATCTGACCATTTTTTTATTTTTTCAACTCCAATTTTATTTCCAATAATATAAAAGAAAATATCATTTGAACGTCTAATCGCCTTTATTACATCAACCATTCCGTCGACTTTTCCATATTGAAGAAAATACCAGTTGCCAAAAGTAGCCGCTCCAGCTTTTATGCTTCCGCGATCTTCGACTTCTGTTTTTTCATCAATGACTTTTTCCTCAAGTCCCGCCGTTGCAACCACTAATTTAAAAATTGATCCAGGTGGATATGTAGCCTCGGTAACACGATTAAATAGAGGATTGTTTTTATCAATTAAATAACTTTGAATATTTTTATTTACCCCGTCTTCAAAATCTTGAGAGTTAAAAGTTGGTGAAGAGACACTGGCTAATATTTCCCCAGTTTTTGGATTTGTTACCACAATTGCGGCTTTTGTATTTTTTACTAATTCATAAGCTTTTTTTTGTAATTCAAAATCAAGAGCCAATTGAATTTTATTTCCAGAAATTGGTGGAATAACGTTAACCGTTTTTAAATATTTTCCCTGTGCATCGATCTCCACTAATTTTTTGCCCTGTTGTCCACGAAGAGGACAATCAAATAATTTTTCTATGCCTTTTTTGCCAGTGCGACTTCCAAGTGATAGTCTGTATTGGCAAGAATCATTTTTTAAATCATCAGCATCGGCAATTTGTCGATAGCCAATAAGTGGCGCAATTGTTTCTGGACTTTGATAAATTCTTCGAGATACTATTTTTTGATTGCTGTTTAATAATCCTGGTTCGATTTTTTGGTTTAAGTTAGGGTTCTGGCTTTCTGCAATCGTAAATCCTTTTCGGTCAACTATTTCTCCACGGGGAGCTTCAATCACAATTTCTCGAAGGCGATTTTCTTCGGAAAGTGTTCTGTAATAACTACCTTTAACGATTGTTAATTGAAAAAGTCTTAAAAATAAAACGATTAAAAAAAGAAAAATCAATCCAATATACAAAAAAAATGAATTTTCAATTAATCGATTGTTGCCCGAAATAAAATTTAATCCTCTTGAATCACCCTTTTGGAAATATGGAAGTTTAGTCATAAAAATTAAATATCAAAAATCAAATCTCAAAGATCAAAACCAAGCTAAAAACTCAAAGTTTTTAATTTTAAACTAATCTTTAATATTTGAACTTTGCACATTGATCTAACTTATAAAATATCCCTGGGTAAAATATCCCAGCAACAAAATATGTAAAATTAAAAAAACAATAAAAATTAAATATTTAATTAAATTATTTTTTATTTGAGCTAAATAAATAAATATAGAAATTGAAAATAGGGAATAGCGGGGGATGGAGGAGAAGGTGCCGGTTAATGTTGGAAGAATAAGATTGGCGAAGGAAAAGATATTTAAAGCTAGGCGATCATAATTTCTAATTTTTAATTTAAAATTTCTAATCAAATTCCAATTTTTAGTGCCTAAATTTTTAAATAAATCTAGAACTAAAACAAAAAAAACAAAATTAAATACTAAAAATTCAACAACGGAAACATAAAATCGGGAGTCATGAGCGGCTATCATAAAAATTTTAAAATAACGCCAGTAAACTTGGGGAAGTAAAATTAGATGGGATGACCTGTTGGCTCCAAATATTGGTTGAGATGTGAGAAAAAATAGTGGGTCGCCTGTTGTTTTCCAGAGATAGAAACAGTATAACCCAAGACCAAGTAAGGGCGAAAGAATTAATAAAAATTCATTGTTCCATTGTTTCATTGTTCCATTGTTGTCATCCCCGTGAAAACGGGGATCCAGTCTTTGAAAAATATGAAACGCAATCGGTATTATCAAAAATACCCCAATAAGCCTTGTTAAAGACGCTAAAAAAGCAAAAATAAAAACAAGGAAATAATTTTGTTTTTTAAGAAAATACAGCGTTGATATTAATAAAAGAAAAAATAATCCTTCAGTATAAACAGCACCAAAAAAGAAAGATGTAGGGAAAATCAAAAGCAAAAATATCGTTGTAGGGGCGACCCTTGTGGTCGCCCGAAAAGAACATAAATATTTATGTAAAATAACCAAACCAATTAAAAATGCAATATTGGAAATAATTATTCCCGTTAGTAATTCATTGCCAAAAAATATTGGCGACAAATATTTTATCAGCATCGGATAAAGCGGGAAAAAGGCCTGTTCATATTGGGCGTAGCCATTGCGAGCAATATTGATGTAATGCAATCCGTCAAAATTAGCAAGTGGCGAAACCCAATTGGGTAAATTAAATCCTGGAAGAAGTTCTTTGTACGGAAAAAAACCAAGATAGGGAATAAATTTTTGACTGAAAAAAATTATTACAAAATCAAATATTCTCCAAAACAAAAAAAGAAGAGGAATCAATAATAAATTCATGGATAAATTATAACAGGGTAGTTATAAAAAACTGAAATGTACAGTTAATTAGTTAACTGTACATGGATTCTGTAGCCTTCCATCAAACATTATTTGGTAGAATATCTTATATTTTTGATATTTGATTTTTAATATTTAATATTTCTTTCGGGGTATAGCTTAGATGGCTAAAGCGTCAGGCTGGGGGTCTGAAGACCGTGGGTTCAAGTCCCGCTACCCCGACAATTTTTGATAGAATTAAACAATGAAAAAAATTATTACAAAAGATTTGATTGATAGTCTTTCAAAACTTGCTAAAATCAACCTCACAAAAGAACAAGAAGAAAAATATGCTGGTGAATTTACTTCAGTTATTGGATATATGGACGAAATTAAAAATCTTGATGTGGAAAATATTGCCGAAACGTCAAGAGTATCTGATGAGGGTAATGTCTTAAGAGATGACGAAATTCAACCATCGTTGAGCCAAAAACAAGCATTAGCCAATAGTAAAAACACTCACGATGGATATTTTTTAGTTCCACAAATTTTAAAAGAAGATTAATATGTTAATCGATAAATCAATTAAAGAACTTTCATCATTGCTTAAGAAAAAGGAAATCAGCAGTGTTGATTTGGTCAGAGAATCATATTCTAAAATAGAAAAATTTGATTCCAAGCTTCATAGTTTTATAACTGTGAGAGAAAAAAAAGATGCTTTAAAAGAGGCCGAAGTTAAAGATAAAAATAGAAAAGAAGACTCTTCAATCATTTACGGTTTACCTTTTTCAATCAAGGATGCTTACTGTACGGAAAATTTTCGGACGACCTCTGGAAACAAAATACTCGATGATTTTTTACCCCCATACAGTGCAGAAGTTTACAAAAAAATAATTAATTCGGGATCAATTTTAATAGGAAAAAATAACATGGATGCCTGGGGACACGGTGGATCAACCGAAAATACCGACTATCTTCCTGCCCATAATCCCTGGGATTTGGAGAGAATCCCCGGAGGGTCGTCTGGTGGATCGGCAATCTCAGATC
>JAKAHA010000032.1 GCA_021825445.1 bacterium | reverse complement strand
ACCAAGACTCCTTCAATGACCGCGACTTTAATATTGCTTTGATCAAGAGTATTGTCAGATCCGTCTCTGGTCTTGACATTTAAGGTATATATATCAGCTGCTCCTTGAGTATGCCCTGTGATTGGAGCAGGATTAATCATTTTTTTTGTCCCATCACCAATTGTGACTGTGATTGTAGAGCCGGCAGCACAAGAGTCGGTTGACCTATCAATTCGTATCAAATGGTCAGCCGACGCGGTACCAGCAACAACCGATGCTGCAGTCCAGTTGTTAGTACAACCACTTGATGCAATCGAAATATTAGTAGTTCCCACACCTCCCAAATCAAAACCGTTATTTGCTACAGTAGTATTTGTATCTGGAAAATAATCATTGGTTACGGTGTTGGCATCAATTGCAGGTATAGTAATATATATATCGCCCGCGGTTGGTACAGCATTGGCTAATGTAAAGGCAATTGTATGAGTGGCAGATTGAGAAGCAATCACATAATCATTAGCACTTAAGGCGACGGCATCAAGTGGAGGAGTAAAGTTGAAATTAGTCGTGTCGACGATATTTGCTACGGTATAAGTTGTATTATTGTGACATCCGTTAAGTAATGAACCAGAAAAACAAACAACATCTTTTGGAAATAAGTGGTTAGTATTATTATCAGCATTTCCTGAAGCGTCAATTGTGACAAGGGATGAGCTAGCCGCTCCGGTTGTGACTCCGGCTCGATATGAAAGTCTACCATTGCTTAAAGTATCTGAGGCGTTGGTAAAATTTGCTGTTTCTCCAGGGATAAGTTGTGGGATTTTTATAAAGTAGAGATAACTTACCTGGCTAAAAATAGCCAAAAAAATTAGTAGTTTGTTAAAAGTTATTTTCATCATAGTTAAATATAAAGGGTTTAACGTATCATTGTCAAACGAATTTTCTTCTTCTTCTTCTTCTTCTTCTTCTTATGCTCCGTTTTTTATTTTTTAAAATACCTCTTGATTTCTTTTTTCTCGTCTGTTACATTGTTACTCATATGGCAATAAAAGAAAGACGAACGAAGATTTTGCTTGCTTTATATTTAATGTCGGGCGTTGAGTTTTCTAACGTTTCTTTGGATGAAAAAACACAAAAAATCTTCGATCTTTCTTTAAATCAGAAGACTAGAGGAACGTTATCAGGATGCATTAAAGAAGGGGTGATCGAAAAATCCAATAACCAAAATCAATACAAATTAACAAACAATGGTTTTTCTGAATTATGTCTGGAATTTCCGTTTTTCCGATTTTTAAAAGAAAAATGGGATGGAAAATGGAGAATTATTTCCTACGAAATTCCTGAGAAAAAAAGAGAGTTGCGAGATAAATTACGACGTGAAATGCAAGGTTGGGGGCTTGGACCTTGGCACAGATCCTTTTGGGTCACACCTCATCCAATTTTACCTACGTTAAAATCGTTGACTTCCCAGAAGGAAGAAGAAAAATATATCCAGGCATTTGAAGCCGATCATACTTTTGGCGACCGTGAGTTTTTGATTGAAAAAGTCTGGGGTAAATCGAATCTGGACAAATCCTATCGTGAACTTTTCAAAAAATGGCACGAAATTTTGTCTTCAGACGTTGAAAAAGTTGATAAATTAAAAAACGTTATTAGTGAATATATCAATCTACTTCGTCAGGATCCAGGTCTTCCAAAAGAGCTAATCGGCGAGAGCTGGATAGGGTTTGAGGGATGGAATATTTTCAAAGAAATTAAGAGTATACTATTATCTTAAATTTCTAATTCCTAATTATTCTAATTGACCTAAAAAATACCTAATGAACAATTTCCAATTGAAGCTTGGGAGTTGGGATTTGATTAGGTTAATTAGAAATTAGATCAATTAGGTAATTTAAACACAATGTCTCCCTCCACGTCCGTCCGTCGTATTTTAGTTTTCTTGGCTTTCAACATATCCAAAACCTTTTGACTGGGGTGACCATAGGAATTATTCTTCCCGACACTTATCACTGCAACCCCAGGGTCTGCTAAGTCCAAAAAATTTCTAGTCAATCCGTTTTTTGAGCCATGATGGGGAATCTTGAGGATATTTATATTTTGTAGAGACGGGGCATGCCCCGTCTTTACTGGATGTGACAATCTACTCAATACGAAAGGTGATGCGTCGCCAGTAAACAAAACGTCGTTAAATAAAACCACAGATGAATAGTCGTTGTCATTAGTTGAGTTAAAGCCCCTCGGTGGCCAAAGAATTTTAAACTTTCCTTGAATTATTTTTCCAGCAAAAGATTCTTCAATATTCACTTTTTTATCAATAATTTTTTGCTTCAATCGTTTAAACGATTGAAGTGAGGTATTGAGATCATTGACAAAATATATTTCATCGATTTTATAACGCTCCATTAATTGATCAAGGCCACCAAAATGATCCTTTTGATTATGGGAAATAAAGATCAGTTCTATTTTTCGGTCCCAAAAGGGCATATATTTTCCGAGGCATGAAAGGACGCTTTTGTCAGGACCTGCGTCGACCAAAACATCAGTTTTATTTCTAATTCTGATATAAGCGGCGTCGCCTTGTCCAACGTTACAAAATACTATTTTTGTCCGCTCGTCAAAAAATGAAAATAAAAAAACTGCCAATAAAATAATTAAAGAAAATATAGAAAAAAATATCAGATCACGTTTTGTGACAGGGGATTCAAACATAATTTATTGGATTATTAACGTCTTTATTACAAAAAAGAGGATTATTTTTTATGTATTGACGGATTTTATTTAATTCGTTTTCGTTACGAATGATATGTTCATAATAATTACGTTGCCATAATCGTTTATTAAACGGTTTCCATTTTTTTTCATTGACGTTTTTAATATATTCATTGGTTGACATGGTTTTAAACCATTGAATCATCGTCCCGATCGTCGTAGGGGTTGACCCACGTGTCAACTCGTTGTTTGACCCGTTTATTAATATATTCGGGCGGACAAACGATTTATTGTTCGGGCGGACACACGGGTCCGCCCCTACAATATGGATTATTGTGTGAATATGGTTTGGCATGATTTGGTTTTCATCCGAAATAACATTGAATTTATTTTGAATTTTATTCCACCATTTTTTAATCATATTACCAACGTCATTTAAAATCATTTTTTCGTTAATCACATTACCCAATAAACATTCCCTGTTTTCTGTACAAATCGTGACGAAATACAACCCCGATTGAGAATAATCGTAATTTATTAATCTAATATGTTTGCGTTGTTTCAACATAATTAAAAATTAAAAAACGCAAATGGTATTTTTGCCAATGTTTTAATTACAAAAACCAAATAATGTAAAAGACC
>JAKAHA010000031.1 GCA_021825445.1 bacterium | reverse complement strand
CTGTTGATCTGTATTGCTGTTTTTTAACAATAAATTTATTACTGGCAATTTGTTCTACTTTCACTCCAAATTTTTTCATCAATTCAATTGTCATATCAATATATGAGCTGGAAATCATACGTCCGGTAATATTGATTTCTAAACCCTTATCAAGAACTGGTGCGATCATCATCAGCGCCGTAATAAATTGACTACTTACACTGCCATCGATTGACACTTTTCCAGTTTCAATTTTTTTTAATGCGTCGTTTAACTCTTTCATTGGTCTTACTTTCATTCTTTCTGATTTTTTAATAATCACTCTTCCTGGAATAAGGGTAATTAATGCCGTTAAAAATCTGGCAACTGTTCCAGAATTACCAACGTTGATCGATCCTTCAAACTTTGAAAATTTCCCATTATTTCCAATTATTTTCAATATATTTTTATTTTTTTCAATCTTAACTCCTAGCTTTTTCATCGCTTTAATCATTAGTTGACTATCCAAACTATTTGAAACATTACTGATTTTTGACGTCCCACTAGATAACGACGATATAACAATCGCGCGATTTGTCAGACTTTTTGAACTTGGAATTGTTATTTCTACAGCTTTCATAAATAATTCTATGTATAGTTAATTAATTAACTGTACATTTGGGCTTGTAATAAATTTTTAATTACCTCTTGAGAAATTTCAATATTAGGGATCACTTTCCCAATTCTTTCAGGTAGTGAAAATAATAATTTACCTTTAAAATTTTTCTTATCTGATGAAATTACTTTCATAATATCTTCTAATTCGAAACGGTCAATTTTTGTCGGCAAGCCAGCATTTTCAATACCGTTTTTAATTGTCCCTGCCATCCTTGTACTAACCTCCGAGGTTAGTACAGGGTGGCATAATAAATTGCTTTCGATAGTCATGCCGATGGCGACGGCTTCGCCATGAAGCAAAGGTTTGTCAGTCTTTAAACTTAAAGATTCAATCGCATGACCGATCGTGTGACCAAAATTAAGTATTTTTCGTAAATTTTTTTCTTTTGGATCTCTTTTAACGATGTCTGATTTAATTTTTATTGACTGCTTGATTATTTTAATCAGCTCGTCTTGACTAAATTCCTCCGGTTTTTTTGAGGTGACAAAGTCAAAATATTCACGTCCGGAAATAACGCCATGTTTTATAATTTCGCCAAAGGCTGAAACTAGCTCTCTTTTTGGTAACGTCTTCAAAGTCTCAACATCTATAATTGTTCCGATTGGATTTTTAAAAACCCCAATTCCATTTTTTATTTCTAGAAAATCAACCCCCGTCTTTCCTCCAATTCCGGCGTCAACCTGGGAAAGAAGTGTGGTCGGGATATTTAAAAAATCCATACCTCTCATAAAAGTTGCAGCGGCAAACCCACCAATATCACAAACCACTCCCCCGCCAAGATTAATTAGTAAAGATTTTCTGTCAAGACCTGTCTCAAACATTTTTTCCCAAATATTCTTGACAGTTTCAATATTTTTTTGACTCTCGCCGGGTGGAATCGTAATTATAGTTAGCTCTCTTTTTAAAGATTTTCTGATTTGACTAATTTGACTCATGAGACTAATTTGAATATTCACGTCAGTTAAGACGGCGATTTTTGAAAATTTCGAAAAATCGAACAACCGATTTATTTTCGCTAACAAATTTTTTCCAATTATTATTTTCATATTTTTAATTTGGCTCTGATAAATCCCGAAATTCTGCCAATCTCTCACATAATTCTTTTAATTCTTTAACTGTAATATGTTGCTCCGTATCGGTCTTTGACCTGCCAACTTCAATCAAAATTCCATCATATAAAAAATTATCTTCATCGACCTTCATCTGCATCGCCTCAACCGTCGCCTTCACTATCGAGTCCCTCAGTTTTGGTCCGTGAATATGACTTGGGTCAAAAAATAATTTTGTTTTGGTTGCTATTTTTGCTCTTTTAGCCGCCGGGTGGACCGGCAAATTACGGTAATCACCTTTGTTGTAAATATCCACTCCACGATGAATTAATATCAATTTATCCTCAAGTCCTGGCTCATTCATCCCCGTGTAATGGGACAAACCAATCCAAGTCTTCTCCATCGTTGTCTGACCCAAAGCCTCATCACCAAACCATTTTGGATTTTTCAAGCCCATAAACCAATGATTTTTTTTAGCAAAAATACCCATATTTAAGATTGGCCAGCCCAATTGACTCACAGCCGGATTCCAAATTAAAACCTTTTCTTTTGGCAGCATTTTTTCAAAAATTGGCAGCTGACTCATAGGATCCATAATTTCGGCAGCAATTAGTAACCCAGTTTTCTTAATAATATTTTTTGCTATTCTGACGCTTGGTAAAATTTTTAAGTCTTTAATTGATTTTCCTTGAGTCAATAGATCAATATTTTTTTTAAAAACTGGAAAATCTATCCCCATGTTTTTGCCGTCTTTATTTAACGACGTCCGTGACTTTAACCCAATCACGCGAGTACCAAAAATCGCTCTCTGCTTTCGCCCAAAGCGATTACTGACCTTGATTTCAGCGATCTTGAGAATATCACCAATATTATCAAGGTCAACCGAACAAGGTCCGGCTATTATGGAAAGTTTTTTGTTTAGGACGATGCTGTTCATAAAATTTTTCTAAATTAATAAATCCCTACCCACCATGTCTTACTTCAAGCCTTTTCACTACTATTCGTAGACGGCTTGAAGAGCGACATTTGGTGGATTGGTGTTTGTAATCCGACCTTCGGTCGGAAACAAACACCAAAAAAAAACCCCGCTTGTGCGGGGGTCGGTCTTTTACTTTGAAGCTTTTAACAGCTACAACCGCCACCGCAAGGTGGGTCAAAGTAAAAGTAAAATTTTTGTGCTGCCACGTTTTTCATGATGTATAAATTATACATAGATTAATTTTTATTGCAAACGGAAATTGACAAAAATTATTATTTTATTTTGTCATCCCCTCGCAAGAGGGAATCCAGACTAAAATTACATCTTAAAATGTATTAATCGAATGGATTCCCGTCTTCACGGGAATGACACCAATATTATGTTATGCTCTGATTATTTTCTAAAAAATCATCAAGTAATCTCATCAATTCTTTTAAAGCACTAGGAATATTTAAAACATTTTCGTCAACGGATTTTATCGGCATGATTTTTGAGGAAGTACTGGTCACAAATGCTCCGTCGTATGATTTTACTTCTTCCAGTTTTATATTTTTTTCAACAATTTGATAACCATTATTTCTGGCAACCTTTAACATTACTTTTCTCATCACACCCAACAAAATATCTGCTTCTTTCGGTGAAAAAATAGTTTTATCTTTTATACAAAAAAAGTTCGTCCGTGTCCCCTCTGTTATAAATCCATTTTTATTTATTAATAAAGAA
>JAKAHA010000030.1 GCA_021825445.1 bacterium | reverse complement strand
GTGTCATTATCCTAATTTATTAGCTCGATTGACAATCTAAACGTTAATTTTATTGACTTTTTATTTGTTTTATAGATAATTAAGATATGCCAGATGGTAGTAATTCACCTGAGGTAGAAGGCTCAATAGGTAGTAATAAATTAATAAGTAGGAGAGATATTCTAAAAATTGCAGCATTAACGACTATTTCAGCAGTATTAGCTTCTAAAATTCCTTCAAGTTCTAAGCCAATCACTTCTGCCCAGCTGCCAAACTCTGTTCCTGAAATTGCTTCAACTCCTTCTCCTGTTTCTTCTCCAGAAAAATTGACTTCTCAAGAAACTGAATTTAGAGGAGAGCTAACGATGGCTGCAGTAAAAGAAGTAAACAAACCAAAAGATGAGAATGAAGTAGAATATCAGCTAAGAAGAGTTTCGGAAACAATTCGAAGAATAAAGGAGATTGTAAGGCAAGGTCCTGTTGATTTAATTTTAACGGGAGAATATTCATTTGTCGTTGAGGGGCGTTCAATAATATTAAATAAAACCCAAGATGGATTTGAGCTAGATGATTTATCGGATCCATTACTTAAGGAAGCAGTAGCAGCGTTAAGAAAAATTGCTTCCGAAAAAAAGTGTGACATTTTTGCAGCCACTTTTACAGAAACACTTGATGAATCAGTGTCTCCAAGTGAATTCATCGTTAAAGGAGAGAGAAATACAGCTTTACATATAAATAAGGAGGGGAGAATAGTTGGAGTTAAAAGAAAATTTTTGCCACCGGATGGTAACTTAAGTGTGGAAAGAGGAGGAAAGGAGTATAAAACATTACTTCTTATCTGCGGTGAAAGATCAGCGCCTTTTCTTACTGATGATCAAGGAAATCCAATAACAGTAATACCGGATTGGCTAAAAAAGGGCGCACCATGGTCTATTTTTCTACATCCTCAAAATCAAGCGGATGTTGATTTTGGTAATTTTGCTGAATTTATTCAGTCTGGTGAACCTCCAATTGAGGCACAGCCACAATCATCTTCTGATAAAAATTATAATCCTAATTCTGATCCACGATGGTTGCTCAGCGCATTTGAAAGTTATTATGGTCCGTTTTTACCTTATCTTCAAGAAGGTGCTCCAATTTTAACTGCAGATGTTGGTATTGCGGCAATCATGGGAAGCGATCTTCGGCCAATGAATAGTTATTCGGATTCAATAAAGCATCCTGATTTTTCAATAGCAACAATTAAGAGATAGTGTGTTATAGTAGTTAAGATTATGTGGTACCTATTTTGATAGCAGTTCAAGAAATGCCATCACCCAAATTAAATAAAATAATAAAATATTTACCATTTATCGTTTTTATTCTGTCATTGTTTTTTATCGTCAAAACTCTGTTTTTAGATTTTTATCCGGATTTTAAAATACATTTTTTAGCTCCCCAAGAAATTTTACACGGGATTAATCCCTATCTTGGCGGAAAAGAATATTTTACTCCGGACGTTCATCCGCCGTTTGCGATATTGATATTTACCCCTTTTATCTTGTTTTCATTTGAACAGGCCGAAAAACTCTGGACGCTTCTTTCTATTACTTTGTTTTCTTTTTCAATTTATTTAATTTTTAAAATAAATAAGGCAAAAATGTTTTCGGCTGCCGGTTTGTATTTATGCGCTTTAACTTTTGCCTTTTATTTTCCCGCAAAATTTACTTTCGGAATGGGACAGATAAATACTCTCCTGTTATTCTTAACTGTTTTGTCGATATATTCTTTAAATAAAAACAAAGATTATCTTTCAGGAGTTTTTTTAAGTCTTTCCGTAATGATTAAATTTTTTCCGCTTATGTTTTTACCTTATTTGATAATTTTCAAAAAATGGAAAATGTTAATTTCTTTTTTAATAACGTCTTTGGTTATTCTTTTTGTAACGCTTGTTTTTATAAAACCAAATATAAATATCTATTTTTATAAAGATGTTTTACCAACACTTATTGGAGGCTGGAAGACTGAATACTATAATCAATCTTTGTCTGGTTTTTTAGGAAGACTTATGGATAACGGTTATCAAAGGGAGATGTTAAGAATTTTTATTTCATCCGCCTTAATTTTAATATCCTTTCTGGTTATTATTAAAAATAATTCTAAAAAAACAAATGTAATAAATCTAATTCTAAGTTTGTTGGTAACATTAACTTTACTAATAAACAATTTTTCCTGGCAACACCACTTTATTTGGTTAATTTTTCCTTTCATAACAATCTTTTATTTTGTAAAAAATGAAAAACTAAATTGGAAATATTATTCTCTTTTGGTATTAAGTTTTGTTCTGGTCTCGTTTAATATAAAAAATCCAAACCTAATTAATCCTATTTTTATTTCGCATGTATTTTATGGCACATTAATACTGTGGGGACTAAACTTATACCTTCTTTTTAGAAAGTCTGCGAACTAAGCGGTTTTTTTATTGATCCATTTTTTAATTAAATTCCAACGGGTAAGTAAAATTATTACGATAACTAGAATTGCAATAACGGATATTAAAACAGTTTCTTTATTTAATCCCGCAATTAAAGTTTGTTTTACGGGAGTTGGAATTGGAGTTGGGGTTGGTGAAACGCTTGGTGAGGTTTGAGCTGTCGGACTTGCAGTTTCACTTGGATTAACAGTTTCTCCTGGCGTAGATGAGGATGTCGACGAACTCGATGGAGAAGCAGTTGGTGTGGGGGTTGGGGTAGGTGTAGAGGACGAGACGGGAGTAGGTAGAGGACTTATTATTTGCCAGGGAAAATGCCAGATGGCGGGTGTCGGCGTTGGAGTTGGGATTGGAGTAAAAATAATTTTATAGACTGGAGAAAGAGTAGCAGCAAAAGTTTTTTGCACAAAAAAGACTGTAAACAATACAATCGCTAACATTAATACAAGCTTACGAAACATAACTATGCCTTGATTTTAGTACTTTTTTATTAAAAGTCAATAAAGACATTTTTTAAGGTCTACCAAATATTTTTTTGAAAAAAATACTCCTTCATTTCGTAATTTTTTTTCTTGTGCATCAATTCCTCCGAAAGCGTATCCTTTTGCAAGATAGCCGTTGCTTTTAACGACTCTATGGCAGGGAATATCTTCTGGATTTTTATTGGCGTTAAGAGCAAAACCTACGACTCTCGGATTTTTAATGCCCGCTGTTTTTGCTACAAGCTTATAGGTTGAAACTTTTCCTTTTGGGATTTTACTTACAACCTCGTAGATTTTTACAAAGGAGTTCATTTTAAATGTTTTTCTTGATTATATCTTTCTTCAATTTTTTTTAATTTATCGTTTACTGCTCTTTCAATGTCAACGCCTGCAGTTTGAGCAAGTTGAATCGTAGTTATTATAACGTCTGCAAACTCCTGATAAATATTTCTTTTGTCAAAACTCTT
>JAKAHA010000029.1 GCA_021825445.1 bacterium | reverse complement strand
TAGAGTAATTTTTTTTTCAAAATTTCTTCCAGCGATCTCTGCTGTGCTATTGAAACCTTGTAATCCACCCTCAACAGTCTCGTAGGATAGTATATATTCTAGATTTTTAGTATTAGTAGGAATATTTTTTATCGATAGTATTACTTCCTTATTACCTGTTTGAGGAGTTAGATTGACTATTACTGAGCTATCGATTGTGGGGATGACGCCATCTGTTTGAGAAGCTTGTTCATTATTGTTTACAATAGCTTTTCGTCCCGATAATAATTTATATCCAACAAAAATAAATAATACTAAAAGCACTCCTCCGATGATTATCATTTTTTTTCGATCTAGTTTCATATATTAAATTAATTTTTAATTCAATTAGACCAATTTATCTTCTAAATATTTTCTCAGTTTATCTATCTCAATTCTCTCCTGCTTCATAGTGTCTCTATCTCTTACTGTAACCATTTTATCCTCCATCGACTTATAATCAATTGTAACACAAAAGGGTGTCCCAATTTCATCTTGTCTTCTATACATTTGCCCAATATTTCCTGAGTCATCAAACTCACATACATAGGTCTTTTTAAGATCATTAAGTAGATCTAAAGCCATCACCTTAAGATTTTCATCTTTTTGTAGGGGGAATATTGCTACTTTAACTGGGGATAAATTTGGCTTTAGCTTTAATACTATTCTTTTTTTCCCATTTATCTCTTCTTCATGATAAGCATTGATAAGAATAGTAATAAGTAATCTTGAAAGTCCAAATGTTGGTTCAATTACATGAGGAACAAACTTCTCATTTGTCTTTGGGTCACGATAATTTAAATCGACTCCAGAATTTTTCATATGATTCTGTAAGTCAAAATCTGTTCGATAAGCTAACCCCCACATTTCCTTCCATCCAAAAGGGAAATTATATTCAACATCCATGGTTTTTTTTGAATAATGAGATCTTTCAAAATCTTCGTGCTCTCTCCAACGTAATTTATCTTTTGATAAGCCTAATTCTAAAGCAAAATTCCACATTTCTTTTTTCCATGATTCATAAATGGTTTCCCAATTTTCCGGACGAATAAAATATTCAAATTCCATCAAATCAAATTGCAGGGTCCTAAATACTCCCTGACCTAAGGTTATTTCATTTCTGAAACAGATTCCTTGAGAGGCAATTCCAAACGGCATTCTAACTCTCATCGTATCTATAACATTTTTATAATTCATAAAAATCCCTTGAGCTAATTCTCCTCGCAAATAAGCAGTAGATTTACTATCCTCAACCATCCCTATCTTTGTTTCAAAAAGAAGATTAAATTTGCGAACATCGGTCAAGTCTACAGATCCACAGTGAGGACACTTTAATTTATTGGTTTTAATTATTTCCGTCAATTTTTCAACAGGCAAGCCTTCCACTTTTATATCTTTCAGTTTTGCCTCAATCAGGTGATCTGCTCTTGTCCTATATTTACAATTCTTACAGTCGACCAAGGCATCATTGAAGCCTGTCACATGTCCGGAAGCCTCCCAAACCTTGGGATTTAAAATGACCGAAGCGTCAACCATGATAATATCACGTCTCGATAAAACAAACTTTTTTACCCACAAATCACGAAGATTGTTCTTAAGTAACACTCCGTAATGCCCAAAATCCCAAGTATTAGCCAATCCCCCGTAGATTTCGGAAGATGAATAAAAAAACCCTCGTCTTTTTGCTAAGGCAATGATATTGTCCATAATTTTGATTATAAACTATTACTAATTAAAAACTACTGTCTTATTAGAGTAAATTAATATTTTATTTTCTATATGCCACTGAATTGCACGAAAAAAAACTATTTTTTCCAAATCACGACCTTTATTAATCATATCTTGAACTTCTTCGCGATGTGAAACCCTAATAACATCCTGTTCAATAATTGGACCTTGATCTAAACCGTCAGTAACATAATGACTTGTTGCTCCAATAATTTTAACACCTCTATCAAAAGCTTTTTTATATGGATTTGCTCCAATAAAAGCTGGTAAAAAAGAATGATGAATATTTATTATATTATTTGGAAATTCTTTGACAATGTCTGGTGATAATATTTGCATATATCTTGCTAAAACTATTAGACCAACTTCATATTTTTTTAATAATTTAAGCATATACTGTTCACTGTTTTTTTTATTAATTTTGCTTATTGGAATTTCAAAAAATGGTATTTGGTAAAGATCTGCCAATTCTTTTGCATTTGGGTGGTTGCTTATTATTAATTTAATATCGCAGTTTAATTCTTTTCTTTTGTGTCTGTATAGTATGTCTGCTAGGCAATGGTCTTGCTTAGAGACAAAAATCGCCAATTTAAAACGATCAATTGACATAACAACATTCCAATTCATTTCAAATTTTAAGGCAATCTTATTAAATTGTTGTCTAAAAACTTTTATCGGCAAATTAAAATCATCTAAATTCCATTCTATCCTCATGAAAAATAAGCCAAGTTCATGGTCAAGATGCTGATCTGCGTGAATTATATTACCATTGTGTTGGTAGATAAAGTGAGACACTGACGCTACAATTCCTCTACGATCTGGGCATGATATTAATAGTGTTGCCGTGTTTTTCATATAAAAAAGCCGTCCCTAAACAGTTAACAACTAACTGTATAGGGACGGCTCTCTAAAGAAAGTCGCGGTTCCACCCTACTTGATAAGTTATGATCTCCCAGTTAACTTATCCTCTTCTTATTTTTTTGTAACTCCCGCTTGCCAAAGACGATCATCGTTACCTAACAATAAGATTCAGTTTATCAAAAAAAAATTATTTGTCAATGATTAAAGGTTGGTAAGAGCTCACTCTTCTTGACACAGTATGACATTTTATAGTAGTGGTGTGATTTATCACACCAAAAATAATCAACTTAATGAATTATTATGGAACGATGAATCGTTCCACTACAAAAAAATCATAATTTTGTCAAAGACCGTGAACTCTTACAGGTTGGGCATTTTTTCACCAATAATTTCCTCTATTTGCGACTTTAATTCAAAAGTGGAAATTTTTTTATCCAAATAACCCATTAGCCTCATCAAATCGGTTAAATATTTGACAATTATTTCTTCCGATTTCTCTAATTTAGTCAAATCGATTAAAAAAATTTTTGTCAAATTATATATCTTTATTTCCTTTTGTTGTTCTGGTAATAATCGATCTAAAACAAATAAAAATGAATAAAGTTGACCAATTTTTTTTTCGTCTTTTTTTAACTCAGAAAAACCTGAGACCAGCTCACTTTCTTGAAGATAATAATGATCGTTTTTATGACTTACTAAAACGTTTACCAAATTGCCCGTCTGCAGATGAGGAGACCTCCGACTGGTGATTTTTTTTACTCCCTTTGCAAATATCGTCACTCGCCCTAGTTCTTCAGTAAAAACACTTATCAAAACATCTCTATAGATCGG
>JAKAHA010000019.1 GCA_021825445.1 bacterium | reverse complement strand
AGTTATCTGGTAATTAAATAGTATGGATAATTTAACTTTGTTCTTAATAGGTCTAATTATTGCAATGATTGTTGGTGGGTTTTTGGTTAAAAAATATGCATAAGGGATAGTAACCTTCAAACTTTAATTCCACTTTTCTCTATAGAATTTGAGGTAAGAGTTAGGAGTGTGATAAAATATAGCCATGAGTAACAAAGAGATGATAAAAAATTGGTTATTTAAAGCAGAAAAAGATATTGAAACAGCCAACGAACTATATAAATCTAAGCATTATGATTGGTGTCTTTTTATCTGGCATTTAGCTATTGAAAGAGCTTTGAAAGTAAAAATACTCTCACTTAATAAATCTATTATTTATGTCCATGATTTAAAAAGACTTGCCAAGGAAACAGATATCGTTTTTGAACAAGAACAAATCAACAATTTAAACGAAATTATTACATTTAATCTTGAAGCACGCTACGATGATTATAAACTCAGTTTTTATAAAAAAGCTAATAAAGATTATGCTAAAAAATGGACAACGATTTGTAGAATTTTATATAAATTCATAATCGAAAAAATATGATCAATAAAGCAATTAAATTGATTGTGAAAAAATACATTATTAATGTGAAAAAACAAGGAATTCCTGTTTCTGGAGCATATATTTTCGGATCTTATGCCAAAGGAACAGCAGATGTTCATAGTGATATTGATGTTTGTATTATTTCAAAAAAATTTGGTGTAGATCGTCAAAAGGAGAGAGTACTACTGATGAATATTAAAAGTGATAATGATGATTTAATTGAACCCCATCCTTATTCACCAAAAGATTTTTCAAATCCTTTCGATCCACTTGCCTCACAAATAAAAAACCATGGTTTACTAGTGATGTAAAAATAACCCCACTTTTCTGCTAGAATATCGTGATTTTTATCTCGTCTCCACGCCCTGCTTCTGTATTTTTGTAGGTTATAAGCGATAGACAACTTTAACATTATTGTTTAAGTTGGGATAATGGATGATAAAAAATCAAAAAAGCTATTCCGTTTATTATTTGCCGAAAAAATTATGGATTTAGGTAATATCGTTGCAACTGCATTTGTTTTTAGCCAATTTATTTCAGAAAAACAATTTTCCTTACAGCTATTTACTTTAGGATTCATAATCACTATAATTTCCTATGTTATCAGTTATCTGGTAATTAAATAGTATGGATAATTTAACTTTGTTCTTAATAGGTCTAATTATTGCAATGATTGTTGGTGGGTTTTTGGTTAAAAAATATGCATAAGGGATAGTAACCTTCAAACTTTAACCCCACTTTTCTGCTAGAATTTGAGGTATGAGTGGAGAAAGAGAAAACAGTTACCTATATCAATTAAATCAGACAAAAGACAGACTTCATTCGTTATCACTTTTTTCAAAAAATGACTTCTCAAATCCAGTAGATATTTTAAAACGCTCAAATGATTTGGTTAAAAATATTAGAAAAACTTTAAGGGGGCACCAAGGGTTTGCTAATAATATTTTTGTTGATTATACCGCAACGAATGATCCAGAAAAAATAAATTATAGTGATTTATTATCAACAATATTTGCAATAAATAAGAATGCTGAATATAACCAACACTATCAAAAAGGGGTTACATTGATACATGATTGGATAAACCAAGAAGAAATAAACGATGTTATTGAAAGCTTGATTGGCAATAGTACTGATTATGTTTTAAACAAGAAGAATTTTTTATTAACAAAAAAAGTTTTACCTGCTTATCTTATATGTCGATCTTTTAAAGAAACCGATAATAACTGGTTTGAAGAGATACTATCCAGATTTAATAATAAAGAAAGGCAAGAGTTGAAAGATAAAATTGCAAATTTAAAAAACAATCTTTTAGTCGGAGTTGATTCACCCGAAGCGAAATTGATGATATCAAGTCAATTTAATGAATCTCTTCACACCTACAAGATAAAAAAAATCGATAAACCAAAAGTTAAAATATTGTCAAAAAAAGTTATCGAGGCAAAGGAAAAAGAAGAGTTAACACGAAGAGCCAAAGATGTTGTTTATGAAGCTTTAATTGAGGAGGTTGAGGAACCAAGTGAAAAACCCCATTCACCTGAACATTTTGAAGATTCGCCTACGATGAAAACAAAAACACGAAACAAAACTATCGTGACAAATTTTAAAGACTCAGAATTAGAGGAAGACCAACCAATTTCAGGATCGACCATTCCTGTTAATATTTTCAGACTAAATCTAGCTGATGGAGATTTTTCAATCCCTATTAAAATGTTACCAAAAATAGCAAAGGACGAAGATTTTAAAAAACTTTTTAAGATTTTTGTACAACCCTCAGAATTAGCATCTTTTTTTGCCATTAACACACTTTCATCAAATAAAGAATTTAATCGTATGGTTTTTCCCACCGCAGAAGATCTGCCAATGATTTTTGCTTTTTCTAAAGTAGCTAAAGAAATTTCGCATAATAAAAAATTATTTAAAAATCTAACTGATTTATATAAACGATCTATGAGCAGAGATCTTGAATCTTCCCAATTAAACGAGGAATTTATCAAATTATTATTTAAATCGATAAATGGAAAAGCTTATACAGAGGCGGATTTATTTTATTTTTTGGATACACCCTACTGTAAAAAAGCCGTCCTAGCTTTAAAAAAACTTTTTTTAATTAAACTAGTTGAAAATCATAAGTATAAAAAAACAATTTTAGATCAATCAAAAATCAGATCATTAAAACAATTACAGATTGACTTTATTTCAGGAGATGGTAAATTGATATCAGAGAGAGAAAGAATAAAAAGACAAAAAATAATAAAAGCACTTGAATAGTATATATTATAGGTATATAATTAACATATGCCAGTACCTAAAGAGGTGTCGCAAAAGAGTAAAAGGGAAACTATAGCAGTTCTTACTTTGATTGCTTCTCAACTTATTCAAGCGTGCTATGGAATAGGTTTGCCTGAATCTTCGTCAAGTAAAAAATTTACAATGCAACAAATTATTCCTCCTGCGGGAGAGAATTTAACTTCAGAAAAAAAAGCTGAAATAGCAAGGTTAAAAAACAGTTTTATCAAAGCAAGCAAGGACTCAATAGGATATTTAGCCGATAATAATGTTCAGAGTACAGATTCATCTAAGGTTGAAAAAAAAGGGTTTAATGAAATAATACGTGAATCAACTGGCATAGATGCAAGTTTGATAAAAGGACTTGACCCAGCTAAAGGAACGATTGTTACAGGAGTTGGGGCAACAGATTATAATTATTATGAGATAACAGATGATACAAGTGGAAAAACAATTCTAGTATTTTTTGGTACAAATGATGGGGGAAAGACTTGGAATCAAACACAATTTGTTAGAAAGCAAGCTATAATGTCGAACAAGGGTTCACGTATTGAAATCGTTGCAGATGTCAGTAGAGATTTAATTTTTTCTTCTCCAGAAGATTTTAAAGCTGAATTTGGAGGTTTTATCACACCTGGATTTTTTCCTGATGGTAAATTTGATCGTTCGATGTTACTTGTTAATCCGAAACAGATAAATAGTGATGGACAAGAAGTGGCATCTTCTGTTCCGACTGCCGTCGCTGTTAATAATAATGAGAGAACTTACATCAAACCTGTAGCACTTGTTGCTGTCGGAGGTATATTTGAAACTTTATTTAAGGATTCTATTCTTCCTGTTGTTCAAAACCCTCCTCCAATAGCTCCACCTGAACAGCCTGCGACGGCGGTGGCAACCGCGACGGAAAAACCTTTAAACGTCACCCCTGAAGTAAAAGCTGTTATTGACGCTCAAAAAGCACCTTATAAGGTTAATGAATCGGGTGAAGCCATAATTATGGTTAGGGGAAAAGAAGTTGTTCTTAAAAATTTAGTTGATACAAAGACAGACTTTGGACTAGCACAGGATATATTAAACGGTGTTGATGCCGATGGTACCCGTTATCTCTTTACCGAAAAGGGGGGCTGGGCTAAGGTTATAGAACCTGGAACACCAGAAAAGAGAACAAAGGTATTTTATAAAGATTTTGAAAATGGAGTAGTCAATGCCTCAGCCGCTCTACTGTATGCCCAAAACCCAACGATCCCAAAAGGAGCCATCGACCCTCAATGGTGGGTTACAGCGGGAGGGAGTAAGGAAATAGGCGGTTATATCGGGCAGCTTACTCTTATGCCTCTTGACAATAATAAGCTAGTAACTTTTAAAAAGAGTACCCAACCATATGGTTCTCCAACTCTTTGGCTTGAGTTTAGTAAAGATGGAAAGAGCTTCGTCACCGCCGTTCAACCAAATAAAAATCCTAGTTCTGAAAATAAAAACCAACTTATCAATATGAACTGGACTTTTGATAAGGACAGATTTGATCAAAAACAAAAAGGTGTAGTGGATGATCTGGTTGACTATTTAGTCAATGGTAAGGTAAGTTTTCGATCACTTATTGCAGCTGATTCGTCTCGACCATCAGTTTTAGATAGGGCAACATATCTTTATGGTCCTGATGGAGCGTTTGATAGTCAACATATTCAAAAACAAGGAGAAATTCTTAGTCTTTTTACATCTGATGAACAAATGGCTATTAAAGCAGTTTGGGAAAAAGATGCGACAGTTGCATGGGGACAAATTCCTAATAGTGAAGCTGATGTCAAAATTGCAGTTTTACCACAAGATCTGTCTTTAAAGCCATTAACAGCTGACTATATATCCTTTACTTGGGGTGATATTCAACCTTAATTTTGATCCATTGAATTAAATCCTCGTTTTTGCTATTCTTTTTGTATGAAGCGGTTTTTTGGTTCATTGGTCAAATTGGTATTATTGGTCGGGTTATTAGTATTTCTCACTCAACCTATTCAAGCGTGTGGTGCCGATGCCTATGGCAACTGCACGGGAGGTTGTGCGGCTGGTTTTTCTTGCCAACAATATGGGGTTGGTGATTGCCGTTGTGATCCCGTCGCTCCTCCTCCTGCTTCCACCACTGCTCCTGTCAATCCTGGTGTTTGTCCTCCGCCTAGTTGTGGGTCAGTTGATATAACTTGTACAGGCGGTTCTTTTCCTGTCTGCACACAAAATATTAACACCTGTGCAAGCTCTTGGCAATGTACAGGTACGACTGGTGGTTGTACCACTTGGTCGAGTTGGGGACCATGTGAAGATTTTGCCTGCGTCAAAACAAGATATTGCATAGTTGGAAATGCACGACCTCAAGCAACATCTTGTACCACTGGTATGGGTTGTGGCGGTGGACCTGTTGCAACTAACACTCCAGTTCCAACCAATACTCCCACCCCAACTCCCACCAATACCCCGACGCCAACGCCGACAAATACTCCAACTCCGACCCCAACACCGACTCAGGCTCCAAGTGCTTGGGTTAAACTAAAAGACACCTCTTTTATTTCCAAAAATAGCCTTGTCAGTAAAATACCTTATATCCCGGTTGCATATGATGCTGATGATACTGATCTAAACCCATATTTTTCAATCGGGTCGGGGGGCTTAGTCACTGCCGCGTCCATAAATCTTGGGATAAACGCTCTTGCCAAAACTGGAAGTCCGGAATATCAGGTTGCAAATGCGATCACTACCTATCCAATGACGCCGTCAGTTTTTTACAGTTATATCAAAGCCCGAAAAGAATATGCAAAGATTAATTCTTTAAACGAGATTGCAGCCGACGGAATTTATTATTATCAAGGGGGAAGCCCGCTTTCGATCAACTCGGTGCCTTCGGAGTTTAATTCATATAAAGTCGTTTTGATATCACCAGGAACGGTTGATATCAATACAGACTTAAATGGAGCAAGTCTAAAATCAGTCGCGATTGTAGCCAATACGATCAATTTTGCATCAAACGTCGCTGAGGCAAACGGAATATTTGTAGCCGATACAATCACCACAGGTACCAATAATGCTTTGGGGCTTAAGATAAACGGTAACTTGATTGCTCAAAGCGTATTTACAAGAGCAAGAGGTTGGGCAAATCTTGATAGACCTTCGATATTTATCGTCTTTAAAGCAAATGTCTACGTAGATTTACTTCCACATCTGGGTACCTCAAGCTACGACTGGAGACAGGTGCAATAAATATAAATTTTATTTATAAACAATTACTTGTGGATCCGTGTATAAATTTAAAGTTTCAAAAAATCCTTCTTTACCCAATCCTGCTTTTCCAAATCCTCCGAAAGACATAAATTCATCACGAAAAGTTGGAATATCATTTACTATAACCCCACCCCAAACAAGATTATTTAAGAAATTAGATATTGATAAATTATTTTTTGTAAAAAATGACAGTTGTAATCCCGAACGAATATAATCGTTTTTTAGAGAGGCTAATATCTGTCCATATTCAGTTGGATTTTTATATAGATAAACAAATACTATTGGACCAGGTAGATCAAATTCTAAATTTTTTTTTAAAATCTCCTTATCATAATTTTGAATTAAATACATTGTTGGAAAAACATAGTCTTTTTGTCTTTTAAATTTTATCATCGTAATGTAATTTTTTGATTGTTGAAGAATGTAATTTACTTTCATCTCAGAATCCATTGCATATTCTTTTGTAATAAGTGGTCCTAAGAGATTTTTTTTTGCCTTTGCAAAATCTTTTTTTATTTTGAATTTTATGGATAAAAGTCTATTCTTAATTTTCTTAATAAATTCTTTTTGTTTTAAAGGAATAAAAATATGTTTTATAGAGACACATCGTTGTCCATTTTTTGCTAAAATTCCGTCAACTATTCTTTCTATTAATTCGTCGCTGTAATCAGTGTAATCTTCGGCAAATATTATTGGGGAATTACCACCACTTAACTCCATGTGGTATTTTTTAACTCCTCCAGTCTTAATTATCTCTTTTCCTGTTTCATAAGCTCCTGTAAATGAAATAATTCCAATTCTGTCATTAGAGATAATTTTTTGTAGGTCTTTTTGGCTACCCTCTTCATAAAAGTAAATATATTGTCCTTTTGTTGCCTTGCTAATAATCTCAAATAATGTTTTGCCTGTTTGTTTGGCTAAATGTGAAGGTTTAAACAGGATAGAAGAACCCGCCATTATTCCTAAGGATATCTTATGTGCAGGAGAACTTAATGGACTACTAAATGGTGTGATTGCAAAAAGTGGTCCACGAGCCAATCGCTTTTCCTTAATTACAATTCCGTTTTTTGATATTTCTTTTTCTGCGTTATAATCTGATTGTTGTTCTGCAATATCAAACGTTTTATATGCTCTTAATATTTCTTTTTCGGCATCTTTTTCTGTAAGTTTTATTTCTTTAATTATTAAATGTAATAATTGTTTTTTGTTTATTAATATTTCTTTTTTTATTTTTGAAAATATTTCCTTTTTCTTTTTATAAGTTAAATTCAATGCTTTGAAATAATCTGTTGATAATTTAGCCAATATCTCAGAAGTTTTATTTTTCATTTCAATATTAATTATTTTTTAAATAATTCATAAATATTTTTTTATTTTCAATAGGACTTGATGTAGGTCTCCCTAAATTTGATCGTGATCCTTGTCTGGAAAATATAATAATGGCATATGGACATTTATTTCTTTTAAAATCTATTTTTTCTAATTGCTTTTTAGATTTGATAACTAATACACTTTTATATCCTGTACTTTTTAATAGTTGTTTCCAGTTTAAAATATTTGATATTGTTGGTTGACCTCCTGTACTTTCATAAGCTCCATTGTCAAGAATAATATGAATTAAATTTTTTGGTTTATAGTATCCGATCGTGCCAATAATACCTAACTTCATTAGTAAAGCACCATCTCCATCGATAATAAATACTTTCTTTTTTGTCTGTAAAGCGATACCGAGTCCTATTCCAGGTGCACAGCCCATAGATCCGACTGTTAAAAAATCTGTTTTATGGGAATGATTAAATTTTTCCCTTAGCTCAAAGAGTTCTCGGGAAGTTTTTCCGGTTGTTGTCACAATGGGATTATCTCCAATTTTAGGAAGAAGTATTTTTAATATTTCCTCTCTTATTATTAAAGAAGAATTTATGCTGGCAGATTTATATTTATTTTCCTCTTCATCAATTAAATTCGATCTAAAAACTAAAGCCACTGGTTTTTTTTCTTGTTCTGCTTTTATTTTAAGTTTTCTAATTAGTTTTGTGGTTTCTTCAATATTATTACGGGCAAACTCGTAAGGAATTTCAAGGTTATTTAATAAACTAATCATAATTCTCCCCATTTTTTTATGTTGTGGCTCATCTTTTTTTCCTGGTTCTCCTCTCCAAGTTAAAAAAAGAATTGCTGGAATACTGTAAACTTCCTTATCCATCAAAGAAGTAAGTGGATTTATTGTATTACCAAATCCAGAATTTTGCAGATAAATAATTGGTATTTTATTTGTTGCTAAGTAATATCCTACTGATATTCCCACCGCTTCTCCTTCGCTTGTAGCGATTATATGTTGTAATGGGTTTGAATTAGAATTAATGTAAGCTAAGAAGTGTCTCAGGTAGCTACATGACACGCCAGTTAAAAATAACAGCTTTTCTTTAACCAAAATACTAACAATATCTTTGGCTTTCATAAAACTATACTTGATTTTCTTGTGTTGGGATTAAATTAAGAATATCTGGTATAGGCATGCAAAGATTATTGACCGCAGACGATCTTTCATTTTTTAAAATTATTTCCGCCACATTAATCATTGCCGGATATGCTGTTCGTAATAATTGATTGGCATAAATTACCATCTTTACACCAGCTTTAATTAACTCTGATTCTTTAATTTCATTATATGTAGTTGGGACAACCACCAAGGGAACTATTTTTGTAATTTTTTTATATTCTTTACAAAAAACCAATATTTCATCGGGTATTTTTTCTTTACTGTGAATAAGGATTCCATCGGCTCCTGCCTGGATATATGTCTTAGCCCTTTTTAGTGCATCTTCCATTCCTTTTCTAAGAATCAGACTTTCAATTCTTGCAATAATCATGAAATCGCGAGTTATTTGTCTAGATTTTCCAAGTCGTATTTTATTACAAAAATGCTCAATACTATCCTGTTCTTGAAATACTTTATTTCCAAATAATGAATTTTTTTTAGCTCCAATTTTATCCTCAATTACTACCGCTGATACTCCCAAACGTTCCAGTGTCTTCACGGTAAAACCAAAATGTTCTATTAAACCGCCATTATCAGCGTCAACAATTATTGGTTTTGTTGTGACATCAAGAATTTCATTAATAGTGGATATCCTGGATGTCATATCAACCACTGAAATATCCGGCTTTCCTTTTGAAATGGAATCAGTAAGACTGCTTTCCCAAATACAATCAAACTCGATCTTTTTGTTATTTTTATAAATTTTTGTTTTTTCGACTATTAATCCAGTCAATCCATTATGTGCTTCTAAAACTCGCACAATATTTTTTCTCTTTAATAAGGTTCTCAACTTTTTAACTCTGCTAATTATTTGATAATCTTTTTTCATGATATTATTTTCTGTATTCCAGCATCTGTTCAACAGCTTTCCTTGTTTCTTCCTGGTTTAGTGAATTAAATATAGGAATATTTGGTAAAAATTGCCTAACTCTTTCTCTGGTGGCAAACGTGTTTCGATCTTTTGGATCAGTTAGAAAAAGAGGTATGTCAAAATCAAACTGTTTTAAATAATTAACTGTTCCCATCATTCCCATCACGTCTCCAGCAACAATAACGATTGCTTTTACATTTTTCATTAAACCTTTATTAGCTAAAAAGGTTGGAATATTTGCTTCAATAGGATCTCCTCCGGCCTCTGCAACAATAATGTCTGGTTTACCCTCATTTATAAAATTAAAAAGCGTATACATTCCCTTGATATATCTCTCTGGACTAGTATAAGTTGTTGCCAACCCTACATCAGGAAAATCAAGCCAAGGTAATGCTCCTGCATCTCGAAGAGATAAAATATCCCTCATTCTTCCTGTTCCTGAAAATTTTGTTCCCGCTACTTTCGTGTCTCCATTATTTAATGTTTTTATTATTCCTACTGAGGTGGTGGTTTTTCCAACTTCTGCACTGGTTCCACAAACCATAATGATAGGGGCTGACGGATTTAATTTTTCATGATGCGGTCCACACAATTCAATAAGATCAAGTGGTTTATTATCTTGAGCAACTAGCCCAAGTGTTTTTAAAATCATTGGCTCTTTTCCGGCTCTGGAAGGCATGCCTGTTTTAATTCCAACAACTGTGCCAGCTGATAACAGATGAAGCTCTGTTCCTTCGTGAATATCTATCCCTTCTGTGGGAACATCACCTGATTCTGAAGTACCGGAATGACGATTAGCAAGTACGCCTACAAATTTATCGCCTTTATAAACTCTTTCATCTCTTCCTTGTTGATTTTCTACTGCAGTTCTAAACCCGTCGTCCGACATTGCCTCAACCACCACAAGATTTCCTTCTCTTCCTCTGCCCGGCATTAAATGAAGCGAATCCCATTGGATATCTGGTCGTCTGATATTTGAGCCGACAAATTTCACTTCCACCCCCCCCAATTCAATTTTCCTTCCAGTTAATCTTTCATGTATCCTTGGTGTTGGGTTTTGTTCAACCACGCCTCTTCTTTGAGACATATCTTTTTGAACGAAATATCCAGTTTATCATCCAACTGTTTTATTCAGTTTAGATTAGTAACTCGATATAATCGAACATATTACCATAAATACTTGTTTAAATCCAATCGCCAAGGATTTTTTCTCCAAATATTCATTCATTGAATGAGTATTCCAACCATTACTTGTTCCAATTGTCACAGTTGGAATTCCAATTGCCATAGAAATATCCCCATCGGTATTTCCTGAATTTATATTAGGAACAATGTCAAGTTTTTTTTGTACGTCCATAGTTATTTGATATATTTTGTGATTTGCTGGGAAAACAACCGCTGGTATTTCTGCAGATACATTTATTTCTATTGAAATATCAGAAAATTGTTTTTTATATTTAGAAATAATCATGCCCAATGTTTTTTTTGCTTTTTGCAGATTTTTATTATCATCGGAGCGTATTTCAAAGAGGCAAGTTGCTGTTTTTGATATAGTATTTATACTTCCTTCTCCTTTCATCTGGGCAATATTAAAAGTTGCTTTCTCTTTTTCCTGAAATAACTTAGTATTTGAAAAATCACTGATAATTTGTGCCAATATAATATTGGCATTAGGTTTACCAAAATCCCTAAAACTATGTCCGCCTGTTTTTGCATTTACAGAAAGTTTAATTCGATATTGACCAATGACCTGATTAGTAACCCGCCCAATATTATGGCTTTCAACATTAATAACTGCGTCAATTTGTTTTCCATAATCTTTGATAATCTGTTTCATTCCTTTTTTTGCCCCCAATCCTTCTTCACTAACCGTAAATCCAATTATTAAATTATTTTCAAATTCAAGATTATTTTTTTTGATAAGTTCAATCGTAGATAATAAAGCGGTTACTCCTGAACTGTTATCACAAATACCATGACCATAAATATATTTGTCATCTTGTTTTATTTTGACTTTTTCTCCTGGATCACAGGCTGTATCGGTATGAGCAACGATTAATATTGTCTTTTTCGATTTACCTTTTGATTTTGAGGGAAACTTTACAATCAAATTACCAGCGTTATCAATTAAAGTATTTCTTACTTCATATTCATCAATTATTTTCTTGATAAATTGTATTTTTTTCCGCTCACGTCCTGTTGGACTAGGAATGCTAGCGATTGAAATAAGAAGGTTGAGAAGTTTTTGTTGTTGTTTGGAAATTTTATCAATTATATAATCTATTTTCTTCATAACAATAAGCTGATTATACACTTTGTCTGAAATCTTATTTGCATTACCTTGACAGAGCCTTTAGTTAGCGGTATAGTATGATTCGGATGGTTAACCAACTTGGAAGGAATTTAGCTCAGATGTTAAAAGGTGGAGTCGCCAGAATGTCTGATCCTACTAAAATTAAAGAGATTCAAAAATCTGTTACTATTCCCGTTATGGCTAAATGTCGTATTGGACATTTTGTAGAGGCACAAGTGCTAGAATCTCTTGAAACAAGTTAAAAATATATTTGGTACCTGTGCAGGAGCAATTATGCTTGCCAAGCAAGTTTTCCATAAAACTCCGGATCAAAAAAAACTAGAACTCATGGATATAGAGATTGACCGTAATGCCTATGGAAGACAAACAGAATCTTTTAAAAATGATGTTAAAACAAACTTAGGTGATATTCACGCAGTATTTATTAGGGCTCCAAAGATAATAAGCGTAGGAAAAGAAGTAAAGATTCTGGCTAAAAATAACAGTGAGATAATAGCCTGTGAACAAAAAATTAATAAAAATTATTATTTAGCTGCGTGTTTCCATCCGGAGCTTACATCTCCAATTTTTCATGAATATTTCATCAAGAAGATTTAGTAGAGTTAATGTCGTCTTGCAAATAGGACGATAGTATGGCAATTTTGTTCCATAAACATAATATTAAAGACACTTTTACCAAAAGAAATAAAAATTTCATCAATTTATTCGCTTATTTAGGTAGACAAACTACCAGACTGGAGACAGATATAATAAGTAAAATACTACAAATCCGACAAATACTATTGAGAATTGTCATCCCCGTGAAGACGGGTATTGTGTTTATATTTTATCTTCTCAAAGAAACTGAACTCTCTATTTATAAGGGATATTTAGTCTGGATTCCCGCCTCCGCGGGAATGACAAGATAGATAATCATCTCAGCAGGTTTATTCAAAGGCGGACATTCCTATTTTTGTGTAAGGTTATTTATTGGTAGTATTTATGGCATTTGTCGGATTTGTTTATTTATTTATAGTATTTATCGGATTTATAGTATTTGTAGTATTATAATTAGAACATATGACAGTAATAAAAAGACCGACGTGGGATGAATATTTTATGATGATGGCGGATGTTGCCAAAATGCGAGCCGATTGCACAAGACGCCAGGTAGGGGCAATTATCGTCCGCGACTATCGAATTATTTCAACAGGATATAATGGGACACCTCATAAAATAAAAAATTGTAGTGAAGGTGGGTGTCTACGCTGCCTACGTCGCGACCGCGGGGAGATCAAGGGGTATGAATATGAAGAAAGCTGTGTCTGCATTCACGCTGAGCAAAACGCCATTATTCAGGCCGCCCTTCACGGCTCCTCGACTCACAACTCAACTCTTTATACAACCGCCAACCCTTGCTCAACTTGCGCCAAAATTATAGCCAACGCGGGAATTGTAAGAGTTGTCTGCAGGGTGGAGCACCATGACAAGGCAGGGATGGAACTACTGAGGAAAGCTAAAATCACAGTAGAAATTATATGAATATTGTTCCATTGTTTCATGGTTTCATTGTTAGAAAACCATTTAACAATTGAGCAATGTAACAATAGAATGATGAAATATATCTTTATAGTATTACTTACGTTATTTATCTTCCCAATTTCAATCTTTGCTTCAACTCCCAACAATAAATTCGGCATTTCTCTAGCTCAGCCAAACACGGATCAGTTTGTTGAAGTTAAAAACCTAGTTAATTCCAATGGTGGGGATTGGGGATATGTGACTTTGATAATTGAGGAAAAAGATAGAAACCGCGAAAAATGGCAAGGGATTTTTGATCAACTTCGCAAACTTCACCTTATCCCAATTATTCGTCTGGCAACTTCGGCAGAAGGCGAAAATTGGAGGCGTCCGGAGAAAAAAGATGCTTTGGGTTGGGCTGATTTTTTAGACTCTCTAAATTGGGTAATAAAAAATCGCTACATAGTTTTATTTAACGAGCCCAACCACGGGAGTGAGTGGGGTGGGGAAGTGAGTGCCAAAAATTATGGCGAAGTCGCTACGGAGTTTGCTAAAAAATTGAAGGAAAAAAATAAGGATTTTTTTGTAATGTTGGCTGGTCTTGACGCCTCAGCTCCGTCGGCGATGCCGGGAATGGAAGATGAGGAAAAATTTTTGGAAAAAATGTTTTCCGTAGGGAACGACCTCCGTGTCGTTCCGGTCGGACACGATGGTCCGACCCTACAACAATACATTGACGGTCTCGCCTCTCATTCCTATCCCAACCCAGGTTTTTCAGGAAGTCCTTACTCAGTTGGTCGCATTTCTATTCGTACTTATGAATGGGAGATTGCTTTGTTAAAAGAGCTTGGGGTGACTAAAGAATTACCTGTATTTATCACGGAGACAGGATGGAAGAGAGGCGGAGAAGGCACTGTTGCAGATTATTTTCAAACTGCATACGATCAAATTTGGGGACCTGATAGTCGGGTGGTTGCCATCACGCCATTTGTCCTCGATTATCAAGGAGAACCATTTTTAGATTTTTCTTGGAAAACCCCCTCTGCCAAGGCTTCGGAAGGTCAAGGAAATTTTTACCAACAATATTATACTGTTGCCGCGATGTCAAAGATAAAAGGCGAGCCGGAGCAGATAGAGAAAGGATTTATTAATTTTAGGTTACCGACGGATTTGGTCGTCAAGTCGACCTATCATTTTAAAGTAAGGTTAAATAATTTAGGGCAGGCGATTTGGGAGAGGAATGATGGTTATCAGTTAAATCGGTCGGAGTCAGTTAAATCAGTTGAATCGGTGCAATTTTTATTTGAGAATCTAAAAAATATTATTCCCTTTGAAGAGAAAGATGTTTACTTTACTTTAAAAACCAACGAAAATTTAGGAAATAAAAAAATTAAATTTATTTTACAAAAAAACGGAAAAAATATTTTGGAAAGTGAAAATTGGGATATAAATATACTACCTCTACCTTCATTAAAATTTGAAACTTCAATTTTTCCTTTTCGATCGGGGAGGGGAGAGGACTTCGAAATTCAGGTCTTTGATGTCGATAACCAACTGGTTTATAAAAAAAAGAATATCACCGTCACAAAAGGGGTTGGCGAAGTTGCCAATATTCAAAATATTGCTCTTGATGAACTCTATCGTGTTGTTTTACTCAAGCCCTATCACCTTCCCCGCCAAGAATTTGTCGTCTTCAAAAAAGATGATAATAAAATAAAATTCAAATCTCTATTCCCCTTCGATTTCAACAACGACGGGACTTTCAATTTTAAGGATATAACTTCATTATTTCATCAAAATTAATATTGACACAATTTTAGTAGTGGTGTGATTTATCACACCAAAATATTCAATTTAATGAATTATTATGGAACGATGAATCGTTCCACTACAAGAAAAATATAATTTTGTCAAAGACCGTAAACTTTTATTATTTAGTTTTAAACTTGATTTTTAT
>JAKAHA010000018.1 GCA_021825445.1 bacterium | reverse complement strand
ATTTGGTTGATGTTGGAAAAGTTGAAAAAAATTCTTCCGATATTTTGTATCGAAGTATTTTACGTCATGATTCGGAGAAAGTCGCCGAGACGTTAGTTGGCATATTTAATGTATGATTAGAAAACACACGATTTCATTCAAAAATGCATTTAACGGATTAGTTTGGTCTTTAAAAACCCAGCCAAATTATCGAATCCATTTATTTCTTTCCTTATTATCAATTATTTTCGGATTTTACTTAAAAATTTCTTATTTTGAATTTTTGTTAATTGTTTTTTTGATCACCGTGGGACTCTCAATTGAGACAATCAATACGGCAATAGAAGAGGCGACTGACGCAATCGATACCAAAATCAGAGAAGATATAAGAATCGCTAAAGATGTGTCCGCTGCTGCGATGTTGATATACGCAATTGGAGCAACAATCATAGCTCTTATGATATTTTTACCAAAAATCATTAGATTATAGTCTGGATCCCCGCCTACGCGGGGATGACAACAAAATTATGTCAACATATTTATTTGCCGTGTTTTCTGCATTTTTATTGAATTTTATTTTAATCGTGCCTTTTATTAATTTTTTATATCAGCAAAAATTTCAAAGACAGCATCAACAAACCAAAGACTTTTTAGATCGACCAACACCAATTTTTGATAAACACAATAAAAATAAAGGCGGTACTCCTATTGGAGGAGGGGTGCTGATTTTATTAACAACAATTTTTGTCTTCTTTTTTTTCATCTACATGTATTCAATATTTAAGAAAAATATTTTTAGCAACTATCCATCGGCTACATCAGAAATAATTATCATTATTTTTACTTTTTTATCATTTGGAATTTTGGGTTTTCTAGATGATTTTAAAAAAATATTTACTTGGAAAGAAAGTAATTTTTTTGGACTGCGATTTCGTCATAAGCTTATAGTTCAGATTATTTTATCGCTGATAATTTCTTATATGTTATTTTTTAATTTAAAAATAAACATTATTTACATTCCATTTTTTGGTGTTTTTGATATTTCATATTTTTATATTTTATTTTCATCATTTGTGATCGTTTCTTTTGCCAATGCAGTTAATATTGCAGATGGCTTGGACGGCTTGGCAAGCGGTATTTTGCTTTTTACACTAATTGGTTTTTGGGTAATTTCCCGCTCAATTTTGGATGTCCCGACCTCTTTGTTTCTTGCCGCCTGGATTGGAGGGTTACTTGCATTTTTGTATTTTAATATTTTTCCGGCTAGAATTTTTCTTGGTGATACCGGTTCCCTATCATTTGGAGCAACGTTTGCGGTGATCGGCTTAATACTTGGAAAAGCTTTTGCATTACCTATTATTGGAGGAGTCTTTATCATTGAAATCGGATCATCATTGATACAAATATTGGGAAAAAAGTATCTTCATAAAAAAATACTGCCTGTGGCACCATTTCATCTATATCTTCAAAACAAAGGTTGGGAAGAACCAAAGATTGTCATGCGCCTGTGGTTAATCTCGATCATCTTCGTCATCTTCGGCTTAATGATTGCGTTTATGAAGTGATTATTTACCAGTCATTAATCCAATAAATATATTAGCAATATCAGGTCTAGTTGCAGCACAAATTATCGCGACTGAAACTAAGGCAAATACTGAATAACCGACTCTTTTAAGTCCTGGTGGTAAATCACGATTTGAATAAAATTCTGAAATTCTATTTGTTTTATTCATAATAGATCATTTTATTACTACTACTGCTAATTGTCAAACGGTGCTGAAGTTTGTCATTCCCGCGGAGGCGGGAATCCATGTGTTATGGATCCCCGTTTTCACGGGGATGACATTTGATGTTCAAACCCATATAATATTGTAATGAGCTTACAATTAATTCAAAATTTAAAAAACAAATACGCCGGCAAGAAAGTACTGGTTGTTGGTCTTGGTCTTCAGGGTGGAGGAGTGGGAATCGCTAAATTCTTTGCCGAACTTGGAGCCAAAGTCACCGTCACTGACAAAAAAACCGAAACACAGTTACTTCAATCGATTAAACGATTGAAGTCTTTTGATATCGAGTATCATTTTGGTGAAAATAGATTGGAAGACTTCTTGAATGCCGATGTGATATTTAAAGGACCGTCTGTCCGCTGGGATTCTCCGGAAATTGTTGCGGCACAGAAAAAAAATATTCCGATTGAAATGGAAATGTCTTTTGTCATGGCAAACTATCCCGGAAAAGTGATAGGAATTACCGGAACCAGGGGGAAGTCGACCACAACTCACTTGATTTACACTCTGCTTAAAGAGTCAGGGTTTAAAGTAACTCTTGGTGGTGGATTACCAGGAATATCAACAATTGAATGTTTAAAAGAGGCAGATGTTGATAGTTGGTTAGTAGCCGAGCTTTCTTCTTGGGCACTATCTGGATTCCACACCAAAAAAATCAGTCCTCATATTGCAGTCTTTACTAATTTTTATCCCGATCATCTAAATTATTATAAAAATTTGGAGGATTATTTTTACGATAAACAGGCGATTTTTCAGTATCAAAAAAAAGAAGACTATTTAATTTTAAACAAAAACCTTAAAGATATTATTGACTCAGCACTCCAATCTTTTATCACACGAGAGTCTCTCCCTAAAGGGTCCCTCTCGAAAGTGAAAAAGATTGTTCGTGCCTCGTCTACCATCACTTTTTCTAAGCAAGATTTTCTATACGATCTTACCTATCTCAAAGGCGATCATAATTTGGAAAATGCCGCTGCCGCTTTGAATGTGGCGGAAATTTTAAAGATAAATAAAAATAAAGCAGTTGAAATAATAAAAAATTTTGGAGGCTTACCATATCGTCTGCAAATAGTTGGAAAAAAAAATAATATCACATTTATCAACGACACGACATCGACGACTCCGATTGCAACCATTAAAGCAATTGAATCATTTAAAAACAATAAAATAATTTTATTTTTAGGAGGTAACTCCAAGAATCTCCCAAGTGTACAGTTGATTAATCAACTGTACAGCGTTGAGAAGATCGTATTACTAGCAGGTAGTTTTACTGATGAAATTTTGCCAGCTTTGAAAGAAAAATATTCTGATAAATTAGTTGGGCCGTTTGATAATTTGGAGGTGGCGGTCAATAAGGCGTATGAAATAGTTCTGGTCCCGACTCAGTCGGGAGACAATAGAGAAATCGTTCTTCTTTTTTCGCCGGGAGCAACTTCATTTGCGATGTTTAATAATGAATTCCATAGAGGTGAGGTGTTTAACAAAATCGTAAAGCAATTAATCTAATTGACCTAATTTCTAAAAAATTAGCAATGCTTAATTATCAATGGGGAAATTGATAACTAGAAATTATTTAGATCGATTAGAATAATTAGTAATTAGAAATTTATCAATGTTTAAAAAAATATTTACCCGTAACAAATTCTTTTTGTCCTTAGTCACTATTCCTTTGATCCTATCTATAGTAGGACTTATTTTTATTTTTGAAGCATCTGCTGTCAATAGTGCCAGACAATTTGGTGATAGTTTGCATTACCTAAAATCGCAGGCGATTTGGATTTTTTTAGGTTCAATTGCAATGATAATTTTTTCATTCATTGATTATAAAAAATTATATTTTCTTTCTTTTCTTTCTTTGATTTTTACGATTATTCTATTAATCCTAGTTTTAATTCCTGGAATTGGTTCAAAAATTGGAGGGGCGAGACGCTGGATAGATTTTGGTTTTTTTAGCTTGCAACCTACGGAACTTGCAAAATTTTCAATAATTATTTATCTTTCGTCATGGTTTACTAACAAAGAAAAAAAAAGATTTTTATCTTTTATTACTTTACTTTGTTTTTTAATTTTTCTAATTATCTTGCAACCCGATATGGGGACAGCAATATTGATATTTTTAATCAGCATAGTCATATATTTTTTTTCCGGTGCAAATTTAATTGATTTTCTATACATTTTTTTTGGATCAGTTATCAGTGTATTTTTTTTAATTAAACTATCCCCTTACCGTTTTAATCGCCTTCTTGCATTTCTTGACCCGTCTGTTGACCCGCTTGGTATTTCTTATCATATTAATCAAATTTTTATTTCACTATCTTCTGGTGGAATTTTTGGAAGGGGATTTGGAGCATCTCGTCAAAAGTATTTATTTTTACCAGAGGCACACACTGATTCAATCTATGCAATTATTGGAGAAGAGTATGGATTTATCGGAAGTCTCATTTTAATTGGCTTATATTTTGTTTTTATTTATAAAATATATCATTTAATTCGACTGGCTCCAGATAGACTTTCAAGACTGATTATTATTGGAATCTTTGCATTTTTCAACTTGCAATTTATCGTTAATTTAGCAGGTATGACCGGGATTTTTCCACTTGTTGGCGTTCCTCTTCCATTTTTATCATATGGGGGTAGTAGTTTGCTGATATCTTTCTCACTGATAGGAATAATGTTGAATATTGAGAGACGCATTAAAGTTTAATCCGACCAATACTACAAATAAACAAATACTACCAATAAATGAAAAACAAATAGCAAATGATTTAATAATTAAAATATTTGTTTATTTGATTATTTATTTGTCCGGATTTGTAGGATTAATCATGTTATCATTTACCTATGAAACTCTTAATAACAGGCGGGCATCTTGCTCCTGCTTTGGCACTTATTGATGAACTTGAAAAAATAAAAAAAGAAGTTGATGTAATTTTTGTCGGACGAAAATATCCGATTGATCGGGAAAGGACGCTTTCTTTAGAATATAGGGAAATTAGTAAAAAAAAATTAGAATTTGTATCTCTTGAGGCGGGTAGATTGACAAGGGTAATTTCACTTTCTTCACTAATTGGAATATTAAAAATCCCAATTGGTTTTATTAGTGCTTTTTTTATTATCAATAAATATCGTCCCGACCATATTATGTCTTTTGGAGGATATCTTGCATTGCCAATCGTATTTTGGGGATTTGTATTTAAAATTCCAGTCTTTACTCATGAGCAAACAATTCGTCCAGGACTTGCCAATAGATTTATTAGTTTTTTTTCAAAAAAAATATTTGTTTCCTTTGAAGAAGTGAAAAACAATTTTCCAGCAAATAAAACATTTGTTTCAGGAAATCCTGTTAAACCGTCAATTTATAAAATTATTAAAAAGCCATTTGAAATAAAAAAAGACCTACCTGTTATTTATATTACGGGAGGATCACTCGGATCACACAGTATTAATTTACATATTAAAAACATAATTACTGAATTACTTAATCGTTATATTGTTATTCATCAGGTTGGGGATACAAAGGAATATCATGACTTTGAGGATTTAGAAAAACTGAGAAATAAATTGCCAAAAAAACTTCAATCAAGATATTTTTTGGTAAAACATTTTTTTGATGATCAGATTGGTTATGTTTATGATAAGGCAGATTTAGTTATTGGGAGAGCCGGAGCAAATACTTTTTTTGAACTTTTGAGTCTAAATAAACCAGCGCTATTTATACCTTTACCTTGGTCTTCGGGTAGGGAACAACAACACCATGCTGAGATTTTTACTAAAGCTGGTTGTGGAGAATTTTTTCATCAAATTACACCAAGTGCAAAATTATTGCGATTGATTATTCAGATGATTGATAATATTGATTATTACAAAAATAATTTTAAATCTTTATCAAAATTTTATAAAAAAAATGTTGCTAAATACCTCATTGATGAAATCTTTAAACAAGATTAAATATTTCGTATTTTTTTGTTTTCTTTGCATGTTATTTTTTGGAGTCTATTTCTTTATAAATAAATATTTTTTGATAAAAAATATTCAATTAAATTCAGACAAAAAACTGATACTAATTAATAAAGATAAATTAATAAATACTAATTTATTATTTATTAATGAGGAAAAAATTTCAAAACAAATCGTCAAAGACAACTATTTGCTTAAGACTGCTATAGTTGAAAAGATTTTGCCAAGTACCTTAAAAATATCAGTAAGTATTTACGAACCGTGCGTTTCTTTAATTGTTAATATTGGTTTTTTTAATCTTTCATGTGATGGTAGAATTTTACAAAAAATAAAAGAAGGTAAGCCTTTGTTACCACAGATTAATTATTATCAAAAACTAAATTTCAATTCATTTCAAACGGGAGATTGGATTGATTTTAAAGATATCCAGCAAGCATTATATTTTTTTGATAAATTACAACAAATTAATTTATCAGTATTGACTATTGATATCAAAGGACAAGATATGTTAGTATTTAATTTAAAGGATGAAAAAACAATTGTTTTTAGTATTAAGAAAAAAAAAGAATCGCAGGACTATCAATTGGAATTAATCGTTAAACAGTTTAAGATTGAAGGAAAGGACTATAAAAAAATTGATTTAAGATTTAACAAGCCGATCGTCCAATTCTAACTAGTTAAATTGGTTAAATCAGTTGAATCAGTTAAATAAGTACCGATTCAACCGACTTGACTGACTGTGACAGATTAAACTAATAATATGGCTGACAATCTAATTTGCGGTATTGATATAGGAAGTTCAAAGATTGCAACTGTCGTTGGTATCGACACAAGCGAAACTAACGAATTGAAGATAATTGGTTTTAACACGAATATAGCCCGAGGAGTAAGAAAAGGATTGGTCGTTGATATAAAAGAAGCGACTGAAGCAGTTGAGGCAAGTGTTGAAAAAGCTGAAAGAATGGCAGGTCACAAAATAAATAAGGCGTTTATAGCGGTTGGAGGACCTCATATTTCGTCATTAAATTCCCATGGTATTGTAGCTGTCTCAAATCCACAAGGAGAGATCAACGAAGAAGATGTTGCGAGAGTAGTTGAGGCTGCAAAAGCAATTTCACTTTCTTCAACACGTCGAATAATTGAAGTTATACCTCGTGATTATATAGTTGATGGGCAACCGGGAATTAAAAATCCAATCGGAATGAGTGGGGTGAGGCTTGAAGTTGAGACTCACATTATTACTGCATCAACCACGAATTTAAAAAACCAAGAAAGAATTTTAAGTGATTTAGGTATTGAAAATGAAGGATTTGTTTTTTCTGGGATGGCGTCGTCTGAGGCGGTTTTGACCGATACTGAAAAAGAATTAGGAATAGTCTTGGTTGATATTGGTGCGGGAAAAATTGATTTGTCGATTTATGTTGATGGAGCTTTGTCATATTCCTCTTCAATTCCAATTGGAGCTCGTCATATATCAAACGACATTGCAGTCGGTCTTCGAGTATCGCTTGATTCTGCCGAAAAAATAAAGGTTTTCTTGAGTAAAAATCTTGTTGGAAAGAAAAAAAATCCACAAATTAATCTAAGCGAATTGGATTTACCAGAAAATCTCACTGATGTTTCCCTCAAAACTTTAGTTGATGGAATAGTTGCACCTCGACTTGAGGAAATTTTTAAATTAATTTTTGATGAAATTGAGAAAAGTGGTTTTGGTCAACAAATACCATCGGGGCTAGTCATCACAGGAGGCGGAGCCTTGACTATTGGAATGCTGGAGACAGGTAAAAGAGTGGTTGGTCTGCCAATTAGAATTGGATATCCTGAAAAAATCTCTGGCTTAGTTGATGAAATCTTGGATCCACAATATTCTACAACAGTAGGCTTGCTCTTATATGGAAAAAATAATATTTCTGTTGATCCAGATGGTTTTAAAAATTTTGGTAAAATATTAAAGGATTTTAAAATTGGAAATTCAGTCAGTAGTTTGAAGAATTTTTTTAAACAATTCATACCATAACATGTTAATAAAACCTAGAGCAGGACAGGCGGCAAGAATAAAGGTAATTGGTGTTGGTGGCGGTGGCGGAAACGCTTTGTCTTTTATGATTACTGAAGGCGGGATAAATGGCGTAGAGTTTGTTGCTGTAAATACTGATGCTCAAGCACTTCTTAATAATAAAGCAACCGTCAAGATACAAATAGGTGAGAATTTAACTAAGGGATTGGGAAGTGGAGGAGATCCGGAAATTGGACGTCAAGCGGCTGAGGAATCAAGAGAGAGGCTTAAAGAAGAATTGTCAGGAGCCGATATGATATTTTTAGCCTGTGGAGAAGGAGGAGGAACAGGAACTGGCGCAACGCCAATAATTGCAGAAATTGCCAAAGAAAGCGGAGCACTAACGATCGCCGTTGTGACAAGACCTTTTGAATTTGAGGGTAGTAAGCGAAAATTTTCAGCCGATGAAGGGATAACACATCTTAAAGAAAAGGTTGACACTTTAATCGTTGTTCCAAATCAGCGAATTTTAAACGTCATTGATAAAAAAACTCCAATTCTGGAAGCTTTCAAAAAAATAGATGAAGTTCTTCACCAGGGAGTCAAGGGTATAGCCGAATTAATTACAACTCCAGGTTTGATAAACGTCGATTTTGCCGATATTCGTACAATTATGCAAGGGTCTGGGACTGCTTTGATGGGAGTTGGAATTGGTGGCGGTGATAAGAGAGCAATTCAAGCAATCAAGCAGGCAATCTCTTCACCACTTTTGGATATATCAATTGAGGGGGCAAAAGGAGTTTTATTTAATGTTGTTGGAGGACCAGATTTGACGATGTCTGAAGTTGATGAAGCTGCCTCAATCATCGCCAAATCAGTTGATCCTGATGCCGATATTATTTTTGGAGCAGTCATCGATGAAAAAATGATGGATCAAATTAAAGTAACTATAATTGCTACAAAATTTGACGATAACCGTTTGAAATTATTTAGGTTTAAAAAGAATGAAGAAGTAGAGCCTACCCCCAAAAAAATAAGTGATATAGAAGATAAAAAAGATGAAGTAGTTGAAAATAATGAAGAAGAATTTATTGACGACGATTCTTCTGAATTCGATATCCCGGCTTTCCTAAGGAAGAAATGAATTTTAATCTGCGCTCAACTCTACGTAACTTAAACTTCTTACATAAGTAAAATCCCGTTGCTTATTTTTATTTTAAGCAAAGATATTAATCGTTGTCAAGGGGTTTTGTTTTTAATCTATACTGGAATTTTGTAAGGGTCGTGACGAAAAGTGACTTCCCTTAATAAAATTTTCAGCGCTCAGCACTTATGGAAGAAAAAGATTTTGAGCGTTATATCACTACAAAGAGTAAGCTTCGATCTCCTAACTCCCGGAGACATTGTTTGAGTCGTTACCGGATTTTTATTAAATGGCTTAAAGATAATAATAGGGAAATTACCAAGTCGTCGGTTGAAGATTTTTTATACCAGTTGTCCCAAAAACGATCCAACAATAACACCCTTAATACTTATATCAATGCACTTCGCCAGCTGGGTTTTTATTTTCAGGACAGAGGGATTAAGACCGATGCTTTCGAGGGAATTCATTCTTATCCTAAATACCGGCCGCCGATTATTATTCTTTCACAGGATGAAGTTGAGAAAATAATCCATACCAATACTATGAAAAAGAGTCGAAGTGACCGGCTCGAGCTACACCAGTTTATTATCCAAACATTCCGCATGTTTCTTGCCTATACCGGCTGCCGTTTCGATGAATCCGCATCCCTTAAAATCAAGTATGTTGACATAGCCAATAATAAAATTATTATTCCAGCGGATATAACAAAAAATAAGCAGAGCCGGACCCTTTTTATTACCGAGCCTTTGGTTGGCAGGTTAAAAACATTGGTGACCGGCCGGGAAGAAAATGATTTGGTTTTCAGGAACCTGCTGGGTAAAAAAATGTATGCCCAGGACTTTAGTAAGGATTTAAGAAGGGCAGCTATGCTGGCAGGAGTTACAAAACGGGTTCATCCGCATCTTTTCCGGCACACGTATGGAACTTATCTTTATATGGCAACCGAAGATATTGGTCTTGTCCAAGTGGTTTTAGGTCATAAAGACATAAAATCGACAATGATCTATATCCACATTGCCAGCGAATTTATCCGGCGGGGTATGTACCGTCATCCATTTGTGCGCGGACAGGTTGACCCGAAAGAATTTATTGCTTCAATCGAACACGTCATTCAGGGTTTTAAGCTTGAAAAAGATCCTCGCTTCGATTATATAAAAGTAAAAGAAGCTATCAATCAATTTACAACAAGACTATATGAGGCATTAGGTCCTAAAACCGAACAGTTTTTTGATGATGTAACCAAGGATGTGGTGGCGCTGGAAAATGGTCGTTTAGACGGCAATGGCAAGTATTCTTTTGTTGATATCAAGAAAATATTTAGTAAAATAGTTTCTCAACTTGTAAACTCTGATGAAAAATCATTGAAATTGAAAAATTTCAAGATCAACAACAAGAGGCTACAAATTGATATTATTAATTCTGATGATTAATTTTCTTGTGATCGACGTTATAGTAACATCAATTCTAACTACCGCCATCATGTCTCTGGTTTTTTATTGGTTTATTCATTATAAGCATAATCAAGATGCTAAAAAGCGGGTAGATGATATTATCGAAAAAATAAAAAAACAAAGAATATTTTTTACTTCAGAAATGGACGAGCTTAAAAAAGAATTGGATAAAATATCTAAATTACTGGACAATAAGACTAAAAAGAAAAATTAAATTAGCCTTTCCATAAACTCCCTAAACCGTATTTCATCATCATTAAAATCAACCGTTTCCCTGAAAATGTTATAAGCATTGCGGCACATCCTTAAATGGTTTTCCGGTATAGACCAGTAGCGGATTTTCCTGACCAAAGTATCAAGGTCGTAATCATCAATGACAATTGCCGAATAATCATTACGAAGAAATTTTTCTGCAAGCTTTCCACGATAATGCTCCATCAACGTAATTACCGGCCGGCCACAGGCGTATGCATTATGAATAACATGACCAAAACCTTCACCGTGATGTTTTATTTGAAATATAAAAGCTGACTCTCTCATTGCCTGACCTAAATTATTTAATCCGTCTATCATTCCATCGTCGCCGTTTGAGCCGTGCATTTTGAAATCAAAGTCAAGTAACTTTGGTTTTAATGCTTCCCAAATCTGTAATGCCGGAGTTTCCCGAAGGTTATTCATGAAGTTGCTTATTCTTCGGTGATTCACCGGATCCTGGTAATAAAAGTGGTCAAGAGGGAATTCTTGGTTGATGACAATGGAGTTAATGCTGGAAGGCGGCCGATACAAACCGCTGGTGTCAATGTAGTTATAAAAATTATCCCAATTTACCTGTTCACCGACATTGCCGGTTAAGCGGATATATTTTGCCTGAGGTTGATATTTTTGCCAAAGTTCCCGGAAAGAATATTCATGTTCCTGAAGGGTACAGAGAATAATATCGAATTTCATTTTTTTGAATTCTTCCAAAAATATTCTACGTTGTGTTGATAATTCTGCTTTGTCGTAATAATAATGCCAACCGTCAGCTGCCTCTTTGGTATAGGATGGTTCAAGATATTGTTTAATCGTATCCGGCAGTTTGGACAGTCGCCAGAAGCCATTTTTTTGCCACTCATAGCCGACCGGTCCAAAGACCATTCCACCTAAACGCTTTTCAAAAAGTAGCGAAATAAAATGAAATAGTCCACCGTGGTGCCATTCGGTAAAAACTAAGGGGTGTTTAATATTTTTCATAAGCTTTTTATTTACTGATTTAAAAACTTCCCGAACCTTGTTAAAAGAATTTCAACATAATAGGTAAATGCCATCCATCTGGCGTCCTGAATTACTTTCTTTGTCCGGCTCATGGTGTTGTAAACCAGAAATTCGGCCGGTTCGTGAAATTCCTTTATATCACCGTCCTTAATCCTGAAAATATTCCAGGTCATTGAAGAAAAGTGATACCAGTCAATTCCTTCAAACATTCCCAAGTCACGGATATCCTTAAACTTTCCGGTTTTTAATAATTCCTCGCTTACTTTTTGGAAATGATCTTTGTCCTGTCCCTGAACACTAAATTCTTTTGATGTTTTTTCAAGGGTTGACCGTTTTACTAACAAGAAGCAAGGATGAAGCCTGTTGCCCTGTTTTATTCCGATCACATCGTTATTTAAAGTTTCCGCCAATACCATCTCTAAAAAATGATCGCCTTTCCAGAAAAAATCCTGTTCAGTAAAAAGCACCCAATCACTTGTTGATTTTTCCAGTCCGGCCAAAACACAGCGTTCACGCCAATGCACGTCATCGTGTCCCAGGTCAACAAAGGCGGTTTTTTTCATGGCGGTTTTCAAAAATTCCCTAAAATCCGGCGTACCGTGATCATAAGTTGAAATAATCACCTGATTAAAATAATCCCTGAAGAACTGGAACTGGAAACGGCATAACGGATAATCACAGCCTGATGGCCAGGTGATTAATACATCCGGTTTGGGCAAACCAATTATCTTATCCATAAATAACTTTGGTTAAAATAAAAACTAATAATTTACTGTTAAACTTTCAGAAATTTTTTCCATTGCTCTTTAGCTTTTTCCTTGTTGAATAAATCAACTGCCATTTCCCTGATATTTTTGGAAAACTTCTTTTGCAAAGCTTTGTCTTCATAAAGCTGTTTTACTTTAGCACGAAGTTCGTCAATTGAATCGCCTGTCAAACCCGCTTCATACCGTTTCAAAAGATCAGCCACTTCATAGGTCTGCAGTCCGGGAAAATCAGGGGAATTGCCAAGCCTGTCACCAAGCGCAACCATAGGAAGACCGGACAATGCCGCCTCCATAAAATTCAAGGTATATGAAGCCGGGTAAGTACCGGTATAAAAATACATAAAAGATTTTCTTAAATTATCACGCAGTCCGGCATAGTCGGGACAGCCCCCATAATCCATCCCCAAACCCTCATTATGCGGTCCGTAAACTTTTCTGGGGTATCCCTGAGTTGCTTTATCAAAAATTGTATGGTTGCAGGAAAAATCTCTTTGCTTAAAAGATTGGGCAACGGTTATGATATTCATTTTCTCACCCGTCCAGGGACCAAATTCGTTTATGTCTTTGGCAAAGCGGATTAAATATGACTGCCCGGCAAAGCCGGGGATGGTTCGTTCCCTTTGGCTATAACGGATGATTTCCACTCCTTCCCGCACCAGCTGGCGGATTATTCCTTCGTCATTGGTGATATTTTGTCCGATTGTCCGTAAAATTATTCTTTTTCCTTTCAATTTTTTCAGGTTTTTCCATATCCAGTCATATACGTGCATGACAATAACCGTATCTGCCCATTTGACAAGGAGCGGGTCAAGATTTTCTTTTGGGTATAAAAGAGTAGTGTCGGAGAATTCTTTATGAAAGGGAATATTAAGAGGCGGGCGCTTTTTGTCATCAAGATTTTGCGGATTATGATAGGCGCCGTGAGAAAATACATCAATTCCCAGTTCCTTAAAAATCCGGAGTTCGTCATACTCCAAAATGCTGTGGCAGGATAAATATAATAGTTTCATTTTGACACCTCCATAATGCAAATTGTTTGATTGCCGATAGAATCTATATATTGATTGGCATAACATTTTTCCTTAGTTGATATTCCCCATGGATGACCGGCTTGCGGTCCTTCGGAATAATAAAAACCTACGTCATGTGTAAAGTTTTTCACGAGCTCCAGCCAGCTTTCACACTGGTCTGGAGTAATAATAGACATCTCGTTTTTGATTTCATACGATTGGCCAACCGGAAACGAGATCCATATATATTTTTTTGCAGTTTCCAGTAGTTTCCTGAAAAATAAATCCCTGGCTACTTTCCGGTCGGGATACCGGACCGGATACATGCCAACATGTTCGATTGTGGAAAGACATAAAACAAAATCATATGGATCCAGATTTTCCTTCAAAAAATCTCCGGTAAAATATTTGTCAACTATCCGCTCAACCTCTTCATCGCGGTTAGGATCAAGACCGTGATATGTTTTGGCCAATAGACGGACTTCATTAGCATAATAGCCAGCAGAATGATGAGCTCCCACATCAAGAACACTTGAAAACGCGCCCTTCTTTCTCTGCAAAAATTCAAATAAATTCGGTAATTCGCAATCTCTGTCTGTATATCTCGTTGTCGGAAATACATTTATTTTTAGCATGGGTTAGAATGATGAAATTTTGTTTGATAAATATCCGTTAACCGGTCAATTATTTTTTGGGTGGACACTTTCCAATCATATTCACGCCGGATTTCCTTTGACGTATCCAAAGCTTCTTCTTTGAAAGTTGAATAATGTTCATACATCATCCGCATTTTTTTCCTCATATCATCAACCGAAGGCATAAACCAGTGAAAGCCCGGGTAATAAACCGAGTCGCCTTTATCATAAAGCTCAAGATGACCGTTAATCAGTTCAACACCGGGGCGGGGTTTACCCGCTTTAGTTAAAAATTCTAAATGGGCGGAGTGGTTTGAGGCTAAAACCGGTAATCCGCAGGCTAACGCCTCTAAAGCGGGTAAGCCATATCCCTCGCCGCGCGACGGCCACAGGAAAATATTGGCCATAGTGTATAAGCGGCCAAGTTCCCATTTCGGCATTTCTACGTCATAGATATAAACCGGTGCGGAGTGTTTTCGTTCATAAACCAATTTCATTTCGTCTTTAATATTGTGTCCCCAATAGGAAGGTAAAACCTTGAGCATTAAGCAAACATCTTCATCATCATTAAATTCTTTTCTAAAAGCTTCAAATAATACGTCAACGCCTTTTCTCCGTCCCCAGGCAAAATTGGAAAAAAATCTGAACTTTTCTTTTGGCGGATTAAAAAAAGGAAGGATATCTGGATGAAAATAATTTGGATCGATACCTTCACCAATGTTATACATCGGCACTTTAACGCCGCTGTCCCTAAACGCTTTTAATGAAAATTCAGAAGTCATCCACACTTCGTCCATTTCATTCATGCACTGGACCCAATCTTTTGGCACACCGTCAACTTCGGTAGTGGTGAAAGCGATTTTATATCCTCCGGAATTCTTAAAATTATTGACTCCATGGCAGATTGTAATTTGCGGCAGCTTATTTGATCCGTATTCACTTTTTAAATCATCAATAAATGGCGTATCGGTTGCTCCCTCATCTTCATTAGTTCCACCAATAAACTGGTAATAGACTTTGATTCCCATTTCGAAAAGAGATTTGGCGACATTATATGAGTGAAGGTTATAACCGCCGCCGTAAGAAACTATTGAATGAAGGACAACTGGTAACCGGAATCTCCGGTCAAGAGTACTTTTCCAATGTCTTTTAAATTCGGATAGTGATTGGCTGACATCTTCCACAAACTTTGTTTTTCCCATTTGCGGTTTATATGCTCTGGGAAAAATCACATGAACGTTTGGAGTCACCCAGCATTGGTAACCTAATTCTTTTGCCTTCATTATCCATTCGGCATGATTGATTATGTTATCACCAAAAACATCCGGTGTTTCCAATTTGTCATACAGTTTTTTTGGAATTAAAACAGAGTGGAGAGGGATAAAACCTACT
>JAKAHA010000028.1 GCA_021825445.1 bacterium | reverse complement strand
TTACCCTAGGGACCTGCTCGTCAGGGACATGTGTCTACCAAAATATTAAAGATAAAATAAAATTAGAGCTTATTTTTAAGGGTAGTGGAGAAGATAAATATTTTTCCAAAGAATACGGAATATAAAGAAAAAATCAAAGATCAAAGCTTAAAAATCAAAAAGTGACTGAACGATTTTAATGATTCATCTGCTTTTTGATATTTGATATTTAATTTTTAATATTTATTTGAGGGGAGGTGCTAAATCATACATGCCAATAATAAAATCAGCAATAAAAAAAGTTAGAAAAGATAAAAAAAGAACAAAAGTTAACAATAAATATGTTGAAGCTTATAAAAAAACATTGAAAAAAATAAGACTGGGAGGATCTGATGTAAAAAAAATGATCAATTTGTTTTATTCTCAGATAGATAAAGCCGTTAAACATCACGTAATTCATAAAAACAAAGCAACTAGATTGAAATCACGAGTCAGTACGAAAATTTCAAAAAAGAAATGAGATACAAAATAAATTTGTTGGAAAAAAAAGAGGTAGGTCTCTTAGACAAGTTGACTTTTTTTGGTCTTAATTATTTGCGTTATATTGTTGTTGTCACCCAATTGATAGTAATTGGAGTCTTTTTTTATAGGTTTCAAATAGATCAAAAAATAATAGATTTAAAAGAAGGGGTTGATCAAAAAAAAGAGATCGTCAAGATAGTATTACCGCTTCTGGATGAGGCGGCAGTAATAGATAAAAAAACTACTATTATAAAAGAAACCATCGATCAGCAAAAAAGATTTAGTTCGATGTTTAATTATTTTTTATCATTATTTCCTGAGACTATTAATCTAAGCAGAATGGAAGTAAAAAATGAATCTATAAAAGTGATGGGTAGTGCTCAAAATGCTCAGCATCTCCAAGCCTTTTATTCTTTATTAAAAAACGATAAAAAATTTAAAACAGTTACTCTTCAAAATATAAAAAAGACTGATACTGGATACGATTTTGTATTACTTTTAGATAAGTTTATCAGTGGGTAACATTATGGATATTGATAAAATTTCAAAATCGATTTTTGAAAAAAAAAGTAGTGACTATGTTTTTATAATTTTTTTTCTACTAATTTTTTCAGTATTTATAATTTTTGCAATAAAACCATCACTCACGACAGCCTATTCCTTGAAAAAGGAACAAATGGATTTGACAAAGGTTGATCTTGTTTATGAAGAGGTAATTGCGGACATTTCATCAATACAGTCCCAAATAGAAGATACTAGAGATAGTTTGCCACTGTTAAATGAGTCAGTAACTCAACAACCGAAAATTAATAAAATAATAGAGGATGTAAAAAAAATCGCAGATAAGAATTCTCTAACGATCAATAAAGCAAATGTAATCAATATTAATTTTTCAAAAACAAATACAGAAAAGCAAGATGTACAATTGAAAATGGAAGTGACTTCAAGTTTTGAAAATCTAAAGAAATTTATAGACGATATGTTTTTACAAAGAAGATTAAAATTAGTTAATGATTTGATCATAGATAAAGATGTAGTTTCAAGTCAATCTGGAATTCTAAAAATTGTTTTAGTAATTGATGGATATTATCTATGAACAGAAAAGAGGTTTTACTACTATCAATAGGAGTTTTTTTAACTGTTATTTATTGGTTAGTATCAGATATTTATCATGCTTCTACTGAAGATAAAATTAAGTCGAGGATTGCCATTCCAAAATCATACCACTATGAAATTAGCAAAGAACTTTTAGAAACTTTAAGAAATAGGACGGAATAACTATGATATATTCTGATTTGTATGTACATAAAGAAAATAAATTACCAGCAACAATTGGTTTTTTGTTAGTAATATTTATTACTTTTATCTTTTTAAGATTTTATTTGGGTCTTGCCGGATCATCAAAGGCTTCTTTAAAAGTTGCCAAGAGAGTTGAGATCGTAAACTTATCCCCAACTCAGGCGAGTATATTTTGGCAAACTGATCAGAAAGAATCAGGTTGGGTCGTATATGGAGACTCTGAAGATCACGAAAGTAAAATTATTTTGGATGAAAAAGATTTGAGTAGTTTAGAAGATCAAAAAGGTAAATATTTGACTCATTTGGTTACTTTAAAGGAATTAGTTCCAGGTAAAAAGTATTTTTTTAAAATAATAACAGACGATAATAAAATTATCGTTCAACCAGATAAGAAATCTTTTTCTTTTAAAACTCCAAAAACTACTCTCAACAGTTTGCAAAATATTAGCCCTGCTTTTGGAAGGGTTTTGTCATCAAATTCAATTGATCCTTTAATTAATTCATACATTATATTGAGTGTAAAAAATAGTTATTCACTTTTAACTCAAATAAAACCAACAGGAGATGGAAGTTGGCTGATCCCGTTAAATCAAATTTACAGTAAAGATAGCGAGAATATACAGACCATTTCTGATAAAGATAAAATTATTGTGGAAATTATTACAAGTGATGGTGAAGGATTAACAATTACCACAATAAAATCCAAAATTTCACCATTACCTCAAACTATTATTTTTTCAAAGAATCAAAATTTTTCTTTTATTGAAGATGATAATGTTTTATCTGCTTTTACAAGTTTAGATACTGTGATTAAGGATCAGCCAGAAATAATATACCCAAAAGAGGGCTCTTTAATTCCTGGTACAATTCCTCTCATTAAAGGCATAGCATTACCGCTGAGTGATATTAAAATAACAGTTAATTCAAAAAAAACTTTTTCTGCCATTATTAAAAGTGATAGTAAAGGAAATTGGAGTTATTTGATTCCAGAAAATTTAGAGTTGGGACCTCATGTTATTACGATAAGAACGAAAAATAAAGAAGGTAATGAAATTAAAAAAATTAGAAAATTTACGATGATTGCTCAACAAGGAAATGAAGGTAGAGTTTTGGGAACGGCAACTGGCGAGCCAACAATAATATTTACTGTTACTCCAAAACCAACAACAATTTCAGTTTATAATTCCGCAATTCCCACAATAAAGACTAAAATTTCGACGACCCCTCCAGTTACCGGAAGTAATTATTCCAAAACAATATTTAGTGGGTTTGCTTTAATTATTATTGGTGGAGGAATTTTTCTTGCTTTCTAAGTCAATTTTTAGTTAAAATGATTTTATGGACGTTTTTAATATATTGTCTTATATTAATAAGGTTAGTTTACTAGCGTTTTTTATTACGACGCTGGTTGTTGCTTATCAGATTTATGTTTTAAAAAAAGAAAAAATAAAAGAAAAAACTCCTTCAATTCCAGATTTTAAAGAAAGTGTTAATTTAAATATAGTTGCAAACTATACCAGCCTTCCTAGTTCATTCATGGAAAAGGAAGTTAAAAGTGTAAATTATTCTAAATTAATACTTATAACAATTTCTTTGTTGACAATAATAGTTATTATTGTAGTTGCATCTTTAATCAGTAAAAATAATTCGGATAAAAACTTAGAGTTGACAAATTCTCAATATGTAAATGTTGCACCATCACCAATTTTGAAAATCACTCCAACTGTTGCTGTTACTCTAACTCCAACTACAACTACTACCGTAGTTCCGAGTCCAGTTGTTGTGCAAGAAGAAACTCCAACAATTGAACCAACGGAAATTGTTTTAGCAAAAAATCCTACGATTACA
>JAKAHA010000027.1 GCA_021825445.1 bacterium | reverse complement strand
TTTTTGATATTTGTTATTGATTTGACATTTGAATTTTGTCATTTGTCATTACTTTGTACAAGCCTTAAGAAATGCTACAAAAATTGGGTGTGGACTTAGTGGTCTACTTTTGTACTCAGGATGCCCTTGAGTTCCCAGATAAAAAGGATGAGTTGACAATGGCAACTCAATAATTTCTGCTAAATTTTCAACAACCGAGCGAGCACTTATCACCAATCCATTTTTTTCAAAATCTTGTTTAAATTCATCGTTAAATTCATATCGATGTCTATGTCTTTCACTTGTATCTTCATGTCCATAAATCTCATACGCTCTTGTTCCTTTTTTTACCCTTGCATCCCATGTCCCAAGTCGCATTGTTCCTCCATAAGATCTTTTATCCATATATTTTTTCTGAGCTGGCATTAAATGAATGACTGGATGTTTGGTACTGGAATTATTTTCATTTGTATTGGCGTCAGACCAACCCAAGATATCTCGGGCGAAAGCAATGACAGCCAATTGCATTCCATAGCACAAACCTAAATAAGGAATATTATTTTTTCTCGCATAGGAGGCAGCCGCAATCATTCCTTCCGCTCCTCTTTCACCCCATCCGATGGGAACTATTATGCCGTCAGGTTTACCAATGATTTGATCAATTTTTCCTTTGTCCGCCATAGCTTTAGCGACGGCGGATGCATCGATCCAATGAGTCTTCACTTCGGCATTAATTTCAAAAGCTCCATGATTAAGGGCATCAAACAAAGCAGCGTACGAATCTCTTAGTTGATAATCCCCTGTTCCAAAATATTTTCCAATAATTGCAATGTTAATTACTTTTTCTTTTTTTGAATAAATCTTATCGACTAATTTTTGCCAGGCTGTCAAATCGGGTTTTTTAACCTTAAGCTTAAATTGATTTAAGATTTTTTCTGCCATCTGTTGTTTTTGTAAAATAAGCGGAACTTCGTAAGGATGAGATACGTCGGGATTGGAAATAATATTTTCGGGTTGGACATTGCAAAAAAGTGCAAATCTCTCGACTCTTCGTTTATCCAAAATTTTAGCCGATCTGGCGACTATAAAATCCGGTTGAATCCCCATCGAGTTTAGTGACCTGACCGATAGCTGAGTTGGTTTTGTTTTAGGTTCCCCAAGATGATTTGGAGTTGGAACGTATGAAACATGGACATGAATGACGTCGTCTGGATTTTTCAAAGTTAAAATTCGTGACGCCTCGTAGTAAAAAATATTTTGGTATTCTCCGGCGGTCCCTCCAAGTTCAACAACGACTATGTCAGCTTTTTTCTTTTTGCCAAGTGAATTAATTCTGTCAATAATCTCATTTGTAATATGTGGGATTGCTTCCACATCTTCGCCCTTATATTCAAATCTTCGTTCTCGATCTATAACTGTCTTATATATTTCTCCAATTGTCACGAAATTATCCTTTCCCATGTCTTCGTTTAAAAATTTCTCGTAAGTCCCAATATCCATATCTGCCTCAGTCCCATCCTCACACAAAAAGACATCGCCATGCTCAATCGGATTTATTGTTCCGGCGTCAATATTTAGATAATTCTCAAATTTAAGAGGAGCAACTCTGTAACCTGCCTGTTTTAAAAGAAGAGAAATTGAGGCGGCAGTAATACCTTTACCAATTCCTGAAATCACGCCCCCTGAGATAAATATGTACTTCATAATAAAAATCAAAACTCAAAGATCAAATATCAAAAATAAATTCAAAGTTTAAAACTTCTAATTTTAAACTTGTTTTTGAACTTTAATATTTGCACTTTGATCTTTATCAACCATTAGCGACCATACACTCCACTTGCACTTTGGGTAATTTCCACACCCGTAAAATCTTTTTTTACTCTTGGTAAATTTTACCACAACTTCTCCTCCGCAAGTTGGACATTTTCGATTTTTAACAGTTTTTACAATTGATTTTGTATATTTACATTTTGGGTAATTGGCACAGGCAATAAATTTACCAAAACGGGAAAATCTCGATATTAGATTACCACCATCCAATGGACAAACCCCTTTTATATCATCTTCAATCTTGAGAGTTGAGTCGTTTCCTTTTTGGATATCCAATTCATTTTTAAAAGGTGTGTAAAAATCTTTCAATAATTTTATATAATCAATTTCTTTATTGGCAATTTTATCAAGCCCGTCTTCAAGACTGGCGGTATAGGAAAGATCAAAAATTGTCGGAAAACTTGAAGAAAGATAGTCGCAAATTGAGGTGCCGATTCCAGTTGGGATAAAATATCGCCCTTCCTTTTCAGTATAATTTTTCATCTGAATCAGTGAGATAATCATGGCATAGGTCGATGGTCTCCCGATTCCTTTTTCCTCAAGTGTTTTGATGAGGGACGCTTCGTTGTATCGAGGAGGTGCTTTACTAAGCAGTGCTTTTTCTTCCAATGTTTTGATTTTAATTTCTGTATCTTTTTCCAATTTTATGAAAGTTTGATGGCTTTCAACATATTTCGGATCAAATACTTTTAAAAATCCATCAAAAATTACCTGTTGTTGTTCACTTTCAAACAAATATTTTTTATCGGAAACAATTGTTGTTTTAATATTTTTTATAGTCGCTTCTTTCATTTGTGTGGCAATGGCACGATTAAATATCAATGCATAAAGTCTCTGATGATTTACAGTTAGCTTTGATTCTTTTTTTCCCTTGAAGGCAGCTTTAACATCAAGTAATTTTGTAGGTCGTATTGCCTCATGGGCTTCTTGAGCCGATTTTGACCGAGTTCTAAATCCACGAGGTTTATCGAGAGCATATTCTTTTCCATATTTTTTTTCTATATATTCTTTAGCTGGAAAAACGAAACGAGCAGATAAATTAAATGAGTCGGTACGATGATAGGTGATTAAACCCCGCTCATATAAATCTTGTGCTAGTCTCATTGTTTGTTTTGAAGAAAAACCGTTTTTGTAATAGGCATCTTGCTGCAAAAGTGAAGTGGTGTATGGGGGCATGGGGTAACGGGGATCGATCGATTCTTTGACGTCTAAAACCTTATATTTATCTGTTAAACAATCTTGTTTAATCAATTCTATATTATTTTTATCAATCGATGTTTTTGTAAAAACATAATCACCAGCAAATAAATTTATCGTTGTTTTTTGTTCGTAGGGAACTTCGTCTTTTGAAATTAATTTGGCTTTGACTTCGGGGTCAAATAAACCAAATATTTGAAAATAATCTTCAGTTTTAAATGCTTTTATCTCCTTTTCCCTTTCAACTATTAATCTTAAAGCTACTGTTTGGACTCTTCCTGCTGATAACCAATTTTTCCCGGTCTTTTTCCAAAGTAGAGGTGACAGTTCATAACCAACTACTCTATCAAGTATTCGTCGCGCCATTTGCGCTTTAACCAGATCAAATCTCAAGGTTTCAGGATTTGCTAGTGCCTCAGACAGTGCTTTAGAGGTAATTTCATGAAATACAATCCGTTTTAAAGAAACCCCTTCTTTAAATCGAATTTCCGGCCAATTTTCATCAATGTAGCCAAGAATATAGGCGATATGATAGGAGATGGCTTCTCCTTCGCGGTCCTGATCGGTTGCAAGTATTATTTCCTGGTTTTCAACAGCCAATTTTCGAAGTTGAGTAATGATTTTTTCTTTATTTAAAATCGGCTCTAAGTCTGGTTTAAAATCGTGTTCGTAATCAATGGCAATCTTGCTTTTTGGCAAATCACGAATATGCCCCATCGAAGCAAAGACAAAGTAGTTATT
>JAKAHA010000017.1 GCA_021825445.1 bacterium | reverse complement strand
GATCTATAAACATTCCCTGTTTTCTGTACAAATCGTGACGAAATACAACCCCGATTGAGAATAATCGTAATTTATTAATCTAATATGTTTGCGTTGTTTCAACATAATTAAAAATTAAAAAATGCGAAAGGAATTTTTGCTAATGTTTTAATTACAAAAACCAAATAATGTAAAAGACCGTAGCAGATGTAGGCGGGGATTAATCCTAAAAAATAATTAATCTTTCCTAGAAAAGCAGTGAGAAATCCAAAGACCATGAGTGGCGGGATCGTTTCGGCGACGAGTAAATTTGCAAGTGGAGAAATAAGAGATATCTGTTTAAAATATAAAAAAATTATCGGCACGGTAAAAACTTGGGCGGCCAATGTTAAGCGAAGATTCTTTGCAATCCAATTATTATTCTTTCCCTGACCAAAAAGAATAATCCCCAGAGTTGCACCGTATGACAACTGCAAAGAGACTGTTTTTATCCAATCAGACCAGAAAATTAAAATAAAAATAAATGAAAGAAAAAGAGCGTATAAAGTGTAATTTTTTCGCCCAGTTATAATTGCAACGTGCGTCAAAATACCCATGAATGCTGCTCTGATAATCGGGGCTTGAGCTCCAACAAAAATAACAAACAAAATTATGATTAGTATCGTTATCAGAGTAGAGTATAGTTTGCTAAGAAATTTTGTCGAAGAGCTGATCATCGATGAAAGTAGGGTGATATTGATTCCTGATAGAACTACAAGGTGGAGAAGTCCAACGACTTTAAGCTGTTGGTAGAACTCTTTTGTCGTTTTTAGATTTATGCCAAAGATTATACCGTTTAAAAGAGAGGCATGAGGTTCTGGGAGATAAGAATTAATTACAGGCGTGAATGTAGAGGGGGTAAGCATAAATTTCTAATTACCTAATTAACCTAATTGACCTAAAAAAATCCCAATAATATAATTTCCAATTATTTGACTTTCTGGTAAATTTTATTGAATATTAAATTTAATTCTTTAGCCTCTTGCCATAAAGGAATTGCATCTTGTTTTGAATTAGGAAGTGCCACAACAATCATCCTTATAAAATGTTTTGATTCACGACACTCTTTTTTTACAATTCCTATCTTATGTCTAAAATCATCTTTACTTTCAGCATCGTCAGCTTCACAATAATTAGCACCAACACTAGTTCCAGCTTTTATAAGTTGATTTATTAAGGGGTTTGTAATCGTATTTCGTAGTAATTTATTACAAAATTTAATGATATTTTCACCAAATTTAGCAGTCCTTTCTTCTAAGTCATATTTTGGAAATTGGTTGTTGTTCATTTATTAGGTTAATTAGTAATTAGGTCAATTAGATCAATTTATAGATACTAGTTCTTTTATCTTCTCAAACGCACCCATATTAACTACTTTTTTTGTTATTAATTCTTCGAGGGTAAAGTATGGTCGATTGGTTATTATTTTATTTGCCGTCACTTGACCGATTCCCGGAAGTTGATCGAGCTCCTCGATTGTGGCGTTATTAATATTAATTAATTGGTTATTTGTTACAGATGTAGGGGAGATATTCATATCGCCCACAGCAACAGGAGATATATAATCAAATGTCTTTTGATTTTGTATGAATATTCCACCGTTAATTTCGTTTATTGAAGGAATATATATTTTTTCCTGATCACTGACAATTCGAGCCAAATTAAAATTTCGATTAAAATACATCACGTCAGCGTCATCTGATAGACCGCCGGCTTTATCGACCACCTCTTTGATTCTTGTGCCAGATTTTACTTGATAAAGATTTGGTTTCTTGATGGCTCCTGACACATCGACAAATATATCTGCCTGTTTTATTTTGGGGCTCAAAGAAGCCTCAAAATCATTAGATACATCTTCTTTAATTTGGTTATTTCCAGCATAGATAATCAAAGAAACTATAGTGACAATTATTGCTACAGATAACAAAATAATCTCCGGTAAATATTTTCGAAATCGCTTTAATAATGGTGAAAAAGATTTGAAAAAGTTAGACATAATAAATTATTAATGATTAATTTTGGCGTGATAAATCACGCCACTACAAAGATAACTGGATGTATTATTTTAGTCAATCGTTTATAACCTACAAAAGTAGTCTAGCGGAGCATTGGAAGGCTAAAAAAATGACGATATACACCCTAAATAAATTTCAAATAAATTGCCTAATTAACCTAATTTCTAATTGACCTAATCAAGTTTCAATTCCAAAACTTCAATTGGAAATTGTTTTTTGGATATTTTTTAGATTAACTAGAATAATTAGTAATTAGAAATTTAGAATGTTTATTCTTCTTTATCTCTCTTAATCACCAATATAACAATTAATATTGTTAATATTACCCCTCCCATTATCTTAAACGGAAAAGCGTAAAACATTGTTGACCCAAAAATTGTCGGAGAGTTTTCTCCAAATCTGATCTGCGTTGAAAGACTATATTTACCGATAAAAAATCCTGATAATACCAATGACGCAGGGGGCGTCTGATCAATTTCCGCCGAAGGCGTTGCCTGCCCGCCATCGCTGTGCTCAGGCACTAGCAGGCGGGCCTCAACCATTCTTTCAGATTCAGCCAAAATATTTTTTGAAATAATATCATAGGTCGCGGAAGTTCCCAAATTACCTTTCAAAGTGATCTGACCTTCTGGTTTTATTATATTTTTTCCTTTATTGGCAACAGTTAAGATGGTGGAAATTTTATCTTGACTGTCGAAAAATTTTACATTTTTTAATAACTCAAACCCACCTTTTGTCGAAAAAATAGTGATTTTTGGCTTGACTTCAATATTTCCTGAATTTGAGATTGTGACTAGTATATTTGAACCGATCGTGGCTTTAGCTCGAGCCGAACCAACTCCTTCACTTGAGGTAGGAGGGATCGTCTCGGCAAGGAGAGTGTAGTAATAATCACCGTCTGTAATATTTTCTGGAATTCTTATTCGAAGTAAAATTTGTTGAGAATTATTTGTTTTCAAAAAAAACGGTTGATCAAACGTCAGATCAGCATTATCGAGGCTAAATCGAACCGGTCCTTCGAAATCAGGCTTTATTCTTATATTTCCCAAATTATCTTTCGCCTCAAAAGGAAGAATTTTTAAATTTAGGAAAGTCGGATCACCGTGATTTTCTAGTTTATAGGCAACCATGATCGATTTTCCTGGCTTGATAAAAAGCTCAAGTAGAGGAGGAGAAATCGCGAGGGAAACTTGCTGAGCCAATGAGACTCCAGATCCTAGATGATAGATGATAGATGATAGGAGAAACGCAATCATGATAATTATTATTTTTTTCTTCATATATTTTTTAAATCTATAATCTATGATCTAACATCTATCATCTAGTATGATGGTGTTGCTACAAAATTTATAACTGTTTGATAGCTTCCTGCCGGCTGGATAGGTGAAATATTTGTTTTAAAAGTAACTGTTGATTGACGATTTTTTCCGACGTTGACACTAGTCATCACGGTTGCGGGTGCCTCGGATGCAGTTCTGTCGGGGAATGGTCGAAAATACGTTCCGTCAATAAAATCAGCAGGAACATCATTTCCAGACATTCCGTACCCAAAACCATAGGCGGAGCTTGATGCCCATACTTTTGCCGTGGTTTCGCTGCAGGTATTTAGACCACCATCACAAGTTGTATCTGGAATGACGTTTGAGGATTGAGTTTTTAAAGGTCCCTCTTCAATTGCCGTCACCTGGTATTGACCTGCCCCGCCAAAATAAACGGCAAGATTGGTGGTTGCGGTTGATGGAGTACTTGGAACAAGTGTTCCTAAATTAATATTGGTATTTGAAATTGAAAATCTGAAAGGAATGATTGAATGAAGATATTGAAATCCAGCTTTAACGACGTATCCAGTTGAAGAATACTGACCTGCAGCAAGTTGCCCAACTGTATCTGCCAGTTTATAACTGGTAGAAGTTTTATTTCCACCTGCTATCTCGACATTGGCAGATTCCATTTTAAAACGAGAAGAGTCCATAGGAACAGCGAAAGAGGGTGTAGAGCGTAGTACGTAGGGTGTAGTTAAAAACAAAAATATAAATATAATAATTTTTTTCATTTTTCTTCCTCAAACTTCTCAATCATTTTTTCCATTCGGGCGGCGGATTTCTTAATTATTTCCAATTGGTGATCTCCAACGAAGTTTTGGGCTGCATCACGAATATTTTTTAAATGATTTTTTAAAATCAATGATAAAAATAAAAATGTTTCCTCTTTTTGTTTTTGATTTTTGAGATTTGATTTTTGAGCTTCTATCTTCTCTTGACCCAAAAACATGGCAAAAGGGGTGATAAAGGCGAGGGAGATAATGGGCATTAAAGTTTTAAAATCTTGATTTGCTGGTAAATTTAAAAGAAAAAATATTATCAAAGTAATTGTCGTGGTGATTGAAATGACAGGTTCAAGGATGATAGATAGTGAAAAGAGAAGAAAATAAATAAGAAAGAAAAAGGGTGAGCTTAGCCCGCCCGTTGAATTGACAATCCCCATGATTATCAAAGTAAAGACGACCGATTCAATCAGACGGGAATAAACATTTTTGGAGATAATAAATTTTTTTGTTAAATAGAGGAGGATAAAAAGAAGAGCACTGATTTGAAGGTCGTATTGTGCTAAATTAGTCTTTGGAAAGATAAAAGTCAGGACAACGGTAAAAATAAGAATTAGTGCATGAATAATTTCTTTAGACATGATTTAAATATAGCAAAATTTGTTATATAAAGGGGACCCCTGGCGATTGTCTCAAAAAAAGTATTCTCGCTTTTTAATTACCTTACAGAGTCTCAAAAATATGTGTTAAAATGTCTGGATGGCAAATAAACAAATTAATCCTAGTTTTGCAACTGATGTCGTCGACGAATTAAAGAAAGTTACGTGGCCAACAAAGGCAGAAACGGTAAGACTGACAACAATCGTCATAATTGTATCCTTGATAATTGGACTTTATGTGGGTATAATAGACATTCTATTGGCAAAGGGATTAGAATTCGTGACCAAATTCAGATAATATCGTAAATATTAAATATCAAATAACAAATAAATAATAAATATTAAACTTTAAAATGTTTAAAATTTGAGATTTAAAATTTATTTGGAGCTTGAAATTTAGAATTTATTATTTAGAAAATGGTTAACTCAACACAAATAGCAGCTGAACAAAAAGAAGCTTTAAAAACCAATGTTCCAGTTGCCCCAACCGGACCTGTGGCTAAATGGTATGTAATTCATATTCAAACTAGTTATGAAGGTCGGGTCAAACAGGCACTTGAACAAAGAATAAAAAGTTTGGGAGTTGAAGATAAAATTTTTGAGGTGGTCATTCCAACTCGTGAAATCATTGTCGTCAAAAAAGGTAAAAAGACAAAAGCCACAGAAAAAGTTTTTCCTGGATATATTTTAGTTAATATGATCTTGGATGATGATTCTTGGTTAGTTGTGCGAACTACCGAAGGCGTTACCGGATTTGTCGGTGCAGGACTCAAACCAACTTCAATTTCTGATCGTGAAGTTGAAGCGATCATGAAATTTGTCAAGCAAGAACAACCAAAGTTTAAATCCAAATTTTCAGTTGGAGAAGCTGTTAAAATTACGGATGGACCTTTTTCAGACTTTCTTGGAAGTATTCAAGAAATTGACGAGGAAAAAGGAAAAATTAAAGTTTTAGTTTCAATATTTGATCGAGAAACCCCTGTAGAGTTAGATTTCTTACAGGTAACCAAGTTATAAATTAACCTAATTAATCTAATTATTCCAATTGATCTAAATAGTAACCAATTACCAATGAACAAATTGGAACTTGAATTTTTTTAGGTTAATTAGGTCAATTAGAAATTAGAAATTTTTTTAAAGAAATGGCAAAGAAAATTAAGATCATTTTAAAATTAAATTTAGCGGCGGGTGAGGCAACTCCAGCTCCACCAGTTGGTCCAGCTTTAGGTCAGCACGGTGTGCCGATCATGGAGTTTATCAAGGAATATAATGCAAAGACCGCCAAAATGAAAGGTCAGATAATTCCGGCAGTCATCACAGTGTATGAGGATAGAAGCTTTACTTTTGTCACAAAATTGCCTCCGGTTTCTGCAATGCTTAAAAAGAAATTGAATTTACAAAAAGGTTCAGGAAAACCAAATTTGGAAAAAGTAGGAAAACTGACAAAAGGACAGCTTGAAGAAATTGCTAAAGAAAAAATGGCAGACTTAAATGCAAATGATGTAGCGGCTGCAATGAAAATAGTTGCAGGAACTGCAAGAAGCATGGGGATTGATATTGAGAAGTAATTTTATAAATTAACCTAATTAATCTAATTATTCCAATTGATCTAAATAATAACCAATTACCAATGAACAAATTGGAACTTGAATTTTTTTAGGTTAATTAGGTCAATTAGAAATTAGAAATTTTTTAGATATGGGAAAAGTTAAACCAAGATTGATCGGCGACACAGAAGTTGAAGAAAAACAAAAAAAAGAACAAAAAGCCAGGGCTGCGGAAAAGAAAATGTTGAAAAATAAGGAAATAAAAAAAGATGAAAACATGATTGATGTAGGGGTTGATCGTGATCAACCTTCCATTGAAAAAAAGCAGAAGAAGGTTGTGAAGAAGATCGAGGTCGCCTTCGTCAAGACTACAGCAAGCCGAGGCAAAAAATACATAGAGGCTAAAAATATGGTTGATAAAAATAAATTCTATACGTTAAGTGAAGCAATTCAGCTTCTAAAAAAAATGAAACTCACCAAATTTGATCAATCGGTTGAGCTTCATTTTGTAGTTGACGAAACGGGCTTGAAAGGCGAAGTTGAACTACCATTTTCAACTGGAAAAGTCGTTCGTGTCAAGGTAGTTGATGATAGTGTTTTGATTGATTTGGAAAAAGGCAAAATTGAATTTGATGTCCTGGTTACTCATCCATCATTCATGCCAAAGTTAGCTAAATTTGCAAAAGTCTTGGGACCAAAGGGTCTAATGCCAAATCCAAAAGCGGGTACAGTCTCGACAAAACCTGAAGAAGTCGTTAAAAAATTTGAAAAAGGGATGCTCAGGTGGAAAACTGAAGCTAAATTTCCTCTTGTTCACCAAATGATTGGAAAAATCTCAGCTGAAGAAAAAAATCTGATTGCTAATGCAGAAAAATTTATTGAAGCCGTTAAAAAGTCTCATATTCAAAAGGCATACATCAAAACTACGATGAGCCCGGGAATTAAGTTAGAAATTAAGAGCTAGTTGTTTGTTGTCATCCCCTTGAAAAAGGGGATCCATTATTTCTGGATTCCCGCTTTCGCGGGAATGACACATTTTCATCATATTTTGAACCTTCTTTTTGCCAGTTCGATTATGACGTTGGCTGATTCCTCAACCGTTATATCTGATCCAGTTCTAATAACAAGATCGTAGTGATATGCCCTGCAGTGATTATGATTAAAAAGTGAATGAACAAATTCTTTTCTTTCAATGTCTGAAACATTTATTCTTTTTTCAGCCTCACCTCTTGAAATATGTTCGTATGTCATCTGCCATATAATTCTCTGATCCATTTGACAAACAAATCTGATTTTTAAACTGTTTGGAAACAAAAAATTTGCTCCTCGACCAAGGATGATTGTGTGACCTTTAAGACCTACCAAAGTCATAATCTTAATCAAATGTCTCTGATATCCTGAAAGACGAGAAAATCTCTTACCAAAAGTTTTGGCGATAATTATATCCGCCAAAGGTAGTCTTTTTGGGTCAATTGAAGCAACTAATTTTTCTTCTAATTTTTTATCTTTGGCTATTTTATCGATATATTCGTGATCGTAGACTTTCCAAGGTTCTCCAAGTTGAGAGGCGATTAAATTTGCAGTTGATTTTCCACCGCTACCCATTTCTCGAGAGATTGTGATGATAGGATAAGAATTATTATGTTTTGGGGGAGAAGTACGAAAAAAACTCTTGCGAAAAAATTTATAAAATTTTTCCATAGCGAAAGTATAACACAATCTGTTATTATTGTAATAATTAAAGCTAAAAGCGTGACACTGAATTTTATTTCTCTGCTGGAGCCGCTTCGCAGTCGCGAAGTCCAGAGTCGAAAAAAATTAAGAGTCCCGCTTTTATTATTTGTTTTGTGTCATTCCCGCGAAGGCGGGAATCCAGACTAAAATTACAATATTTTTTTATGGATTACTTGGTTAATAAGCAAAGTTCTTTCTGGTCATACCTTTCTCAAGGGCAAAAAGATCTTCTTGAAGAAGGTCTATATTTAATGGATGATATTGTAAGGGATAATGCATATCAGTTCAAAGATTATTCTTTTTTGGTTTTTCCTTTTGCTAAAGCTTACGAAGGGTTTTTAAAAAAAATATTTAGGGATAAAAAATTAATTAGTCGTCTTGATTATATTTCCGATCATTTGAGATTAGGAAAATTAATGTCTCCAAATTTGATCGGAAAACTGGGACAGGATTCACTATATTTGAAACTTGAAAGCGGGTATTCTAGGGAATTAGCTGATAAAGTATGGAGTGTTTGGAAAAACGGTCGTAACCAAATTTTTCACTATTTTCCTCACAACACCAAAGCAATTAATTTTTCCGAAGCCCGCGGAATCTGCATGGATATCTTACGGACGATGGAAGAGGTTTATAAAAAGTTAGAAAGTTAGATTATTCCCTTTAACTCAGCTAGAGTTAACCGCTTTTCTTTTTGAAGCTTTCGAATTTTTTTGACCTGTTTTATTGCGTCTGGAGAATAAAGCTGATAACCGCCCTCCGTATATTTTGTTACTTTTAATAAGCCCATTTTTGTCCAATATCTGATTGTTACTACAGTTTCTTTCGTTTCTTTAGCCAATTCACCAATCTTGATAAGTTTGATTTCAGTTTTTATATTTTTTTCCTTTAATTCGATTATTCCAAGAAAGTTGTCAAAAGATTTTTCTATTGATTTAAGCATAAAGATTTCATAATCTGACAAATCGCCGATTAATTGAACTTTCTCTATACTATCTATATATTGTTTACGATTTTTATTTGAGATAATTACTGGAGGATAGCCACCTGTCAAAAGAACTAAGTTCATAAGTAATCGTGCAGTTCTTCCATTTCCATCAGCAAATGGATGAATGCTGACGAATTTTAAATGAGCTTCAATTGCTATTTCTGGTAAGGTTTTTTTGGAATTATGAAGCCAATTAACAAATTGTTCCATCAAATCGGGAACTTTTAGAGGGTTAGGTAAGATTACGGTAGAACCAGCGATGCGGACGGGAACATTTCGATAACGTCCGGCATTTTGCGAATCAATATTTTGTAAAATGGTCTCATGAATTTTTAAAATAATTTGTTTAGTAATCTTAGTTATATTATCTAATTTTAAACTTTGAATATATTTATAAGCTTTGGCATGATTAATAGCCTCAAGATGTTCGACGATTGTCTTTCCTTCAACAGTTATACCTTTTTCGACTACTAAGGCTGTCTCTTGACGAGTCAGAGTATTACCTTCGATAGCATTGGAAGTATAAGTAAGTTCGATCTTGTACCATTCCTCCATATTGCTTTGGAATGTTTTTGAAAAAGGTTTAAGATCGTCAAATTGGGTCTTTTTCTTTTTGATTATCTCAAGGATATTCTTCATATACCATGAAGTATAACGTAACACTTCATGGTTGTCAAGTTAAATTATTAAATCAAAGTTTATTTTTTTCCCGACAAATGGTCTAATATTTGGAATCCATAGATCGTCCCTTAGTCTTTTTATGGTCTTTAAAATATATCTTGGTTCAGGTGGGGTGTTGCTATTACTATTGATAAATCTATCTAATTCCCAAAAATCAACACCATTAACATGGTAAGTAGCATGAGCGAGAACAGGCTTTGAGTTAATGAATTCTCCAGTTGCAACTGCTAAGTGAAGTTCCATTGGATTAAACTCTTTTTTATAGTATGGTTGAAACATAAAAATATCTCCAACATATTGTTTTTCTGTTTTTTTTACTGGCACAAATAGTAATTGATCTTCATAAATTTCCTTTGACCACAGTTGAGGTAATTGAACTCCAAACAAATCTCTATAAATAGTATGAATAAACAATTGACAATTAATTGCTTCTATATCAAAAGGAATTCCAGCTTGTTTTGCTATTAGTCTCGCATTCGTCAAAGTCATCCATGGACCATAATGGAAAGAATATTTTTTAGATTTAAGCTCGCCCATAAGTCTTATAGCATATCAAAAAACACGCAAGAATTAACATCATATATGCTATCATTAAACAATGAAAGGCTTAACATCTTCTCAAGTTTCTCAATTTCTGATTAAGTATGGTTTAAATGTTATTACGGAGCAAAAGAAAAAGTCAATTATCATTAAATTTTTTGAACAATTTAATAACTTCTTGACGATTTTGCTCATCGGTGCAGCCCTTCTTTCTTTTATGTTAGGGGAGTCGTTGGATGGAAGTTTGATCATCGGGATTGTAATTTTAAATGGAATTTTTGGTCTTTATCAAGAAGCAAAAGCGGAAGAATCTTTGAAAGTTTTGAAAAACATGACGGTGACCAAAGTTCGAGTTATTCGTGATGAAAAAGAGATAGAAATTGACAGTAAATATTTGGTCCCTGGAGATTTAGTCTACCTTGAAGAGGGGGTTAAAGTTCCAGCCGACGGGAAAGTTGCCAAGTCAATCAATATGGAGATTAACGAATCGGCTCTAACTGGTGAATCTTTTCCAGTCGTGAAAAATGAAAAAGAAGAAGTTTTTTCAGGGACTATCGTTGCCAAAGGGCGAGGTTATATTGTTGTCACTAAGATAGGAGACAATACTAAGTTTGGACAAATTGCTCATAATTTAGGGACGATTGAGGATGGGGTGACTCCACTTCAGAAAAAATTAGCAGATCTGACAAGATTTATTGGAGTTGGAGGAATCATTATTTCAGTGATTGTATTTTTAGTTTCGATATTTGAAGGTACTGGTTATTTTCCAGCATTTTTATTATCAGTATCTCTCGCCGTTGCTGTCGTCCCCGAAGGTCTTCCTGCCGTCATGACAATTACTCTTGCAATCGGTATGAAAAAAATGGCTGGAAAAAAGGCGATTGTAAGAAAACTTTCAGCAATTGAAGCCTTGGGAAGTATTACTTTAATTGCAACAGATAAGACAGGGACGTTGACGACCAATAAAATGCAAGTGAAAGAAATATATTATTCTGGTCAGAGTCAGTTAAGTCGGTTAAATCAGTTAAATCAGTCGGGGTTAGTTAAAACAATAGAACTAAAAGCCGATTCAACTGACTTGACCGATTTAACTGGTTCAACTAAAGACTCGTATTCCCTCATACTTCTTAATGGCATTCTTTGTTCAACCGCGTCTCTTGTTTACGTCCACGATCACGGATCTTGGGATGTCCTTGGCGATCCGACCGAAGGAGCACTTTTATTTTTAGCCCAAAAACAAGGATTAGATATTGAGGAAATCCGCAAAGAATGGAAATTAATTGATGAAAAACCATTTGATTCTGTCACAAAAATGATGTCGGTGATCGTGAAGGGCGACCACAAGGGATCGCCCGTACAATTTTCCAAAGGAGCCCCCGAATCAATTTTAAACGTCTGCAAAATGACAGAAGTTGAAAAAAAGAAAATAAAAAAACAAGTTGATAAATGGGCAGGGCAGGGATTACGGGTATTGGCATTTTCATACAAAGAGTTGAATCGGTTAAATCGGTCAGAGTCGGTTAAATCAGGAAGAAAAAAAACTGATTCAACTGACTTGACTGACTCGACTGATTTAACTTTCCTGGGTATGGTCGCCATCCACGACGCCCCTCGCCCTGAAGTTTATGACGCAATTTTAAAAGCAAAAAGAGCCGGTATAAAAGTGGTTATGGTAACCGGTGATAATGAAAAGACGGCCGAGGCAATCGGCGTAACAAGCGGTTTGATACGAGAGGGTGATGAGATTTTGACTGGTATCCAACTTGAAGAATATGACGATGAAGAATTGATGAAAATATTACCTCGTGTCAAAATATTTGCCCGTACTAATCCTTTTCAAAAACACCGAATCGTTTCTCTTTTTCAAAAACTGGGTGAGATCGTTGCCGTCACAGGTGACGGAGTGAATGATGCAATTGCATTAAAACAGGCAGACGTGGGAGTGGCGATGGGGCTTGTCGGGACCGATGTGGCACGTGAAACTGCAGATATGGTCATCACCGATGATAATTTTGCCACGATCGTGACCGCGATTGAGGAAGGGCGAAATATTATCAATAGTATAAAAAACGCCATTAAATATTTGATTTCATGTAACGTCTCTGAGGCAATTGCTTTATTAATTGGTCTAATTTTGGGATTACCGACTTTATTTTATCCAATTCAACTTCTATATATCAATCTTGTCACTGATGGATTACCGGCTTTAATGTTGGCTTTTTCTCCACGGGACGCAGGTCTTATGACAATTACTCCAGAAAAAGAAATGGTTTTGCTTAAAGAAAAAGACCAGTCATACATTGGTGCGGTTGGGATTGTGGGGGCGACTCTTGTGATTGCTTCTTTTTATATTTTTAATGGTCAAAATCTTGGTGGAACAGCGGCTTTTTCGATATTGACAATCATTCAATCGTTTGTCTTTGTTGATCTTTGGTTAAGCCATCGTCATATCCACCAAAGCATTAAACATTTATTTTCACCGTTATTTTTATTGGCTTTTATCTTGCCGTTAATTTTTCAATATATTATTTTAAGTCATCCAGTTTCGTCGGCAATTTTTAAAATTTCCCCAGTTTCAAATCTTGTTTATTTTGAATTTGTTGGGCTTTCAATGCTAGTTTTGACAGGGATATTTTTTGTGAAGAAGATAATTAGAATACGTTAAAAATTGCTAAATTGTTCTATTGTTAAATTGTTGAATCGTGTCATCCCCGTGAAAACGGGGATCCATGTTTTTGGATTCCCGCCGGAGCCTGTCCCCGAATGGGGGCGGGAATGACAAATATTATTTTATTAAATTTTTTACTACTTTTATAATTGCATCAGCATCGATCTCTTCATATCGAAGTAATTCCTCAGGAGTTCCTGATCTAGGTAATTTTTTGACACATAAATGGACGAATTTGTTTCTTGGTACTTGGTTATCGGTTATTATGCAATTTAATACAGCTTCTCCAACCCCACCTGCGGGATAATGATCTTCAACGACGATCACGTTTTTGATTTCTTTTGTCAATCGATTAATCGATTGTACATCCAGGGGCTTTACCGAATAACAATCCATCACGACCGTTTCAATGCCCTTCTTTGCCAGTTCCTGTTGAGCTTTTAATGCTTCGTGCAATGTAACGCCTGCGGCAATAATTAAGGCAGAGGGTCGGTCATGACCGACCCCTACAGGTTTGTGTATTTTTGAACCTCCAATTTTAAATTTTTCTTTTTCATCATAAATTACGGGCGTTTCTTTTCTGTTTGTTCGTAGATAAAATAATCCATCATTTTCAGCCATTATTTGTGTCAATTTAAAAGCAGAAACTGCGTCGGAAGGATATAAAATTGTGCTGTTTAAAATACTACGAAACATCGAAATATCTTCAAGCCCCATTTGAGATGGTCCGTCGGGACCAATTGATACTCCACAATGGCTTCCTACGATTTTTAAATTTGGAGCAGAATATTGAGCCATTCGAAGCTGGTCAAATCCGCGAGTCAAAAAAGCGGCAAAAGTTGAGGCAAAGGGGATAAATCCAAGTTTCGAAATCCCAAGAGCCGCCGTCATCATATTTTGTTCAGCAATAAACATCTCAAAATATCGGGTCGGAAATTTTTTTGCAAACTTTTCCGAATAGGTGGAATTAGACATTTCCGCGTCCAAAGCTACTATATTATCATTAACGTCTCCAAGGGCGAGAAGTGCGTCTCCGTACGCAAGTCGAGTGGCTACATTAGTGGCTAGTGGATAGTGGTTAGTGACTAGTATATTTTGCTTTTTAATTTTTGATTTGTCGTTTTGATCTTTGATCTTTGATATTTGATATTGTGGAACTGTAATCTTTCCCCTTACATTAAGGTCTATTTTGCCAAGTTCATCCAAAGCTAATTTCAACATATCTTTCGGTACTGGTTTTCCGTGCCAGCCTTCTTTATTTTCTAGGAAAGAAACACCGCGACCTTTCATGGTTTTGGCTAATATTATTGTGGGCAAATTAGACTTATTTGATAAATTAGACCAATTAGAAAAAGCCTCGTGTATTTTTTTCAAATCGTGTCCGTCGTCAACCGTAATCACATTCCATCCAAACGCTTCAAATCTTTTTTTATAGGTTTTTAAATCCCATCCCAACATTGTCTCTGTGCTTTGTCCAAGTCGGTTAATATCGGCAATCGCTACCAGATTATTAAGTTTATAGTGCGAAGCAATTTGGATCGCCTCCCAGACCTGACCTTCAGCCATTTCCGAATCACCGAGCAAAACAAAAACATTTTGTAGGGGCGAGGCGTGATTCGCCCTTAATTTAATTCCTAACGCCATTCCGACGCCGGCGGACAATCCCTGTCCCAAAGATCCCGTTGCCACATCGGCATATTTAAATCTAAAAGTCGGGTGACCTTCAAGATCGGAATCAATTTTTCTGATAGTCATTAATTCTTTTTGTGAAATCACTCCTGCCACGTGGTACAATGAATAAATTAATGGGGAAGCGTGACCTTTTGAAAAAACGACCCTGTCGCTGGTAGGATTTTTTGGATTTTTTAAATCGAGATGTAAAAATCCTCCAAAATAAAGAGTTGTTATGAGTTCAACGGCAGAAAGGGAGGTCGTCGGATGACCAGACTTAGCCTCGGTCGTTGAAGTTAAAATGTCGTAGCGGATGAGTTTACAAATTTTTTTCAATTTCTCAAAATCAACCATAGAGATAGTTTAGCAAAATATTTTTAATTTAACAAATGACAGAATTTACACAAATAAAAAAAATAAATGTAGAAAATAGATTAGAAGAAATAAAACGATTTGATGAAATAGTAAACTATTCTCCGTTTAAAGGTTCAATACTGGATTTAGTAAAGGCTAAGGGTTTTTCGGTTAAAACAGCAAATAAATTGATAAATTTGGAAGATAAAGTTTTAAGCCGAACCAGCTCACTTTATCGCAGAGCTAAAAAAGAAAAGGAAGAACAATATAGAAAAAATATAGAATTAGAAGAACTTAATACTACAGATTCATTAACAGGGTTAAAGAATAGAAGATTTTTTTTTGGAGATGAGCAGGATAAAAAATCGCATGGAGAAATGAGAAGGTTGTTTTTGGAAGCTCAACGATCAGAAAATGTACTTTCAGTAATAATACTTGATGGTGATCATTTTAAAAGAGTTAATGATACATTTGGTCATCAGATAGGGGATGAGAGGCTAAAAGAAATAGCTAATATAATCAAATCTACAGCAAGGGAATCTGATATAGTTGGAAAATATGGGGGTGAAGAATTTATTGTTGTTTTACAGAATACAAATATAGAGCAAGCTAAAATTTTAGCTGAAAGAATAAATAAAAACGTAGAGGACGCAAAACTTCCAAATAACAAACAAACTACTCAAACCATTAGTGCAGGAGTTGCTTTTTTTGATCCAAAAGTGTCCAGCGATATAACTGATGAAAAGGTGTTGATAGGTCAAGCTGATGAGGCACTTTACGCAGCTAAAAAAAGTGGGAGAAATAGAGTAATTACTTTTGGTAGTGAAGAGTATTTTAATTATAAAGAAAGTCTTGAAAAACAACCCTAAATAATTTATATTATAAAAAATATGGGCATAGAACCTATTCATCAACCCCCCCCACAAGATAATCTTCCTCACGTAAAACCATTTGTAGAAGAGCCGCTTCCAAAGGTCAAACCTTTTATTGATAGTTCTCCGCCTCCCATAGTGGAAGTTGTTCCAACAGATATATCTGTCCCACCTGGAAATCCAGCCGATGCGGCGGCAGACGCGGCTTTAGAAGCAATAAGAAAACAACGTGAAGCACGAGATCGTGGGAGAGATAGAAAAATTTAATTTATTGAAAATAAATATGAAGTTTTGTATTGAGAGCGAATGATATTCTTTCAAGCAGCGATAATGTTGGATATGATTCCATATTTTCCAGACGTGAAATAACTGGTTGTTTGCTCCCAATTCTGCGAGCCAACTCTTTTTGACTCAAGTTTTTCTTAAGTCGGGCGTTAATTAAGCTTCTAATTAATTGGAATTTAGGTTCATTATCCTGAGATAATTTTTTAAACCCTTTTCTTTTTAATAATTTTTTTTCGTAATCTTTCCAAGTTGTTAGATCATTAATATTTCTCATAATTAAATTATAAATATAACAAAATAAGTATATGTATAAATCATTCAGATGTCAAACTCTTTTAATCTATTGACTGCCACTTCAATTTCTTTTTGTGGTGTTTTATTTGTTTTTTTAACAAAACAATTGATTATTAAAAATATATTTGGAGAAATATATGCAAAAAATAGTCTAATTTGAACAGAGGATTTTATTCTTAACTCATATAGGTTAACGGTCCCGATTATTTTTTTTACTTTTGAAGTTGCGAGTAAAGATAAACCATATTCTTCGAGTAATTTAATATCTGATTTAATTTTGTAAACAATTTTATTAGAAAATGAATCTATAAAATCAGTAACTATTTCTCTTCCAGATGAGCTTTTATAGAAAATAATTTTATACTTTGTTTCCATAAATTTAATATGGATTAAGATCTGGATCTTGTCAATCGCTTATAACCTACAAAACATATGTTTTAGATTGTCAGAATAGTAGAATAATCGCGATATACCAATAAATTAGTCATCCAACGTCGAAGTATCTCCAACGGGAATTATTTATTGGTTCTCTTTATATCATTTCTAAAAAAGTTAATTACCATGATCATTGCAATAATAAAAAGTGCTGAAGAAATGAAGCCAGTATTCAAAATTCCTTTAATGTCGATCATAATT
>JAKAHA010000016.1 GCA_021825445.1 bacterium | reverse complement strand
ACCACGGCAATGATTCCCGCTAGGATTTTTTTTACTAAATGATTTTTTTCATTTAGAAAAAAAACGCCAATTAATACCGTTATTATTGTTGACAGTTGAATTACCGGAATAACTTTTGTAGCATCAGCCAGAACAAAAGCCTTTAATCCCAAATAAAAACCAATAAAGTTGAAAAATGCCAGAAGAATAATCTTCCAAGAAAATTGTTTAAACTCAACCTTAATTTCTTTGATATTTATTCCTGGGAAATAAAGCACAATAAACGGCACTACCCAAGCCAATATATTGTAAGTTTCTGGATTAAAAAACATCGCTCCTTTTTTATCCAAACTCACAGCTACGCCTAAAAAAATACTGGTCATTATGGCAAGGAAAAGACCTTTGGCTGATATTTTTGATTTCCTTATTTCAGAAACTAAAAAAAGCGAAAAAATAATAAAAATCGCACCAAACAGTTTTGAAGTTGTTAATTTTTCACCATATAAAAATAAGGAGATGATAAATGCCATTATTACAGTTATGTTACTGACAATCGAATAAATTGACGCCTCAAGTATTTTTGATATTAAAAAACGAAATCTTTCATTTAGTCCATAAAAAAATGAGGCTATAAATAAAAATATCCAAGCATCAATTCGTGTCGGTATGGAAAACGCTTTATAAGAACTTGTGACAATTAAAAGAATTATAGACATAATAATACAAATGAGATTAAAAACGATAGAAAAAGCTCGAGGGTTTTTTGATTCGACGGTTAAAACACGAGAAAATATATTGAGAAGGGCAAAACTGATCGCAACTCCAAGCGAATAATATAGCCATGTCATAGGAGCTATTTAGCCATGCTAATTATAATTGCACCAGTTGACATTAGGACTGCTCCAAAAACGATGGCAAAGTTTATTTTTTCTTTAAGGATGATCGCTGCCAGTATAATCGTGAAAACGAGACTTAATTTGTCGATCGGTGCGACTTTTGAGGCATCCCCTATCTGCAAAGCCTTAAAATAAAAAAGCCATGAAAGACCAGTCGCCACTCCTGATAGAATCAAAAATAGCAGGGAAAATTTTGAAATCAAATGAATTTGTTTTCCCAAACCCTTATAAAGAACGATTCCCCACGCAAAAAATAAAATAACGACCGTGCGAATTGCAGTTGCCAAATCGGAATTAATATCTTTTATCCCAATTTTAGCAAGAATCGCCGTTGCCGCTGCAAAAATCGCTGATAAAAATGCATAAAATATCCAAGTCATGGATATATTGTATAATAAATTATTACTAATTAAATTTATAATGAAAAAATCATTTACTACTGAAGAAGCAAAAACGATTGGTGAAAAACTAGGAATTGATTGGGTAAATTTTGACGTTGAACAGTTTAGGATGGGGATGGACGTCGAGCTTGAACATGGTACTGTTGATCCTATTACAAATGTTACCAATGACGATCCACTATCAACTGGAAAAATTGCCCTTGCACATCTCAATGAAATACCCGATTATTACACTAGATTAGCTATAATGGAAAAAGAAGGTGAGGCAGCAATATGAACATAATAAAAAAAGTAATAGATTATGGTGTTTGGGTGTTATTTTTTGTTTTTTTCTCATTTAGTACTTTATTCTATTTTTCAAAAGATGCCATTCCTGGAGACAGATTATATTCTTCAAAACTTTTTGTAGAAAAGGTTACTATTTTAGCCAGTTCCTTGATAAATAAACAGGTTGACATGCAATTAAATTTTTTTAGCAAAAGACTTGATGAGACTACAAAAGTGCTTTCTTCCTCATATGCCTCAGAAAGTCTAGTGAGATTGGATACTCAGGTAGAGACAACCGCAGTATACATCTCTCAGATAAAAAATCCTGTGGAAAGAAAAATTGCAGCTCAAAAATATGTGGCTGAATTAAACCATGCCTCGACAGTTTTGAAAAATGAGCAAATAACCATACAACAAAACTCTCAAACGACAACTGCAACAACACCAACAACTGTAACACCCACAACTACAACACCTACAACCACAACGGTCATAAACAATTCAATATCCGATTCGACATCAAATACAGTCTCAAATGAGACTTTAAATAGTCCAACAAAAACACCAAAGATTCAACCAACTGCCGTCATCCCGACCGAAATTGAGATAACTCCTACACCATCACCCGAACCCGTTCAAAATCAACAAACTGTCGTGTCCCAACAACTTGAACAAAGTCAAGAAAATATTACAAGTACAATCGATCAAATGAACTTAATCATCAATGCTGAAAATAATGATAGTAAAGATGATAAAAACAAAGATGATAAAGATAAGGAAGACGTAAATAAAGAGGATAATAATAAAAAGGATGAAAATAAAGAAAATCAGGTGAAATAATTACCTCTTCTTGCCCATAGCTCAACCCCGATCAAATCGGGGTCAACTGGCTCCGATTAAATCGGAGCTGGCAGAGCAGAAATGATATAAAGAATGTATGTGTTGGTTTTATATTCTTAAAAATGAAAATACCAATCGATTCTATACAGGTTCTACAAATAATATAAATGAACGGATTAAACAACATTTACGTGGTCATACAAGGACAACGAAAATATTAAAGACTTTTCGGTTGGTTTACTGTGAAAAATTTGATAAAATAGAGGCTGCTCGAAATAGAGAGAAACAAATAAAATCTTATAAGAGTAAAAAATATATAGAATGGTTGATTCGCCAGGGCCTATAGCTCAACTGGCAGAGCAGCAGCCTTTTAAGCTGTTGGTTCCGAGTTCGAGTCTCGGTGGGCTCACAAATGCACAAAATAAAAGCAATTATTTTGGATGTTGATGGCGTAATTGTTGGAGATATTCGCGGTTATAATGCACCCTACTCTCCCATAGAGGTTATTGACAAGCTAAAACAAATTAGAAAAAAGGGGGTTTACATAATTTTATGTAGTGCTAAACCTTATTATTCTGTCAAAAAAATAATTGATGATGCTCGATTAAATAATATTCAAACAGCTCTTGCAGGTGCTATCTTAATTGATCCAAAAAATCTCAAAGTGATTAAAAAACATATCATAGACAACAATATTGCTGTTAATTTAGTCAAGAAATTAATAGAAAATAATATCTATACCGAAATCTACACGACCGAAAAATATTATATTCAAGAAAATCAAAAAAACGAGGTGACAAAACTTCATAACTTTACCCTTTCATTTGAGCCGATTATGGTTACTAATTTGATTAGTCAAACAAAAAATAGTGAAATAGTTAAAATATTGCCAGTTACAAAAACTGATAAAGAGAAAAAAATTGTTGAACAAATATTTTTTAAATTTAAAGAAAAATTAATGATCGGTTGGAGTACTCACCCAGCAATTAAAGGTTATTTTTTTGGAAATATTACAACTGCAGGAATTTCCAAAAAACAATCAATTTTAGAAATTGTTGAGTTGTACAAAATTAAAACAGAGGAAATTTTAGGGGTTGGAGATAGTCTGACCGACTGGGACTTTATTGGGGTTTGTGGTTATTCTGGAGCAATGGGAAACGCCACTGACGATTTAAAAAAACTTGTTTTGACAAAAGGTTCAAAGGGTTATATTGGAAAAACTGTAAACGAAAATGGGATTTTGGATATTTTTAAATATTTTGGGTTATAATCCTATTTCTCCAGCGATTGACTTCATTGAATTCAGACAAATTTCAACAAATTTTTCAACTGAAAGATTTAATCCTTCAGGATTTGTGCACATTTTTATCTCTTCCCTGCGAGTGCCTGCTGCAAATTTTGGTTCTTTAAGTAATCTTTTCAAAACAGATGAAAGTTTAACGTCTGCCAGTTTTCTAGATGGATATACAAACGCCACCGCCATAATTAATCCCGTCAGGCTATCGGCACAAAATATCGACCATTCGGCTTTGTTTTGTGGCTTACGTCCCGTTAAATCCGGGGCATGTGATTTAATAATATTGTGAACAGTCTCCGAAATCGTCAGATCGTATTTGGCCAGTGCCTCCAACGTCTTTTGTGGATGAGTTGGTTTAAACTCCCCTGAAAAATCAATATCGTGAAGAAGTCCCGCAAGCATCCACTCTTCTTTGGTTATTGGTTCATTGGTTAATTGGTTATTCTGGGCAAAATATTCATACAGCCCAGCCATACAAGCTTCAAGAGCCAATGAATGGTTGTAAATATTTGGCTCTAATTGTTTTTTCAATGCATCCGCATACTTTTGTCTGTCCATAATTATTTAAACAATAAAATTAATAATTTTTCCTGGAACATAGATAACCTTTTTTGGTTCTCCAGTGATATATTTTTTTATTTTCTCATCTTTTAATGCTTTTGTTTTCACCGATTCAACCGACTCTGACTGACTACTGATTACTGTTCCTCGTAGCTTGCCGTTAACTTGAATAGGTAAAATAATTTCTTCTTCAACTATTTCCCCTTCCACTTTCGGCCAAGATGATAGATGAATTGAGTCTTTTTCACTAAAAACGCTTCTCCAAATTTCCTCAGTCATAAACGGAGCAAATGGAGCCAAGATCTGTAAAAATTTCTTTGCATTTTCTTTTGATAATCCTTGTGGATTTTTTTCATAATAATTTAAAAATTCCATCATTGCGGCAATTGAAGTATTGAATTTGACATCAGGTATATCTGACGTAACCTTTTTGATCGTTTTTTGTAATCTTACAACTAACTGCTTGTCCTCTGCCTTGTCATCCCCGACCCCGATCGGGGATCCAGGTTTCTGGATTCCCGCTTTCGTGGGAATGACGCTGTACACTTGATATAAATCCCAAATTCGTTTCACAAATCTATAGCTTCCCTGAAGTGATTTTGTTGACCAGGAAATTTCCTGATTAAAAGGCGCCATGAACATTTCATAAATTCGCAAGGCATCAGCTCCAAATTCAGCGATAACGTCATCAGGATTGATGACATTTCCAAAAGATTTACTCATCTTTCGGTGATCCTCGGCAAGAATCATACCTTGATTTCGGAGTCTCAAAAATGGTTCTTTAAAATCCAAAAGTTTTAAATCATACAATGCTTTTACCCAAAAACGGGAATATAATAAGTGAAGAACTGCATGTTCGGCACCACCTAAATACCAGTCAACCGGCAATAAATTGCCGGAATTTGAAATTTGAAATTTGAAATTTTCAAAAGACGGTGTCAAAGACGAGGCAGAAACAATTTTTTCACTTTCGGGGTGCAGGGGTCCCCGCTGTGATAAAAATTGTAATGCCAAGTCTTTTTCTTTATTCCAAAAGGCAAATGCAATAAAGTACCAACATGAACCAGCCCAGTTTGGCATGGTATCGGTTTCCCTTTTTGCCTTTCCTCCACAGTTCGGACATTTTGTATTTACAAATTCCAGAATTGTTGAAAGTGGAGATTCTCCCGATTCGGTGGGTTCATAGGACTTAACGTATGGCAACTTCAGTGGCAATTCAGATTCGGGTAACGGAAACCACCCAGCCATCTCAGTTGAACCAGTTAAATCTGTTGAATCGGTTAAATCGGTTTTTACTGATTTAACTGACTTTGACTGACTCGACTGATTTAACTGGTTTTTTGCACAATTCTCGCAAAAAACCATCGGTATCGGCTCTCCCCAATATCGTTGACGTGAAAATATCCAATCTCGAAGGTGATAGGTTGTCACTCTTTTCCCCCAACCTTTTTCTTCGATGAAATCCATTATTTTTTTCGTAGCAACATGAATGTCAAGACCATCTAAAAATTCCGAATTTATCATTTTTCCTTCCTCTTCTTGGACTTGTTCTCGCTTAGTTATCTTGGATTTATCTCCATCTTTACCAACAACTACACGAATAATATCTATTCCAAATTCTTTAGCAAAATCATAGTCTCGTAGATCATGAGCGGGGACACCGACTACAGCTCCGGTACCAAAATTTGAAAGAACAAAGTCAGAAACCCAAATCGGTATTTCTTTACCGTTCAAATTATTGATCGCATAAAATCCTGTGAAAACACCTGTTTTCTTTTTTTGTTCATTTAATCTATCTTGTTCTGATTTTGAAGCTGTTTCCTCAATATATTTTTGAATTTTGGATTTATTTGTGACTTGTGATTTTAAATTTAGGATTTTTCGTACAAACTCATGTTCTGGTGCTAAAACTATAAACGTTGCCCCAAAATTTGTATCGGGACGGGTCGTAAAACATGTTATTGTGCTAAAATCTGGAACGACACGATGGTCGTTCCCTACAACTTTATAATCAATATTTATTCCTTCTTTTTTTCCAATCCAATTCCTCTGCATTTCAAGTATTCCCTTTGGCCAGTCAAGCCCTTCTAAATCAGAAAGTAAACGGTCGGCGTATTTTGTGATCTTAAAAACCCATTGAGGAAGATCACGTTTTTCAATTTTATTACCGCATCTTTCATGAGTTCCGTCGGGGAGCACTTCTTCTTCGGCTAATCCGGTTTTGCATTTCGGACAGTAATTGATCGGAGCATTTTTTTTGTAAAGCAAACCCATTTTATAGAACTGAATGAAGAGCCACTGGGTCCATTTATAATAATTTGGGTCGGTCGTCGCAAATTCTCGGTCCCAATCGTATGAAAATCCTAAAGACTTCATCTGTTTTTTAAAAGTGGCAATATGCTCAGGCACCATATCCATTGGGTTTTTTTTAGCCTTCACTGCCGCGTTTTCCGCGGGCAGTCCAAAAGCGTCCCAACCCATCGGATGTAAGACTGAATGACCATTCATGCGAAAATAGCGAGCAACGACATCTGTACCAGTATAATTACGAACGTGACCAACGTGAAGCCCTGCCCCTGACGGATACGGGAACATTGCCAGGACATAGGATTTTTCCTTGCCCACCGTAGCCTTGGCGGAGGTGGGTCTTGATTTATACGCCTTCTCGTTTTCCCATTCCTCTACCCATTTTTTCTCAAATTGTGAAGGTTGATATTTGGCTGACATAGCTAAAATTATAGCATAAAGATTATTATGCCAATCTTGTACTAACCTCCGAGGTTAGAACTGGCTTGGCAGGAAAAGCTATCTGTTATAATTATCAATGTGAAAATCTTTCCAGGATTGATCTTTCGTTCTACAGATGCGCAGCACACAAAACTACAAGTAGTTGTCAGTATTACAAATACTACAAAATTTATAAAAGCACCTATATGGAAAGAGGGAGGAGTATATATTATTGGGCTTGTTAGTGGGGCAAATGTTTCTGAAATTGGTGAAGTAGTTGATCATATTCCAGAAAATGAAATAACTCATTCTCTAAATAGATTTAGAAAAAATAAAGAAGGAAGATAAATAGATTTTATTAAATAAATTCTGGATTTTTTTCTTCATTATTTCATCCACCTCAACCGCGATGATACCGTACTGCCAGTGACCATAGAGGACAAGCGAATTTAGTGGTGCAAATAGAATTGCCGGAAGAGTCAGAAGATCTTCCTCGCCGTCGATGACGAGCCAAGAGTTCCTGGATCCCCGCCTACGCGGGGATGACAGTGCATCTCGAATTAATTCTTTGAGTTTTTCCGCTGTTTTAAGATTGATTGTGCCGGGTTTGTTTTGATATTTGATATTTGACACTTTAGATTTCATTAGAAATTTGAAATTAGAAATTAGAAATTTTTTTCTTCTAGTTTTTAGGTCTATCACTTTCACGTCCGGATCAATTCCTTCTTTCAACAACGAATCAACAATAATGTCCCCCACCCCAATTAAAAGTGAATACTTTAATCGTTTAATCGATTGAAGTAAAGATTTTGTATCTTTAAAAACCCTCCCTAACGGTTTTTGTAATAGTGGACGTAGACTTTCAGGCATTTTTATTAGTTCGTAGGGCGTAGTTCGTAGGGCATAGAGAAAACCTTTTCTATCAATCTCTCCGGCACGAATTCTCTCTGAACTAATAATCTTTCCGTCCTCTGCCGGGACATCTTCGACGATTACAATCATCATCGGCTTTAATTTATTTTCTTTTCTAAGTTCATTTATCTTTAATGCATTTGGAAAAGTCTCTCTAGAAACCACAATCGCATCAATTTCCTTTATTTTATCCGCCCCTCCTGTAAACTCAGAGAACGGAATAATATCTATATCACGATCGTGAACAAGATATTTACTGGTAAATTTTTTTACTATCTTGTAGCGATCGCTATAAGATTGTATAGTTTGTGAAAGAAATTTATTTTTATAGATCTCTTCTGTAGCGATTCCAATCGTTACCTTTTTTCCAATCTCAAAAGCTTTTGTCAATAAGGCTTTGTGTCCTTTATGAAAGTGATCAAAAGTGCCGCCAACAACAACTAGGTTGTAGAGCGTAGTTTGTAGTACGTAGTTTGATATAAAATCGACTAAATATTTAGGAACTCTATCTTGCCATTTTTTTTTCTCTCTTATCAACTTTCTAATCCTCCACCCCTCATATTCTCCCCTTTTATAATAATCTACCTTCAAAACTTTGTAGCCGGCTTTTTTCAAAATATTATTCGTCCATTCATTGTTTCCCAAAGCAATATCGAATTCCCCAACTTGTTTTTTTAGATTATCAAGCCATTTTTGATCATTAAAAAAGTCGTCAAGAGGCACAACTTTAACCAACTTTTCCTCAATCCCTTCTTTGTAAAAAACAGCCTTTATCACTTTTTTTCTTGTTTCAAAATCAATCGGATTATTAACGTCCGATATGTTTGCGCTTCCTATACCAATAATAATCTTATTAGCATTTTCCAATGCTTTTTTTATTAAAAAAAGATGACCTTTGTGAAAAGGCTGAAAACGACCAACAATTAGAGCGATTTTATTTCTCACAGCTTTAATAGTATACTACAGATGTGAAAAGCCCATTAATTATCGATCCAAAACAAGAAGCTAAAAAGATCACTGATTTTCTTAAAAAAACTTTCAGTGAACAAAAAATGAATAAAGTTGTCCTTGGACTTTCAGGAGGAATTGATTCAACTGTGGCACTTTATTTATTAAAGAAAGTTTTACCTCCACAAAATATTTTCGCTGTTCAAATGGATTACAAGCCGAGAAAAGAATTAATAATTGACTTAAAAGGAATAAATATTATAAATTTCCCAATAAAAAAGTTCGTTGATAGTTTTAAAGACGAGGTGAGTAAAAATTTTTCGCTTTCGAGGGGACCACGAAGTGGTGAGACTCTCGCTGCGATAAAATTTTCATCACCGAGTCTTTCTGAAGCAGATAACAAAACCCGCCTCGGCAACATCATGGCTCGCACTAGAATGATCATTCTTTTTGACTTAGCCAAACAAATAGGTGGATTGGTTTGCGGTACGGAAAACAAATCAGAAAAATTACTCGGTTACTTTACCCGTTTTGGCGACGCGGCAAGCGATTTTGAACCAATCTCACACCTTTACAAAACCCAAGTTTATCAACTGGCAAAATATCTAGGTATTCCAAAAGAAACGATTAATCAACCTCCAAGTGCCGGTCTTTGGGACGGGCAGACCGATGAAAATGATTTTGGTTTTTCTTATCTTGAAGCCGACCAAGTTTTGCATCTTTATTATGATGAAAAAATATCACTGGAAGAAATCAAAAAACAAGGTTTTAAAAATGCAGAAAGAATAATTACCCGATCTTTGAATAATCAATTCAAACAAAAAACTCCGTATCATATATGAACGTCATTCCCGTGGAGACGGAAATCCATGTTTCTGGATCCCCGTTTTCACGAGGATGACAATGTCACAACAAGCTTATTATTTTTTTTTCTAACTCAACAAATTTTTTTGAAGTTTGATCGCTTATTTTTCTTGGACGGGATAAATTTATTTTGATACAGTCGATGACTGTGGCTGGTTTTTTGCTCAAGACGTAAACTCTATCTGAAAGAAATATTGCTTCACGAATATCATGAGTGGTAAAAATAATGGTTAATCCCAGTTTTTTCCAGATATCTAGTAAATACAAATGTAGATTGCTTCGGGTGATTGCGTCAAGCAACCCAAAAGGCTCATCCAAGAGCAATATATCTGAGTTAAATGCAATTGTTCGAAGAAGGGCTGCTTTTTGTTTCATTCCCCCGGAAAGGCTGTTAGGATACAAATTTGCGTATTCAAAAAGATCAAATTTTTTCAATAAATAAACAGCCTCTATTTTTGCTTGTTTTTTTTCTATTCCTTTTATTTCAAATCCCAACATCACATTTTCCAAAACCTTGAGCCAAGGAAAAAGCAAAGGTTCCTGAAACATATATCCAAATTTTCCTTGTCTTTTTTTTTCCTCTAAACCATTAATTTTTATTAAACCCTTATTCTGTTTGATAATACCGGAAACAACATTAAATAAAGTGCTTTTACCACAGCCCGAAGGTCCAATAATACTAATTATTTCCCTATCCTCAACTTTGAGTGAAATATTTTTTATGATTTCAGATTCAAAAGTCACTGACAGATCTTTTATCTCTAGTTTTTGTGCCTTTTTCATTGTCATATTCTTTGATTTGACCATGAATCGTCCCCTTTTAACGGGTCTGGTTCATGGGTAAAAATTCGTTGGTAAATGCGGCATTAACGTCGATCATTTTTCCGATTATTTTTTGGTCATATAACCACTGGGCATATCTTTTCCAAACTTCCGCGCGTTGAATCCCCCATTTTTTGGCGTCGGACTGATATTCTCGACTTAGATAAACCTGACTTTGCTTAACTAGTTCTTTATTTAATTCCGGAGCTGACTTAATTAGAATTTGTGAGGCTTCTCCAGGATTTTTTATTGAAAATTCATAGCCTTTTGTGACTGCTTTCATAAATTTTGTGACTAATTCTTTTTGATTTTTTAAATGTTTTTCGTTGGTTACGATTACCGGTGTATAGTAATCAAGAATTGGGTTCAGGTCTTTTAACATGATCGTATTTAATTTTATTCCCCGGCGATTTGCTTCTATTCCATCCCATCCGTAAAATATCCATTGAAAATCACTATCCCTTCCGATTGTTTTAAAAAAATCGGTTTCCCCAATGGTGATATTTTTTACTTTATTGTAATCCGCCCCTGCTTCATTCATAACAGCTTTTATAACTGTTTCCTCGATCGGAGAGCCCCAACCCCCATAACGCTTTCCTTCAAAATCGCGGACGTTTTTTATATTACTTTTTTGTAGTGATGCAAAGGCGGAAGTATTATGTTGAATGACCGCCCCAATTGAAACAAGTGGAATTCCAGCTACTCTAGCTTGGATAACAGACTCTTGACTACTTATACCAAAGTCGGCTTTTCCGGCGGCAACTATCTGATTATTTTCTCCTTCGCCCGGCTGTAATATTGTGACATCAAGATTTTCCTTGGCAAAATATCCTTTTTCCCGGGCTACATAAATACCTGTGTGATTGGTATTTGGAAACCAATCCAAAAGTACAGTCACTTTTTGTTTCTGTACAATAAGTTTTGTTTGCTTATTTATTTTTTTTCTAAAAACAAAAAACAGTAAAATTAATACGACCCCAAAAATAATTATTTTTTTCATTTTCTTATTTTTAATTTATAATAGTGCCAGGGAATTAAAATTCTGGCAATAATCTCAACTAATAAAACAGCAAATATGCTAAGCAAAGTAATTATTCCAATCACCGCAAAGACTCTGTCAGTCAGATAAGATTTAGTTGAACGAATAAGAAGGATTCCCAGCCCTCGGTCAGCTCCCATCCACTCGGAAACCACTGCTCCAAGTATTGAATATGCCGAGGCAATACGAAGTCCTGAAAAAAAAGACGGGAGACTGGCTGGTAATTTTACTAATTTAAATATCTGTTTTTGACTTGCTCCCATCGAGGTTAAAAGACGCAAAATTGATGAGTCAACCCCCTGAAAACCGTCAAAAAGATTGATCGTGATCGGAAAAAAACATACAAGACTGATTATTATAATTTTTGGGGGGAGTCCAAACCCAAACCAAAGCGTTAAGAGTGGAGCTAAAATAATAAAAGGGATTGTCTGGGAAATAATTAAGAATGGATAAATAATTTTTTGAAAAGCATAATATCTTTCCATAAAAATTGCTATAAAAATACTGATAAAAACTGCTCCAGTTAATCCAATTACAGCTTCAATTAATGTTGGAATAAGATGATAAAAAATTAGCGCACGTGATTGCCAAAAGGCAACAAAAATCCGAGACGGAGACGGAAGTATCCAAGCTTCTATATTAAATCCCATTACCGTTATCTGCCAAACAAATAAAGATATAACGGCGGTTAAAAATGATAAAAAATATTTTTTCATAATTATCTTCTGTGTTTTTTTGTTTTTTCCTCAATCGTCATTACTCCCTTGGGATTGTAAATAATTTTTACATTGGTAAAAACATTTTTTGCTCCTGATTTGATACAAAGATATTGAGCTTTTTTAACTATTTCAAAAAGAGTTTCCAGCTTTCCCTCCATCGTCGTTTCCATCGGTCCGACCATATAATTCACGCCCGATTTTTTTATCATTCTTATCACCTCATCAACGATCCGGATCAATTCCATGTCATTTTTTGTTTTAGGCAGTACCTGGAAAGAAATACTTGAGTTGTGCATATATTTTCCCTATCCAGAATTACCTGGACCAGGTTCAAAGGGTCCCCCGATTCAATCGGGACTCTCAGTCCCGCCGTGGCGGGACTCCCCTAATTTAGGTAATTAAAACAGAACAGTTTTCTTTTGTCAATATTTCTTGGTGTCATCCCCGATCTAATCGGGGATCCAGGAAAGAATGGATTCCCGCTGGAGCCTGCCCTCGACTCCGATCGGGGGCGGGAATGACATTTTTATCATTGGTATAATTAAAATTATGAAACGTGCAGTTATCTTTGTTAACGGAAATCTTTCTGATTTTTCCCAAGTCAAAAAGATAATTAAAAAAACAGATTACTTGATTGCAGTTGACGGTGGCTTAAAACACATTCTCGAATTGGAATTGACTCCGAACGTAATTATTGGGGATATGGATTCGATGCCAAAAATATGTAGGGAACAAAAATCTTTGTTCCCTACGATGATCAAATATCCCCGCAAAAAAGACAAAACCGATTTTGAATTGGCAATTGATTATTGTTTGGGAAAAAAATTTAAAGAAATTATTATTTTTGGAATTCTCGGCGATCGGATCGACCATATGCTCGCTAATATATTTTTAATTACCAAAACACAAACAGAAAACCCATCAATAAAAATTAAAATCTTTGAGGGAAAAAAAGAAATATTTGTTGTTAATAAAGAAATAATGATCGAGGGAAAAATCGGTGACGAGATCTCAATCATACCCATAAGTCAAAAATTAAAAGGAGTGACGACCGATGGACTGTATTATCGATTAATCGATGATACACTCGAGTTTGGATCAACGAGAGGAGTAAGTAATGTGATGATAAAAAACAAAATAAAGATAATTATTTCGAAAGGAGTTGCCTTAGTTGAACATAATTCCGTCACTACATTATAATGTTATAATGTAGTTTTTGCTTCATTGACAATGATTTTTCGACCTCTAAATTCAGAGCCATTCAGTTTTTCGATCGCTAATCTTGCGTCTTCTTCCGTTTCCATTTCAACAAATCCAAATCCTTTTGATTTTTTGTCAAAAAATCTGACAATTTCGGCGGTAAAGACCTTACCAACCGTCTTAAAAAGTTCTTCCAATTCAATATCCTTAACCTCAAAATCCAAATTTCCCACAAAAAGCTTTTTATTCATATATTGATTATAAAACAAAGGGGCTGTTTTTGGAATGATAAATCATTTTACTACCATTAAACACATTTTTTGTAGTGGTGCAATTTATTGCACCAAAATACCCAATCCCATTGAAAAGAAGAAGAAGAAGAAGAAAGCTTATAATAGGCTCTGAATATGGATAATTTGTCTAAAACAATTGCTACAAGAAAAAGTTATTTATCTAATAAAATCACAAGATTGTTACCATTGGCAGTCATATTTTCTTTTTTATTATCATCATGTTCGGAAGGACAAAAAATCACCGCTGAGGTTGCTGGTTTGATGGCTCTAATAGTATCGTTAAACTTTTTAAGATTACCTGGCAATAGAGACAACTAATTACCTTGTCACTTGAAAGCTTCGTACTTGCTCTAATAGTTTTTTGGCTGTCTCATCTTCTTCAAAATGGCGTCTTACCGGCTCAATCAACTGATCTAAGTATTTGATCAAAACGCTTTTGAGATCCATCGGATGAACTTTTTTCTCGGCAAAAGTTTTTTCCATTTCGGCAAAAGTTTTAAAAGAAATATTTCCACCAAATTTTTCCGGACGCTCGACAAGGACTTCAGATATATTTAATTGGACAAATGAGTCAAATATGATGTATTTGAAGTATTCCAAAACCGGATTTTCTTTTATGTCTCCCTCAAGACAATAAGCTTTATTGATCTTTCTTTTGATATCTTCGGTTGTATCTGTCATGAATATTGCCGTATCGGGTTTTGATTTGGACATTTTTACTTCGATAGTCCGCTGCACTGCGTCCGCCTCTTGGCTAGCCGGTTTACCTAGCCCCATAAGCATGTGATGTGAAACGACGACAGGTTTCCAGTAGCCAAGCATCGGTCCAACTTCACGGGCGAGCATATTGACTTTTCTCTGGTCCATTCCCAGTTGAGTAATTTTGGCACCCAACATAAAAATATCAGCTACCTGCATGCAGGAATAAATAATATGAGCACCTGTTAATTTTTCCAAGGATTCTTCTCGCCCCATCATTTCTGCCGTCCTGATAAATCTTTTTAAAGCGTTTGATTTACCAACTTGGACAACTAGTTTCCAATATTCGGGATTTTTTGCCATGTCTGAAGCCCACATAAACTCGACATTTGTTAGGTCCATTCCGGAGGCTCGCCAAACCTCAATAAAATACTTTCCTACCGTCTTTATTTTTTCCAAATCCCCACCCATTTTGTTATTTGCCATCGCGTGCCAATCGGCTACCCACATTCTGAATTTCACCCCGGCTTTAATCATTTTATTGACATTTATTGCACGAAGAATACCTTGGGCAATGTGAATCTGTCCGGACGGCTCAAATCCGTCATAGGCGATTAGCTCTTCCCCACTTTCAAGAAGTTTTTTTAACTCTTCTTCTTGGATAATTTCCTCACCAACCTCCTTAATTAGCTTCATTCTATCGTCTATTTTCATAGTTGTTTTAAAAATGTAATTCTATAGTCTGGTCCCGACTTAGTCGGGAGACAACATTTTTTAATTATACTACCTACTAACCAAGAAAAATGTTGTTAAATTATTTTTACTATCCTGCAAATCTTCGTCAATTATCTCCAAATCATAAATTTTCGCCAGTATTTTTGGTCCTAAAATAGCGGTATTTTTATCAATTTTATTTTTTGATAAAGCTTCAGCACATTTGGCTGTATCAAGTAAATCACCCTCTCCACTCATCTGTTTTAAATTGGGATATTTTTTTTCTAAGTTATCTTTACACTGACGGAAATTTTGCGAATGAGCCATTACTGTTTTTATATTTTTCAAGTCGACATCTTTTCTCTTCATCAAAAAATGGCGAATTAGAATCTGAAATTCTTGTAAGATTTTAAACTTATATTTAGCCATCGCATGAGTTGACTCCTCAACCACTCCCCCAACGGCATTCTGAATCGCAAATAATCCAAAATCAATATTGCCTTCGTGGAGATTTTTCAGAACTTTTTCGGTGGTAAACAAATATTTAATTTGATATTTTCTTATTTTGTTTTTATTGATGTAATTCATGATAGCCTCTTCATTAAAGCTCCCCTTCCCTCCCTGAATTCCGAAAATAATTTTTTTTCGGTTAATTCTTTTTGGCAAAAGTTGGTTGTATAACAGGTCGTATGTACGCCCTAATTTAATCCTCATTGATTTTGTGTATGGATTGTAATTTTGTAAATCGGAAAATAATTGCCAAGTATCATTGCAAGTTTGATCCATTACCTCATGAAGTTTTTTTGCCCCAAGAGAATCGATTGGTGTAGGGGCGAATTTTAATTCGCCCAAAATTCTACCGATAAAATGGGTCAGACCTTGTGAATTTGCTGCAAGCATATCATGTTTTCGGGCAGACATCTCTATTATTTTTAATCCTTTTTTCATAAAAAAATTCTTCCAAAAAATATAGTTCTTCTCACTCGTTTTAAATTGATTAATTATTAAAGGTAGACCATTAAAACCCTCCCTACTGCTGTCCGGACCAAACATCGGATGGGTAAGCAGTGCCTGGGTTTTTAAACCCCGCAAATGTTTTTCAAATATCTTTTTCGGATGGATTTTTACGGATAAAACATCAACCAACAGGTGGTCAGGCTTAAAATACTTTTTCTGGGATTTTATCACCGTTTCAAAGCTGGAAATTGGGACACAGTAAAAAACAACATCGGCTATTGCAATATCTGATGAATTACTTCGATTGATAATAATTAATTCAAAATCTTTTTCAAGTAATTTTTGCAACGTCTTTCCAAATCGACCCAGTCCAACAATAGCAACTTTCATATTTTTTTCTCAATTTTTAACGCTTCTTTATGAATTATTTCCCAGATTTTTTTGATAAAGCCTTTTTTTGATTTAATTATTTCTTGCCACCGTATATCATCGAGTGGCGGTAAATTGTTTTCTTTTTTGTATTTTCCAATTTCTTTGACTATCTCCATTCTTTTGACCAATAAAGCAACTATCTGTTCGTCTAAGCTATCAATTTGTTTTCTTAGGTCTTCTAGATATTTCATAGTATTAGAATTAATAGTCTGGTCCCGACTTAGTCGGGAGACAAATAATTGTAAAAGCGGGATCACTTAATTTTTTTCGACTTGGGAGTCCCCGAAAAGGGGAGGGTTCCCACTGGAGAAATAAAATTTAGTGTCACGCTTTACATAAAGTTTTATTCCTTAAATAATGATCCATTATAACTAAAGTGGCCATTGCCTCGACAATCGGGACCGCTCGAGGCAAGACGCACGGATCATGCCTGCCTTTTGACTCCAACTTAATACTTTTACCGTCTCTATCAATCGTTTCCTGTTCTTTTCTAATTGTTGAAACCGGTTTAAAAGCAACTCGAAAATATATCGTCTCCCCGTTGGAAATCCCCCCTTGAATCCCTCCGGAAAAATTGGTTTTTGTCCTTATTTTGCCATTTTTATCGGTCATAAACGGATCATTATGTACACTCCCCTTCATTTTGGTACCTGCAAACCCGCTCCCAATCTCAAAGCCTTTAACGGCCGGAATTGAAAGCATAGCTTTGCCAAGATCTGCAGACAATTTATCAAATACCGGCTCACCCAGTCCGATGGGAGTGTTTTTTATCAAACCAACAATAACCCCTCCAACTGAATCCCCCTCTTGTATCAATCTATTGATAGACTGAATCATTCGTGTAGCAATTTTTTCGTCTGGGCATCGGACAATATTTGACTCAATTTGTTCTGGTGTCACTTTATTAATATCGACTTTTGCTTTTATATCCCCCACCTGCTCAACAAAAGCCAAAAATTCTATTCCTAGTTTTTCGTTCAAATATTTTTTAGCAATGGCACCGGCGGCTACCCGAGCTAATGTTTCGCGAGCAGACGCTCTTCCTGATCCTCTCCAATCGCGGGTTCCATATTTTTTTGTGTACGTAAAGTCAGCGTGAGATGGACGAAAAACATTTTTTAAATTATCGTAATCTTCCGGACGTGTATCTTTATTTTTAGCCATCATCATGATTGGTGTGCCAGTTGTTTTTCCTTCAAAAACACCTGATAAAATCTCAATTTTATCCTCTTCTTTTCTAGGTGTTGTAATTTCACTTTGCCCTGGCTTTCTTCGGTCGAGATCTTTTTGAATATCTTCGACTGATATTTCAATTCCCGGTGGACAGCCGTCGACCACGCATCCAACTGCCCCTCCATGGGATTCTCCAAATGTCGTCACCTGAAATAGTTTTCCGAATGTATTTCCTGACATAAAATTAGTGACTAGCAACTAGTGATTAGTGACTAGTAATTTGTAAGTGCTTTTCATCATATTTATATCAATTTGACCTGGTGCAGATTTGCCAAATTCGCTCGAGGCAAAGGTTAAAAAAGAGCCAAGTAGCGGTCCAATAATTCTAGTCACTTGACCTTTTTCCCCCATACCGATCACGATTATTTTTTCGTTTTCCTTTTTATTTAATAAAATTTTAAATAAAGTTTTAATATCTTCATCACAATTAATCATTGTAGCAATTTTCAATACTCCAACGTTAAATTTTCTCATATTATCAACTATTTCTGTCAACTTTTTCAAACTTGGCGTCTTTTCATAATCGTGAAATGACAAAATCACTTTAGATTTATGATCTTTTGATAAATTTAATTCTGGAAATAGTGAAAATTCAACATCAACAAAGTCAAATTTCAAATCTAATGCTTTAATAATTATTGCCGTTTTTCTACTGGTAAGGATTGATTCTTTTGTTGTTCTTTTTCTAATTACAAGTAAATCTTTTTCGCTTAGATTTTTTATCTCATCAACTCGTAATTCAACCATTGGAAAATTCTCTTGAACCCGATCAAGATTTTTCAAAAACTTGCTAAAAGTTTTTCCTATAACTGGTACACAAATTTTAATTTTCATATTAATATTTTTCTCATAACTTCTTCTGGTGCTTTGTGACCTGT
>JAKAHA010000015.1 GCA_021825445.1 bacterium | reverse complement strand
TCAGGTTGCTGAAAATCCTGAAGGATGTATGAAAGCACCTGCAAACAACAGCTGTGCAGGAAGAACCGCATATACAAAAAAACAAGTCGATGATGAGAGCGGCATAACTTGGTGTTGTATGAGCGATTCACCATTTATTGAACCTACTGTTGAGCCCATATTAGATATAAGAACTGGGAAGTTAGGAGGTCTTTGTCTCCATGGTACGGGACCAGGTCATGCAAATACTTATTATTGTTTAGATACTAATAATGAATGTTCCCCTCCTGATGCAACTGGTCGATGTGTTGCTCGTCAACTTATACAGTCAGAGTGTACAGGTCCTCTCGTGGCAACCTGTCCAACAAGTGGACAAACTTTTACTTATTATAAAAATACAGCCTCGGCTTGCACAGATCCTAAACTAAGATGTTTTGGTTCAAATTCAAGCAGCTGTAAGGAAACTAATTGGGACACATTCCAAAAGGATAAATGTAAAGAAGCTCCTACAGTTATAAATAATCCTCCAGCTGTGAGTAATTGTGTAGAACACACCATTTGTCCTCCATATAAAAGAGGTAAATATTATAGTAATGGGACTAGTAACAATTTTTATACAATTAATACATCTGGATGTAGCGGTAATCCAGATGCTACCAACAAACAAGATATACAAAGAATTGCCTGTACACCAATTACTGTACCAGGCGGTGGTAGTTCGAGTGGAACATGTAAAACAATAAGTTTTAAATGTGGCGAAATTAGTAAAAATGATCCAAATAAAACAGTGTCTTTATCTTTAAAAATCAGCGAAGATTGTTCTGGTGCGTATGAAAAAAAAGGTGGAGCTAACTCAGTTTTGTCTGCGGATAAGTGTTGGGGGTTTAATGAAAGTTCATGTAATAGTTCTATGGATTCAATTAAAGCATCATTATGTGTAGATCCAGTAGTTCTTCCTCCTCAATCTAGTTTAATTATGCCTTCGGACGCTAATGTTGGTTATTCTTTCAGGACAGATGCTGCTACCGAATTGGGTAGTCGACCTATGGTTGCAAATTCTTGTGACAGTTACAATACGCAGGGCGTGAGTTATCAATTCTGTCAAGCAAAAGGAACTAAAGAGATAAAATGTTGTCCATTAGCTTCACCTAAACAATTATGAAAAAATATTTAATTATTTTAGGAATTTTGGCAGTATCGTTTTTTATTTCCAGTTATTCTATTAAAAATGTTTTTTTGGGTGAAAGTCCAAGAGTAAATCCATATTATTTAAGTAATTTAAAAAATCAAATTGGAAATTCTACTTCGTCAATTGCTCAAATATTTCAGTTTAAAAAACGGTCAACTTATGATTTTGCCGCAGTTCCAGGAGCTCTTCCAAACAATATGTTCAAGCAGGTAGCTGTTGGTGTAGCCGCTCATGAAAGAACTGATGGGGGAGTCGACTACAGGATCCAGCCTGGCACAAAGATTACTATTAAGAATTTTACTTTACCAGATGGTAGGGTAGTCAAAGGAATAGAGATTGGGGATTAAATAATTATTTGCCATATTGAAATACTTATGGAAGTATGATAATATGATAATATATGAGTCAATTAGTTAGAACAACTATTACTATTCCTGTAGAGCTTTATGAGCAGCTAAGAGTGGCTTCTTTTTATCAAAGAAAACCAATTTCTCAACTGATTCGTGAAGGAGCTGAAAAAATTCTACCTCAAAAAGAAAAAGTCGTTAATTTAGAATTAAAAAGCATAGAAGGAAAATACAATATTACAGGTAAAAAAGGTCAATTTGAAAGAGCTCAATTCTATGACGAACTTAGCAGGGAAAAAATGTCTGATTGACACTAATATTTTAGTTGCGTATATAAATCAAAGACATCATCTTCATTTGAACGCAAAAAAACTTTTTCAAAGAATTCTGAATCAAAAATTTAAACCAGTATTATCTTCGCAAAATTTATTGGAATTAACAGCAGTTTTAGTCCATGCTTTTAAAATCTCACCGCAGGAAGCGATCAAAGATGTAGAAATATTTACAAATGATCCAACTTTTGAGATTATTTATCCCAATCTTAATGTTTTTAATAAATTTATTAATTTAATGAAGGAGAAAATATCCATTCATACGGTCGATGCCTTTTTAATTGCAACTGCACTTGGAAATGGGGTAGAAATAATTATTACGGCTGACAAGCAGTTTAAACAAGTAAAAGAAATAACGACGGAATTATTGATTTGATATTTAGTAATTTTTCTTTTATATTTAAATTAAGATTCTAAAAATGAAAAATTTGAATGGTAAACAAAGAGAAAATTTAGCAACTTTTTATAATAATTTAGCTTTAGTGTTGCTAACGGCTGGTGTGATTACGCCGATCTTCACAGGATTTGCAAATCAGTTGGATTTTAGTATAAAATTATTCTCATCTTTGGTTGGTGCGATGTTTTTTTTACAATTTTCACTTGACTTTTTAAAATGAATACAAATTTTGACACGTATTACTATTTAGCTTTTATAATAATTTTTTCTTTTGCCCTTGTTACATATTGGTGGTATTCTAGACGAATTTAATATGACAATAAATAATTTGAATATGATTCTTATTTTGATTATTTTTGGGTTATTTATATTAGCATATTATTTATTAAATAAAAATTAATATGTACATCGGTCCGTTTTATTTTGATACAAAAGAGATCTTTTTGATACTTGCAGCCTTGTTACTTGCTGTTGCGTACTTTCTGGGATGGCCTTTGTGGTGGTTTGACAAGCGAGCATTGCTAACACTTGTTGTTTTGATGCTTTTTACCAAAGGTTTGCTTCCCTCAATTCACAACGAAGCTTTTTTTATCCTTGCTGTCATTACAATCTTTATCTCTTTATATTTGCCAATTTTTCAAGTTGTATTGTTTTATTTCATCAGTTTCTTGATGTTTAGATTTTTGAAAGTAATATGAATAAAGAAAAATTAGTAAAATCGTTGATAATTTCAGTTTTTTTCTTTTTATTATTTGCGAAAAACGGCGTTTTTGCCGCAGTCCCAACTTGTGTAAGTTGGACTTCAATTAACGTCAATGGTTGTACTTCGGCAGGTTGGGCGTCAACTCCAAGGAAAGATGTCTGTAAGACCGTAATCCAAAATCCCGAAAATGTCACACTTAATTTAAGTAGTGTTGGTGCAACGACGATGAGCTTTGCGGTAGTTTCAACAACAGCCGCCTGTCCGGCATTAACCAGCCCAAGTTATATCGACAGTCGAAATTATGCGACTTCCACAACGTTGACTATTCCTCCGGCAAAAGCAGCCGTTGGAGGAAAAAAAATCTGCGTCAAATTTACAAACGCTAGTGGTTCGAAAGCATGTTTTGGAAATATCCAGATAGTTAATCCTCCCACCCCTACTCGTATTCCATCTCCCACTCCTATTCCTGAGGAGGCACTAGTTCCACCTGCAATCGGCACTAAAGCTTATTGTAGTTCAATATCCGCAAGTCAATCGGAATTAAGTCCAAATCAGAGTTTGACAATAACATCAACGGCTAATGTAAATACTATTAAGACTTTTACGTATAGATTTTTTAATAAAGACCATATTGTTTCAAAACAACCGGCTGCAATAAGATTTAAACCGGCAAAAAACTATACGTGGACTGTAAAAAAATCTCCAGCTACAAACGTTACAAATTCAAACACAATAACTCTCAATTTTGCTCAGTTTGATAGACCAGATAGGGCATGGAAATATTATATGCCAAAACCAAAAAATATTTTAGTCAGAGCTTATTTTACCGACTCTTTAAACAGAAACTCAAATACTAGTCCTTTGTGTGAGATAAGTATTAAAGTTAATTCGATAGACCCGACTCCGACTCCAAATCCAGGTTGTAAATGTATAATCTCAACTGGAAAATGTTCGACCGCCTGTTTTCATGATAAATTTTTAGCTACGGTTGGTTTTACTTATGCAAATCCGGTTAAATGTAATCTAGATGGTTCCCTTTTTTCAACTGTTCCGACTGCAGATCAAAAAAATGCTTGGTGTCGAAGTTATTATAAAACCAAAGGCGATGCCAATAATGATGGTAAGACGGATTTGATGGACTATTTTTATTATGTCTCGGCAAAGTCTGGTCAAAAGGTACCCGCAACGGTGAACGTAGACTTTGACGGTAATGGATCAATCGCTGACTGGTCTGATCGTGGAGTTATTATGAGATCACTGAAAAGATAACTATGAAAAAAGAACTTATAAAATTTGGAGTAATTTTCTTGATAATAATTGGCGTAATTGCTTGGGGTGTCAACTATATCTTTTTTCAAAATGGGATAAAATCTAAAGCTGCCGGCGAGACGATGACTTTATCGTTTAGTCCGCCAACCAGTACAGTCGGAGTCAATCAGGATTTTACTGTCAGCTTGTTTGTCAAATCTTCTGTTGCTACTCAACTTCGAGGCTATAAAACTCGAATTAATTTTGATAAAACAAAAATTGCTTTTAAATATATTGCTTATACAGCTGGAATTGCAAGTTCGGGGCTTGGAAATACTGTCGACGACATAGCACTTATCAATGAAAGAGGAAGTATTGATATAGTCGGTCAGGATTCAAGTGCATTTGGGTCAGCTGTCAGTTCTGTAAATGGACTTGAGCTAGTTTGGATCACTTTTACTAGTCTTTCCGCCTCACCAAATTCAATTTCAACAAGTAATAATGATTTTTATACAATCGGTAGTGATGGGAGTTTATTTAATTCTTGGACTTATGTGGACGGAAGTTTATCTCTCAACGGAGCCCCAACAGTTGCTCCTTCCGGGGAGATTAATCTAACACCGACTGTTCCACCGGTTGCTTGTACCAGTTTTTCCGATGATTTTTCAGCCAATACTTTAAATACAACTAATTGGGGTATGTGGTCTAATAATAATGGTACTGTAGCAGTGGGAAATGGAGAAGCAACTTTAAGTTTACCAACAGGAAGCGGCTCTAGTAAATCTGTAAGTATTTCTAAAATTTTGTCAGGAGATTTTTCTGCAGAAATAACATTTAAGGGGCATACTACTGAAAGTAATAAATCATCTTCAAATCTTTTTTTTGCATTTGGAAATAGCGATTGGTCAAAGTCTTTCAATATAGCCAAAGCATATAATAAACAACCAAGTGAACTGGTATCAGGTTGGTTTGCTGGTACCACATGGACAAATCAAGGAGTAAACGATGGAATTGATCATAATACACCAGTAAAAGTAAGAATTGAAAGAACTGGGGCGACTATTAAAATGAGTTATGACAAACTTGATGGCTCTGGCTACAAGCTTATAAAGCAGTTAGATGATTATTATTCTGGTCAAGGCACAATAGCTATCGGCATAGATAATTGGGGTCCAGATTTTCCTTCCGCTACGGGGACTTTTGACGATTTTAAGTTGACTTGTGCGGCTCCTGCTATAACTTCAACTCCAATCCCAACTGTAACGGGAATTATTACTCCTAGTCCAACAGGAGTTTTACCGAGTCCAACAATTTCGGCGGGGAACGTCAAATTAAATTTGGAATTAAAATTCCAAGGTATTAATAAGTTACCTGCCGAGGGTGAAAATTCAATGTTATTGAAAGCAAAGATTTATAAAGAAGGAGAGACGACTCCAGTTGAGGGGACCGGAATGTTTACCGCAGGCGACGATGGTATTTGGACCGGGACAATTGCGGTCAATATCCCGTCTTTAACTGGAAAATTTAGAATATTACTCAAAGGAAGGCATCATATTCAGAAAAAAATTTGTGACGCCGTACCTACCGAAACGTCTCCTGGTACGTATCGATGTACAACCGGAAATATTACACTTGTTGCGGGGGATAATAACCTTGATTTTTCTGGAATATTATTACTGGCGGGAGATTTGGATCAATCGGGAATAGTTGATTCGGTTGATTTTGGATTGGTCAAAAATAATCTCGGAAAGACCGATGAGGCAGCTTTGAATGCATGTGATTTAAATCGAGACGGGAGATGTAATACTCAAGATTTTTCAATGATACTAGTTGCTCTAGGAATAAGAACAGATGAACAATAGGAGTTTGTAAAGTTATAAAGTTTGTAAAGTTTATAAAGATGGAAAATCAAGAAAATAGTAAAAATAAGGTATTTATGTATATGTTAGGGATGTTTTTGCTTGTCTTTGTTGGTACAGGTATTTTTTTAGCGGTAAATAAACAAACTACCAGTAATGAAAAAGCAGTTTCAACTTCAAATGTTGTTGAAAAGAAAGCAGTTGCCCCCACTTTTGTTACAACTAAAGGGTTTATTAATTTACAAAATGTTCAAGCCCAAAATAATGTAGATACACCAGTTAATTTGAGTTTAAATGTCGATTCAAATGGTGAAAACGTGACGGCATTGGATGTGGTGATGTCCTATGATCCGATTGCCTTTGATTTTATTTCCGCAGAATCGATCGATCCTAGTTTTAAAGTCTATTCATATAAAAAAGACAATCGTCTAACTCTTACAGTCGTCAAGAATAATCAAAATGCAGTTTCGTCAATTTTTAAAAGCCAATCTATCGTTAATCTGTCTTTTCAACCAAAAAGTAAGGGTGATTTTAAGTTTACTGTTTTGCCATCTTTTGATCTTGAAACAACCAAATTTGTCAATGAAAAAACCGAAGTCATTTATCCGGGAGTTAATGAGATAATAGTTAAAGTGAATTGAATATGAAAAATAATTTAAGAAAAATTTTATCACTAGCAGTTTTGTTTATTGTTGTTCCAATATTTTTTGGATCAGTTAATGCTGCCAGTTTAAAATTTGATAAAACTACGGTAAGTGGCACCAATGGTGGGACTTTTCAGATTGCGGTCACTGTTGACCCCGGGAGTGATCCTGTGCTTTCAACCGATGTGTATGTGACTTTTGACAGTAGTTTGCTTAAAGCAAACAGCGTTGCAGCTGGTACTCTTTTTCCGGTTGTAACCAATGATATTTCAACGTCTGGCAAGGTCTACATTGCTGGCATGGTTAGCGATACTGCAAGTCCTGTCACAACATCGGGGACATTGGCTACAATTACATTTCAAGCATTAAAGGACGGCACCGGAACATTGGCTTTTGATTGTAATACCTCAACAATCGTTAAAAACGATGTTGACACATCAAATATCCTTGTTTGCTCACAAAATAATAGTTCTGTTGTAACGATTGGAAGCGGAGGTGGTGGTTCAAGTAATAATACTACTACTGATAACACTCCAACCGATACACCTGTGCAAGATAATGTTGCTGCAGATACGGCAGCAGCAAACAGTGATGCACCTGCAGAATTACCAAGAACTGGGATATTTGAAAATGTATCTAAAATTGCCGTTCCTGGCATGCTTTTATTAATAGTTGGTGGTATATTTAGACTATTATTATGAATAACCCTGTCATCAAAAAGGTTGCCGCCATAGTCATCGGCTTAGTTATTTTTGCTTTATTGGTCTTTGGATATTTTACTATTTTTGGTACTCGAGCTGCTGATTTTGAACCCCGCGATGTGATTGTTTCCAATATTGAAAAAAATTCTGTCAAGACTACTTGGGCAACCGGAGTTGACTCTCAAGGAGTGGTAGAATATGGGACGACGCCTACTGCCTTGAATTTTTTCGCACCAGAGGCGGTCAAAACAAAAACTCACAGTGTTGATCTAACTCTTCTTTCCCCAAGTACCACGTATTATTTTGACATAAGAGTGGGAGACCAAAAATATGACAATGGAGGTGTACCTTGGACTTTTACAACTAAAGGGGCAGAAACATCGGTTTCGACTCCACCAACAGCTACTCCTGCCCAGGTTCAAGCGACCACTCAACCAACGCCAGTTCAATCGTTAAAGATCTCTGATGGAACCAATTGTACGGAGACCGACTGTGCAAAAATTAAACTTTTATTTGGAAAAGGTTGTTCAACTCAGGATTATTTCAAATGTTTAAAAAAACCAACTATAAAACCTTAAATAATTCCTCCAGGTACAAGTAAACTAAATACGAAGTTGATAGCAGGCGTTAATATGTTGTCAAGCATAGATCTTCCCCCAAAGAAAGGAATAATTAACGCTAATAAAAATATCATTCCGTATTTTTTAAGTTGATGCCATTCTTGTGCTTTCTCGGCAGGTAATATTCCTTCGACAATTTTAAATCCATCCATAGGTTCAATTGGAAGTAGATTAAAAATACCAAGCATCACGTTTATTCTGATCATTGGAACAAAAATAAAACCGCCCATAATAGCTAATATATTAAGTTGAAAAAATATAAACAGTTTAAGGAGTATCGCAAGTATTATAGCCAAAATAAAATTAGAGCTAGGACCGGCAATTGAAATCCAAGCAGCGTCGCGCCTTGGATCTTTTAGATTATATGGATCAAATTCTACAGGTTTTCCCCAACCAAATCCCAAAAGTAATAAAAATACCATTCCCATGGTATCAATATGTACTAAGGGATTGAGTTTTAGTCGACCATCAAGCCTTGGAGTAGGATCTCCGAGAAAGTCCGCCACCCAAGCATGAGAAAATTCGTGAATAGTTATGGCTACAAGTAAAGAAGACACATAAATTATGAAGAGGAGAGGGTTTGTGAATAAATAGTTAATCATAAATTACATTGTTCAATTGTTATATTGCTTCATTGTTGATGTTTTTAGCAATGAAACCATGGAACAATGAAACAATTGATTGAAATTAATATCTAACTATGTTATCATATTTAATCTCGTATTTATAGATTTGATACTAATTATGAAAGAATTTGGATGTTATCATTGCGGAAAAGGTTTGCTTTACGGAAGATCTCATACTCATCATAGAGGTGTTGCCGGAGGTAGGTGGAAGAAAAGAGCTCCTAAAACTCAAAGGATTTTCAAGGCTAATCTAGTCAGATTGAGCATTATTGAAAAAGGTAAGGCTGTCAGAATAAAGTTGTGTACAAAATGCCTAAAAAGAATCAGAAAAGATATGATTGATGGAAAAAAACCATTTTATCAACTAGCTTCAGTCAAGAAAGAAATGAATGCTAAAAATAAGGAATCCAAAGTTGTGGAAGATGCTAAAATAAAAGCAAAAAAAATAACAAAGAAAGTAGTAAAAACTTCGAAAAAATAATTTCTAATTCCTAATTATTCTAATTGACCTAAAAAATTTTCAATAATCCGATTCCTAATTGTTATTTGGTTATTGGGGTTTATTTAGATTAATTAGAAATTAGATCAATTAGAAATTTAGTATTCTATCTTCACCAACTCATCTCCTTCTTCTCTATACAACTGTCCTTTTTGCTCAATTGCTCTTTGGGTGAAGACAACGCCATTTAAGTGATCCATTTCATGTTGGATAATAGTCGCCTCAAATCCAGAAAACCATTTTTCATATTCTTTTCCTGTCAAATCCTGATATTTTAATAAAACGCGTTCGGTCCGTTTAACCGGTCCCCAGATACGGGGGATGGAGAGACAGCCTTCTAGTTTTACTTTTTTACGACCTTTCTGTTTAGGTGGTAGGTTGTAAGGGGTAGTTTGTAGGATTTTAGGATTGATAAACACTTTCGTCTTTGATTTTTCTGACGGGCGAATAATAAAAATTGATAGATTTAATCCGACTTGATTGGCGGCAAGTCCCACACCTGGTGGATCATCTTGGGCTATCAGAACTTTTTCCATATCAACAACAATTTTTTTGATATTTCCATCAATTTTTTCAACTGGCTTAGTAGGGGAGGAGAGAACTTGATTTGGGACAGTGACGATTTTCATTATGTTTATATTATATAATAAGAAGATCCCAATCTACGAATATATGCCAATCTACTAATATTCGTTGATTAGGATTAATTAGTAGATTAGTATCATTTTTATGAAATTATCTCTTTGCATCGCGGTCTACAACGAAGAAAAAAATCTTCACTATCCACTCGACTCGGCTATCGATCTGGTCGATGAAGTCGTGATTGTTGACGGTGGCTCAACTGATCGCACGATCGAAATCGCCAAATCTTATGGCAAGAAAGTCAGGATTATTAATTCTGATAACCCGGTCATGTTCCATAAAAACAAACAGAAAGCGATTGAAGCCGCTAAGGGCGAGTGGATTTTGCAGTTGGACGCGGATGAAGAAATTACAGAGGAATTAAAATCAGAAATACAAAATATTGTAGGGGACGACCACCGTGTCGTCCCAAACGTCGCATATAATATCCCTCGTAAAAATTGGTTTTTGACGGGATTTCTGATGAAAGGCGGACAATATCCAGACTATACGATTCGTTTATACAAAAATGGTTTTGCCAAATTTCCCTGCAAAGATGTACATGAGAATGTGGAAATAAAAGGTGAAATTGGCTTTCTTAAAAATCCAATTCTACACTACGCTGATCCTGATTTTTCAAGATATTTGATGCGCTTCGATCGTTACACAACTGCCGAAGTTGAAAGAATGCCAAAGGATACAAAATTAAGTTTTTTTAATTATATTATCTGGAAGCCTAAAGTTACTTTCTTTATGATGTATTTCCGTCACAAGGGATTTATGGATGGCTTTTCGGGGTTTGTGTTTAGTCTCTTTTCTGCAATAAGATACTGGGTGATTTATATTAAGTGGAGAGCAAAAAATTAACCTAATTACCTAATTATTCTAATTGATCTAAATAATATCCAATACCCCATTGGAAACTGGAGCTTTTTTAGGTTAATTAGGTCAATTAGAAATTCTTATGCTCCAATCTTAAACTCAACTACATCACCGTCCTTCATGATGTAGTATTTTCCTGTTACCTGTACAAGACCCTGCTCTCTTGCTTTGACCCAACCGCCGCATTTGACAAAATCTTCGTACTTGACGATATCAGCTTTAATAAATTTTTTTTCAAAATCGGTGTGGATTGTTCCAGCAGCCTGGGGAGCGAGCCATCCATTTTTGATCGTCCAAGCCCTGGCTTCGATCTCTCCCGCCGTTAAAAATGAAATTAAACCCAATATCTCATAAGCTTTTTTTATCAACCGATTAAGCCCTGATTCTGTCAAGTCAAACTGCATTAAATATTCTTTTTGTTCTTCCGGCGTGAAAGCAACGATTTCCGCCTCCATTTTGGCACAAAGATAAAGAAAGGAGGTAGGGGGTAGGTGGTAGGGGGTAGTTTTGTCATTCCTGAATTTACCCTGAGTTCTATCGAAGAAAAAACGGGAATCCAGGTTTTTTAGAATTGTTTGAATTTCAATTTCTGTTTTATCTTTATCTTGAAGTTGATCTTCTGAAACGTTGAAGACGTAGATGACAGGCTTAATAGTCAGAAGGTTTAATGGTTTTAGGGCGATTAATTCTTCATCAGTCAACCCCATTTGACGGACTGGAATGCCTTTATCCAACTCTATTTTTATCTTTTGTACTGCTTCAAACGTTTCAAAATCTTCCTTTTTGGAAGCGTTTCCTTTTTTTGGTTCTTTAAATTTATTTACAGTTTCTAAATCTGCCAAAATCAACTCCGTTTCGATCGTTTTTATATCATCTTCTGGATTTATTTTGTCAGAGACATGAACGACATTTCCATCTTCAAAAAGTCGGACGACGTGAACAATCGCCTCAACTTCACGGATGTGGGAAAGGAATTTATTACCCAGACCTTCACCTTTTGATGCTCCACGTACGAGTCCTGCAATATCATAAAACTCAATTGCGGCAGGAACTATTTTTGATGTATTTACAATTTTGGCAAGAACCGCCAGTCTTTCGTCTGGCACTTCGATGATTCCGACATTTGGTTCGATTGTACAGAAAGGGTAATTTGCCACATTAGCCACTTGTTTTTTGAGTAGAGCATTAAAAAGAGTACTTTTTCCAACATTTGGCAATCCGACGATACCGATACTCAATTTCATACTTGATATTTTGTTTAGTTGAAATGTCAACTATTTCTAATGGCAAATTACCTTCAAGTGTGGCTGTTATTCCATCAGTAGTAATGCTGTTTACTACATTTTGTACAATTATCCTTCTTTTCTTAAAAGAATAACTATCTAAAACAGTATCCATTTTATCATACATACGGTCAAAGTCAGGTATGATGACAGCTCTTTGTTGTTCTTGATTGCTTTGTGATGGGCTTAATTTGCTCATATATTGAGTTTTAGCGAGTTTAATTTCATTAACCTGTTCTTTGTACTGTTCAAAAGAGATAACACCTTCTCCATAAGCTTTAAGAAATCTTTTTTCTTGTTGGTCAAGGTCTTTTATTTTTGCCTCAACCGTATCCTGTATAGTATTGGGTTTGTTTAAAATTTTTTGCTTTTCTCGTACCCATTGTTCATAATATCTTTTTGCAAGTTTAGGTTGAGTGAGAAGTGTTGTTAATTTACTCCAGACCAACTCATCAAGAAGGGGAGCATTAACACCTTTATTATTACAGACCCTTGGAAGAGGAAAGCGTTTTACTCGGTCAGAACATCTATAATATAAGTTTTGAGTATTGCTGATTCCTTCTCCTGTACGAGTACAACCACAAGCACAATGAATAAAGTTTGAAAGAAGATAATTATTTTTTTTATTACGTATAGCCAGCATATCATTAAGAACAAGCTGTTTTTGTACTCTATCAAACAAATCTTTTTCAATAATCGCCGGAACTTTTATCGCATGCCAGTCAGTTTTTATTTTCATTACTCTGCTACTTTTTTTAATACGTTTGTATTTACTAAAATTTCTTGGATTTTTTGGACTTATGGAAAGGGTTTTGTTGTAATAGGTTTTTCCAATATAAGTTTCGTCACGTAGACGTTTGGAAAGAGTACTTGTTGACCAGTAACCTTTTTTGCTTTTTCGGGGCATAATTTTTAGGTCATATAGTCTTTTAATAACTTGTCGTATGGTCATACCTTCATCACCAATCCAGATGAATATCGTTTTTATTACTTTTGCTTCGTGTTCTTGAATCTTAAAACAACCTGTGTTAAGTTGACTTCCTTTAATGTATTTATAGCCATATGGAGCTTGCCAACCAAATAAAATACCACTTTTAGCTTTATAAAGTTTACCTCTTCTCATACGCTCCGTTATCTTAATTCTTTCGTATTCATGAAATAAGCCCATGACATTTTGAGCAAGGACTCCTTCAGGATTTTCAGCGTTAATATCATGCAAAGAAATAAACTTAATTCCAGATTCTTCAATTTCATTTTTTAATATAAGTTGATTAAGAAAATTACGAGAAAGACGACCTAAATCATAAATATAGAGTACTTCAAACAATTTATTTTTTATTGCATCTCTAAGACCATCAAGAGCAGGGCGGGCGAGTAATTCACCACTCCAACCCTCATCAATAAAATGGAGATTAGCTCCAACAGTATTCCCATCCTGTTTTGCTTTTGCTTCAATTTCAGCAATTTGAGAGTTTATTGTTTGTTCTTTTTCTTGACCTTGAGTTGATACTCTGGCGTAAAGAGCAGATATTTTCATATTTTTACTTTTCTATTATTAAGAAAATTATCTAAGTCTGACTTTTTTATTCTTAATTCCTTACCTATTTTATAGGCAATAAGTTTCCCAGACTGTATCCATCGTCTAATAGTTATCGTTTTAACATCAAGAATTTTAGCCACTTTTTTTGTTGAATAATATGATTCTTCCATAGCCATACTATATATTACTATTTAATACTTTGTCAATAGGTAAATTATAATAATTACTGCTTAACCAGTTTGTCTTTATTTTTTAACACCTTTTCTCTTGTTGAATCTATGTCAATATACCAATTAACAATAAAAGAGTTATTAAATCCTTCTCCATTAGGGAACTTAATTTTATTATTTGGAGTAGCTAACGCTTTGTTAAGTTCAATATTTGTCATTTTATATTTGTCTCCATTACTCATTTTAACTTCAAAAACTTTGAGTTCATCAGGAACTTCTGAAATTTTCATAGTTGGGTTACACCCCCTTTTTGATAACGATTAGAACTTATAATATTAACTCCGTTATAAAAGAGTTTTGAAAAAGAAGTAGCTTTGGTTGCCCAGAACTGATTAACCTTGGCTGAATCAATTAAGAGTTTAACCTTGTCAACCCCGCCGAACTTCTGAATACAAAGATGGGCATAATGTCTGTTTTGCTCTATAGTTCCATCTAAGATAGGAAATTTCAAAGTTTCTTTAAAGTAAGTGATAACTTCATTTATATCAGGATTACCAAAACCACTTTGAGTAATATCTTTAGATATTATATTTACTTTATTAGTCGTATTATCTTTATTCTTATATGTTTTTTTGTCGCTTTTCTGTCGTTCATCTTGTTGACCAGTCTGTTGTTTACTATGTCGTAGTAAATTTCTAACTTGTAGCATATTGACAATCTCAACTATTGTTCTTCTGTTGTCCATTTTAATAATCTTAATTGACTCATTTTCTTCTAAAGTTTTTATGAAGTTTCTTATCCAAGTCCTTGACCTTTTCCATCTATCGGATAGCGTAATAATTGAGGTCAGGATTTGACCATAACATATACAAATTGTTTCGCCTCTATCAAGTATTTCTTCCGCAGATTCCGAATAGCGAGCTATATAAAGAAAATCTATCCATGCTTCAGCACGAGAGTATCTTCTTTTTTCTTTCCAAAATGGGTGGTCTCTAAACTTTCTAAGTAGGGGAATGGCTCCGGTAAATCTTTTCATAGTAATAATTATTGTTTTAAATTGGCACTTTTCAATAATTCCTTTTCTATATCATTAAAAATCAGACCGTAAATTTTTCTTAATTTCACTTCATTATCTTCATTTATAAAATGCTTATAGATGACCGCCATTGGCTTCTTCTTAACTGTCTTCATACAAGCGTGTTTTAACAATTTTCAATTGGTTAAAAAATGTCAAAGCATCAATTTTTAAGTTGTTTTGCCAGAAGCAGTCAACGAGTCTGATAACCTCATCATTTTTGATAAAAATAAACTCAGCTTTTTTGGGATTACTTTTGTTAATTTTTAGAATAGGAAAATATAATGAAAGACTCGTAGCAAGCCCTAAATCACGTGTGAAATATTCTTTATTCATTTTTATTTTAATATTTAAATGTAGAAACAATTTACTTGAAGGAGAGAAGAAAGAACAGAAAGATACTTACTCTTACATCTTTCGGTAAATACTATTCAAAATATGAAAGCGTCTTTGCATAGCTTTTATAAGCGAGTCTAATATCATCAGCAGTTACCACAAATTCTTTTTCGTTATTGATAAACTCATTTTCTTCAAAATATTTTTGAATTTTAGTCCAAGAAAAACCGTCATTTTTTAATAGCCATGCGAAATGACCAACTAATAATGTTTCATCTTTTATTTTTGATTTTATCTGTTTTTTTAGATTAGACTTTGTAATGGCTCTGGTTACGAACGTATAGTTATCTTCTATCCAGCTCATTATCTTTGAAGGAGTCATATCTTTTGTTATGTATATTGCAGGGTATTTAGTTGCATCTAACAGTCTTGTTTGTAGCATTTTGACAGAATTCATGCTTCTTAATTTCATATTATAATTTAATTTAGACTCGGATATATAAACACCATTAGCGGGTGGAATGAATAGAACTTTTGTAATTACAGCTGTTTGAAGGGACAATCTCCAATTTTCACCCAAGTTATATTTATTAATAATTTCATCTGTTTTTTCATCCAAAAATTGTAATTCGGTTTTAGTTAATTTATTAATTAATAAAGAATAATGTATATGATTAGTTTTTTTTAACCTTAATTTTCTATTGGTTATATTTATAAAATTAATAAAGGAGTTCAAATTAGAAATAATAAATCCAAGTATGTAATCGTTATTATCAAATTCTTTGTCTTTAAAGTGAGGAAATAAATCTACTTTTATTTTTTTATCAAATTTATTCCTTTTCAATAAGAAGCCCGTTTTATTTTTAATAGTAATTTTCATATTAGACTGTCTCAATAATACAAAACAATCAATCTTTAGTCAATTACCACATAGCGATTTAGACAATTAGTATGAACGTGATAACCTAACTACTAAACATAAAATTGATATTGGAACTACCCCTACCCTATGTCAGTCAAAATGGAATTAGAAAAATACATTTATGTGTAAGCCTTTTATGAGTTAATAATATATTTTGGCGCATTTTTTCTTATTAAGAATATTTATTACGAAGAGATATATCTTTATTATGTTGTTATCTTGGTATTATTTTTTCACATACTTTTATAACCAAGTTGGGATTGTTTATAAAAACCGAAAATGTTGTATTTTCTTTGATACAAGCGTAATACTTATTCATAGTTGGAATAACAGTAAAGATTGTTACAATAGCTAAAATAACTATTAATAATAAAGTATTTAAATTAAATTTAAAGAATCTGCTGTTTAATGTATTTTTTCTTTTTTTGACTATTAAAATAGTTAAAAATGTGATAACAAAAATTATGGATATAACTATTCCAATATTTAGTTTTCCTTGATTTGTCAAATCTACTTTTAAAGTTAAGGGGTTTTGAATTGGAGTAGGGTAGGTAAAATTTTTTAAATACGAAAAGTCTGTTTTTTGGCTAAAATCAAATAATTTGCTCATAATAATTTATTAATTTATAACAAAAAAGCTCCCCGCCAGCTGGACTTGCGTCCCATAAACCTTTCGGTCTATGACACTCTACAGTGTTGCTGACAGAGGAGCTCTCTGTCCTGTAGAGTGTTTTTATGCCATGCCCTAAAAGGGTTTAGGCAATCCAAATTTTGATTTAATTATACTACCCTGATAAAATACTATCAAACCAGAATGGTATAAAAATGTTAAATCTTAATAGCCTGAATTTTGTTTCTAATCTTGAACCAGCGCTTTCTTGTTTTTATGGACTCTTAGGAAAAAGCTGTTCATATAATCCTAAATCGGCACAAATATATTTTTCTCTTGGTGAAGCAGTATCAACATTAGGAATAATTTTTGCAGCTTTACAACTCTCTAATCCAACGAAAAAGATAACCCTCTTAATTAAAGAATGGCATTTTCGGTATATGGTATGGATTTTAAGTGGTTTAGGCTTGTTGTCAATCTTAGTAGCATCGTCTGTTAATCAATTGCCTTTTTTAAGTCCTCCATTTAATTATCCTATTTTTTGGGAGCAAATAGGATTTATTTTTTTTGTATCAGCCCCAATCGCTTACCTAATCATTAGTTCCAAGGCTCATAATATATTTAATTCAAAAAGAGCAGAGCGATTTTATCACATCATATTACAAATGGCATCAAATGGAAAACAAGATGATTTAGAAGCAACAATAACTATAGTGTGGAAAAACTTAGAAAATATAACTACAGCCATTAAAAAAATAAATCCTTATGTAGACGAAGAGATAACAAATGAAAATCAGGAAGGAATCTATGCAAAAACATTGTTAAATTTACTACTAAGCGAAAGAAGCGTAGCTGATTATATTGTTACAAATAGATTAGATTTTATTTTTGCTTTCATCAAACAAATAAAAGAAAAAAATCTTTTACAAAGAGAAATCGGGATGGGCTTTCAAAAATTAGTTAGACGACTTTATGAAAATCCAGAATCTTATTTATATAAGCAGCTTGATTATGAAGGAGTGACTCTTTATGCTCCAATCTATGACACTCTCTTTGGAGACTCCTATTTTATAAGTGAATTTGCAGTGCTTGGCATGTGGCACGGGTTTTTTTATGAATCATCACCTCCCGCAGAATATCTGCAAGTTTTTTTAAAAGCACTTACTACAGCGATAAAAACAAATAAATTTCATAATGATACGTTATCACAACGAATAGCAAATGCGTTATATGAATTAACAGATTACGTTAAGTCTGTAACTTGGTCTAATAAAATAAATTCAAAAGAAAAATTGGATTCAAAACTAATGAATTTAGAGTTTTTCTTTGGGAGAGATTTTCCATATGCATATAAAGATGCCGTTGAAAATAAAACCATAAGCGATTATGAAAAAGAAGCAAAGAAAGGACGACGCTTTCAACAAAGTCTTACTGCGAGTTATGCTGAATGCGTAGTTATATTATTAGGTCATATCGCCAATATGGATGACCGGAAAATGGAACGTCATAGAGCTATGAGTCTTGATGAAGAATTTTTTTCCATACATAGCGATGCAGGATTATATGAAAATATCCGTAAATGTTTTCTTGAACACTTATGGGAAAAAATCAAAGACAATGTAGAAAAAGGTCATTTCCCCGCTGTTTTAAGAATCTATATTCAATTAATGTACTGGAATGACCCATCAATGCCAGAATGGAGAAAGATAGAAAGAAAAAAACTTATGACCTTTCTTAATAAAGAACTTAAACCAAGGATTTTAAAAAATGAATTGATGGCAAATTATAAAGACAAAAAAGAATTGGAATTATTACCTGATGATTTTAAATTTGATAGAAAGTTAAAAAAATATTTTATATATTTTGATGACGGAACTAAAAAAGAATTTAAATAACATAAAGAGATAACTTTCCTGGTAACAGACTTCAAACTATTGACTATAAATAATTTTAAGCGGGTTACTTTTAAAGAGCTAATGATTGTAGTATTCTTCCGCAACCGTCTCTTTCAAGAATTAGCCTCGCTTTTCTTGGTGGGGGAATATTAAAAGTGAGCCTGAAGGGAAAGAAATGTGGGGTTGTGTTCACACCATTCCGATTGACAGCTTCATAGATGAATATTATAACATACACCTATATCGTCAAAAAAATACTTTCCTAACAATCCGAAATACTACTTTTGTAGGTT
>JAKAHA010000026.1 GCA_021825445.1 bacterium | reverse complement strand
GATCTGATTCGCCCCGCCTTTGTCAGGGTCGTCGGATAGGCGAGCGATTGGCGATTGGTAATAAAAAATTGATTATAGATTCCAGCCCCCATGACCGCGACGAAGATTAAAATTATCAGAAATGCAGCATATTGTAGGGTCGGACCATCGTGTCCGACCTCATTATTGTCATCCCCGTGAAAACGGGGATCCAGTTTTTTAAGAAGTGATTTAAATATAGATTCCCACTTTCGTGGGAATGACATGATACCTACTTTAGGGCTTGTCAATGCCTCAACAGGAACGACACGGTGGTCGTTCCCTACATTTGAAATATTTGATATTTGTTTAGCTGGGTTTTCTTTCATCCAACCTTGAGAGATGCAAAAAGAACAGAATTTTCGGATGGTTGATAGGCGACGATTAATCGTTTTATGAGGAATATTATTTGATTCCAAGTATGATTTATATTCGGAAATTGTGTTTGATGTGATCTGTAGGGACAATTCATGAATTGTCCCTACCGTTGGTTGATTCGATTTTAAATACAACATCAACCATCCGGCAAAATGTCTGAAGTCAGAAAGGTAGTTTTTGATTGAAACGGCTTTTTGGTTTCCCGCAACGAGGTATTCTTTGAATGGGGCTTCTAGATTATAAAGATTATACGTTTTTGGCATACAATTTCATCATAGAGGAATCAAGGCGAGCTTGTCAAGGGTATATTGTATATATTATGATGTGGTTGGGGCAGGGTAACCCCGCCAATACAAACATGCATTTACACACATTTAATATAATAACCGCAGAAAATATTACAGAACGCAAATATATCAATAAGGATCAAGAGGCTTATAATAATTACTATCTTAAAAAAGGAGTGTTGAATTAAAAATGAGAAATTTTCTTAGTGTTTGATAAATTTCTAATTTCTAATTGATCTAATTTCTAATTAAGCACAAAATACCAATGATTAAAAAATTGAGAAATTGAGAATTAGGAATTATTTAGATCAATTAGGGTAATTAGGTTAATTAGATTAATTGGTTAATGAGGTAGATTTCTCCAATTTATCAATCTCATCTTCCAGCTGCTAATTTTATTAGAATTCATTTCAGCCTGTCATATTACCATCATTGTAATGGAGCGATTCATCGTTCCATAAATATTCATTCATTGACTTATCTTTTAAACTAATTTAGAATGAAACTATGAATAAATCAATACTTTTTTTTGTAATTTTACTCATAATTATCGTCGGTTTTGTTGGTGCTTTTGGGCTTTATGAGGTTAAGTTTTTTAGCACTCGAGCCGACGTAAGTCAGGCTACTTTTTCAATTGATAACTCATATATTTTTAGTACCCCATCGGCAGCTAGAGCCAACGGACAGGAAAAAATTCGTTTAACTGTTTTTATTTTAAATAATCAGGGTTTGGGAGTTTTGGGAAAAAACATTTTTATCGGTACAAATTCCGCTTTAAATATCGAAGCGATTCAGGGCTTGACAGATAACTATGGCAAAGCTTATTTTGATATCTCAGCCTCAAAGCCTGGAGAATATTTTTTAGAAATTAAGGTAGACGGCACAGCCCTAAATAAAAAAGCTCAGTTGGTGTTTAATTAGTGGGTTTTTCGGATTATCTCCCCGATCAATCCCTTATAGTTCGCTGTGTTTGCCATATTCTCACTTCTCGCTATACGTCCTTATCTTTCCGTGATAAAAAGAACAGCTAAAGAGATTGGTAAAACCTTTCGTCTAAAAACTTTCTTTAAAATAAACTTAAGGGATTTTAAGGGATATTAAAGGATATGGTTATGGTCGGAGACCAGCAAGCTTTAACTTATAATTCCCAAGCTTTTTTTCCAGTGATTCAACGAGTTTTCTGAGCAACCAGTCGGTTTTGTTGATAAGTTCGATAAAGATTTCGTAGGTCAAGTCTTTGACCAGAAAATTATTTAAAGGAGGATAGAGGACAGCTAAAGGGTGATAGCTAAAATCCTTTAAATTTCCTTTATCTTCCCTTAAACCCTTATTAAAATCCCCAAGATTAATTCCGATTGTAGCCAGACTTGACCCTGGTTTTGAGGTAAGAAATTTATCCTCAGCCAATTCCCTTATATCTCCTTTAACTTCCTCTAGACTTCCTTGACTATAACCTATAAATTGAAGGTATTCACCTGTAGTTGTTCTCTTAAACCCTTCTTCAATATTCCGGACGACGCTTCTGGCGGCATCATCGACTTGAGATTTTCTACGATATTCAGATTTTGGTAAAGACTCGGTAAATCGCCTAACGAAGAATCGTAAAAGAACGGCATTTGATCATGGTACGAGGTATTTATATCCTTCGGGATCAGTCCACGACCGCGAAGTACTTTGTGGTTTTTCGGCGGCTTCTAGTTCCCTCATGGTTTTTTCTGATAGCTGCCTGGAAATCGTATCGTCCATATTTTTCATTATAGTATTTTTGTTGGTAGATTGTGCTTTTCAATCATTGGTAAATTATGCTCTTCGACTACCGGTAAATGGCTTTGATAAGGGACGATTGCTTTTTCGTCAAAAAAGTGGCTTTTTAAAATATACAAAATATAAATTATTTCCAAAATTATCACGATTTCAAGTAACCTCGGTTTTATTAATGAAAACAAAAATAGGAAAAATTTAATAATTACCATCCAGACAGGTAGAATTTCAAGATTAAGTTTGTTACTGTTGGAAGAGATTGATTTTTTATAATTAGTTTGAGTGAATAATCGAAATTTTTCAGGGGTTGATGAGGGGAGGTTGACGGAATAATTACCTTTTTCGTCCGACTGAGTTGATAGCTCTGGGAAAGTAAAAGCCTCGACAGGCTTGATTAAGGTAAAATCAGAAATCCGAAACATGTTTCTTGCGAGCTTGTTGTTCCCATCACCAAACATTGAAAGTTTTACCTCAGTATTTGGTACGGCTTGACCGCTCAACATAACTTGATCACCCATAAAATAGTCGGACTTATCTAAAGAAACAGTCGGAGGCATGATCACCGGACCAATACTCACGTTATAGTTGACGGGAAAAGGCGGAAGACACGTCGGGGCACTAAGCCTTCCAAGTTGATCTTTGGCAATCAGGCAGGCCTCACGCTTGGAAAAAGGGGAGAAGCGGTTATTGAATTCAAAATAGCCTGTGTTATCAGCGGTTGTTTGATCAAAAATTCCCATTCCTTCAAAGGTCACAAAAGCTCGTGGTGAGGTATAGCCAAAAAGACTAAATCGAAAATCGCCAATTGAGACGGAATTTTCAATCCCTGCGGGAGAGTATCGTTTTTCAATCCCCGCGACCGCCCCTGATGATTCTAAAGGTGTTTTTAGGTAAAGAAAACCTAGTTGTAAGGGAATCAAAATTAGTAAAAAAGTGATTAATAAACGCTTCATTAAGTAAGTATATATTAAAAAAGAATTTCTAATTTCTAATTAACCTAATTTCTAAAAAAGTCCCAATTATTTAAATCCCAATTGAAAAATTAGACATTGGTTATTATTTAGGTCAATTAGATCAATTAGATCAATTAGGTAATTTAATTACTCTCTTTTGCGTAGTTGTGATTTTAGCTTCTCAATCTCTTCATGTTCTTTTTTCAATTCTTCCTCAAGAGTCGTCTCTTTAACAACAATATTTTTATAAAGCTTATTAGCAATTATAATCACGATAATGATTGTCAAGATGACTGCAAGCGCGACTCTCCAAGGAAAAACCCAGACGTAACTTTCGGCAGTTAGTGCCTGCCCATTTTCACCGTATGAGCCTGAAAGACTAATCTTATATCTCCCCATCATCCATTTAGTGCCTAGTTCTGTTAAGTAATTTCGTGAAGTTTCCGGAAAAATGTTTTGTATTTTAAATAGTTTTTGGTCGACCGAACCGCCAAATGAATTTGTCAAGCTCAAGGAGACCCGAGGAGTTACATGATAGTCACCTCTATTTAAAATATCGGTCGTGACTTTTATTGGTCCGTATTCAAAAAAGGACGGGACAAAAAAACGCGAAATCAAAGCTTTTTCAGTGACTGGACCTTTCACTTTGATGTAAATGAGAGATGCAATTCTCAGATTAGTTCCTGATCCAATTTCTTCAGCATTTGTTTGTTTCGGTAAAATATTTCCTTGCTGAAAAAATACAGCCGTGTATCTTCCTCCAGCTTTAGCGTCGGAGGGAACCTGGATATCGGCTTGGATCATAACCTTATCATGAGCGGGTAGTGTAGCTCGATCATACGGGAGAGTTAACCAACGTGAGGCGGAATACTTGGCAGGTGCTTCCTCAGCGCTTTCAATAAATTTTGGTGTGCCGTGAGCGTCCTCAACAATAAAATCGGCTTTTTTAAAAAATCCCGAGACTGGATCATCAGACTGATTGTAAAAACTGATTGTTATGGCTGTCTTTTCACCTGGGGCAACTTCAATCTCATTTCTGGCAGGCATGACAACGAGAGGAATGGAAGCTTGAGCATTAACAGATCCTAGATGATAGATACTAGATGATAGAAATAGAAAAACAAAAACAAAAATAGCTAAAATTATTT
>JAKAHA010000025.1 GCA_021825445.1 bacterium | reverse complement strand
CACATATTTATTAACTTACTTGCATATAATAAAAATTTTTTGCAAGTTGTAACAGGTTAAAACAGGGTTCACATGGGAAAGAAAGCTAAAAAGATAAAACTTAAAAAAGAGCATATAAAAACCATATTAGAAGTAAGAACCTACATGAAGAAAAAAACAGATATAAAGAAATTTACCATAAACAAATCAAACAAAGACGGAAGTTTAACAAGGTATGGAGTAACTCGACAAGGACACCGGTATACAGTAAAAGTTATTAGTGTAAAAAGTGAAGAAGAAATAAAGAAAATATTTGATAAAGCAAAAAAGGCTAAGGATTTGAGGAAGAACGGAATAACTATAGTTATGAAGCAATATACTGGATCGATGAGGAAGGCCAGCGGGAAAATTATAAATGGGAGAATGGCGGGAATATATTTTTTCAATGTAGATAAAAAAGCAATCAGGAAAAAAGGATCTAAAATTAGCGTTTATACAACAAAGCATATTCAAATTATAAACACAATAAAAATAAATCAAGAAAGCTACAAGATTGAATTTAGAATGGGGTTGAAGAAAAAAGCAAAATCTAAAAAAGGAAAAGGGAAAAAATGAAGAACGGGAAATTTGCGGCAAGTGATATAGAAACAAATCATTGGATTCATTTTTTAATGATTGGGTTTTATGATGGTGAAGTATACACAAAATTCACAAAGTTAGATGAATATATGGATTATGTTTTACGCAGTGAAAATAATGGAATGAGAATATACTTTCATAACGGAGGGCGATTCGACTTTCTTTTTTTAGCCGAAAAATTAATGGAAAGAGGGATTGTAAAGTTTGTAAATAAGTCAAGCGGATTACTAGGAATGGTTTATAGTGATAACAGGGTTAGGGTTGAATTTTGGGATTCATACGCATTATTTCCGGCAAGTTTAGACAAGTTAATAAAAACCTATGATATTGAGCACAAAAAAATTGCTATTGATTTTACAAAAATACACAAGGCAAATGATAAAGTTTTAAGTGAGCACTTAAAAAATGATTGTTACGCTTTATATGATATATTAAGAAAGTTCATTGAAAGAGAGGGATATATAAGTAATACAATAGCAGGGCACGCATTAAGAAAATTCAGAGAAAATTTTTTCAATGGATATTTTTGGAATGTATCCGAAAATTTTGATTTATATTTCAGGAAAAATTATTATAAAGGTGGAAGGGTTGAGGTTTATAAAATGTTCGGAAAGAATCTGAATTATTATGATGTTAATAGTTTGTACCCGTCTGTAATGTTGGAAAAAATGCCTGTAGGTACTCCAATAAAAACAAAAAAATACAAAGAAAAAAAGATTGGATTTTATCAAATTGAATTATTGGAAGATTATATAACTAACATATCAATTCTTTGTGAAAAGACTAAAAACGGAAATTATTATATAAATGGCAAGAAAGGAGAAAAATATTATTTGACATCCATAGAAATAGAGGGAATAAGGAAAGAAGTAAAAATAAAAATAATTGACGGTTATTATTTTGAAGATAGTGCAGACGTTTTTACAGGATATGTTAATTATTATTTTGAAATAAAAAAGAATGCAAAAGATGAAAGTGAACGATATTTATCAAAATTAATGCTCAATAGTTTATACGGAAAATTCGGACAAAGATTAACGGGACAAAACATTGAAATGAATACAGGAAAGCAGGGTGATGCTATTATATACGACGTTGAAAATGATTTACTGTTAGTCGATGTAAAAAGAAAAATAAAATTCAGAGGTGTATATATTGCTGCATGGATAACAGCATTAGCACGAATGAAGCATTATGAAATGATGAAAAAAATTGGCTTTGAAAATATATATTATTGTGATACAGATTCAATCGTAACAAGTAAAAAAATAAAAAACAGTGATAAAATTGGAGAATTAAAACTTGAGGCTGAAATAAAAGAAGGTGTGTTTTTAATGCCAAAAGTTTACGGTTATATTGATAAAAAAGGGAATGAAATTGTTCATGCAAAAGGATTCGATAAGAAATTAATTAAATATGCTGAATTAAAAAAATTGTTAATTGGGAAATTGGATAAAATAGAAATAGCAAGTGAAAGAATGTTAGGATTTAAGGAAAGTATAAAAAGAAAAAACGATATAAAAGATAGTGCGGGAACATTCTTAAAAATGGTGGATGCAAAAAAAGAATTAAAAATGAATTATATAAGAAGAAAATTAAAAGCTGATAAAAAAAATATTTTTATAACAGAGCCATTTTTTTCTTGTGAAATAGAAAAAAAATAGCTAATATTAAACAGGATAAAAATCCACTAACAAAAAAAAAGGAGAAAAGCCAAATGTCAACAAAGAAAAAAGAAACCTCGTCAACATTTTTCACTTTTAATAAAATCGGAGATACTATTTCCGGTATATTAGAAGGATTTTTTATCGGGCAATACGGATTAAATGCAGTAATTGATGGAGTCGGTGTTTCATTAAATAAAACACAATTAATGACCATCATAGGTGATAATAGAGAAAGTTTGAAAACAGGAAAAAAAATAAAAATCTCATTAGTAGACGAGAAAAAAGTAAAGGGTCAAAAGCATCAAGTAAAAATATTTTCTGTTTTGTATGATGGAAAAGAATTAAAAGCGGAAAACAGTTTTGAGTTACACAATAATTTAACTGATAAAAAGTTTGATATATTATTTGAAAAGTAACCCTTAACCAATGGGAACTTATCGAAGTTTGGTAAGTTCCCACCTGCCAAATAAAAAGGAGAAAAAAATAAATGTTACATATCACTTTAGATTTATCAGATAAAAGCCTCGATAAAAGCCTCGATGAAAGCCTAGAACAAAAAAATAATATTTTTTTGCATTCAAATGAAATAGAAGAAATAAAAAGAGAAGCCCAATGGATATTAATTAATCTTGCTTTTTTACAAATGAAGTATAGAAAAATAAATATTCAACTTGAGGACTGCAAAAAATATATTATGGGGGAAAAATAAAATGGCTATTGAAATTCAAATCTGTAATAATTTGATAAAAATATTAACTAAACCGGCTTTGAGTAATGTTGATTTTAGTTACTATAATATATCAGACTTAAAAACACATATTTCAAGTTGTAAAAAGTGTAAGGAAAGCGTAAAAAATATGGTTATTGAAAATAGTGATATTATACCATTACCATTAAAATATTATATTAATGCTATTATAACATAGGAGTAAAAACAATGGCTGAAATAAATCGGAGCGGGAAAAAAATAATATTGGAATGTGATTGTGGGGCTGTGCACAAAATTTCCAAAGATGAAAATGAAGAACTACAATTAACCAGCACTTATAAAAAACCAAAGAAGGAAGAACCAAATGAGTCTACAGGAAAAAAAGAAACGGGGACGCCCACCGTTAAATCAGACGATCTTTTCTGATGAAAAAATATCAACACCAGATGAGTCAAAAGAAAATTCTGATAATGAGTTAAAAGAATTAAAAAACGAGTTCAATGAGGCTAAATTTGATTCTGAAAAGAAAGAAAGTAAATATAAAAAAAATCAGAGAATTGAAGCTGAAAAGGAAAAATTAAAAAGAGAATCTATATCAGGATTTGGCTCAATTGGTCTTTCAATTCTTATTGATAGAATGGACAATCCACAACCACTATCAGAAATAGAAAAAAGAAATTTTGATTTAGCTTTTGATAATCTTGCTGACAAATATTTTGCCAAACTTGGGCAGTGGCAAGAAGAAAGCGCATTTGTTGTTGTTTTAGCCTTTATATTAATTCCGCGTCTGAATTTAGGAAAAAAGGAAGAAAAGAAAGTTGATTCAGAAAATAAGAACGATTAAATTAATTTTTGGAAAAACCGGTCAAGGTAAATCATACCTTGCGCATCAATTAATTAAAGAAGAAAAGAGGGTTGTAATTATAGACCCTCTTTTTGAGTATGAAAACGGATTAATTTTTTATGAGTTTGAGAATTTATTAACTTATTATGAAGATCACAAACCCGAAACGTTTAAGTTTATATGTAGGTTCAAAACCGATTTAGAAATAGATTTTCTTTTTAAGTTTTGCGAAGTTGCAAAAAAATTAGTTTTGGTTGTTGAAGAAGCGGAAATATATATTAGTCCACAAACTAGATCGTCAAATTTTTTGAGGTTGGTTCGATATGGCAGACATTCCGCAATATCAATTATTGGTGTGGCAAGAAGAACCGCTGAAATATCGTCTGATTTGAAGGCTCAAGTTAATACTATATATTCATTTAATCAAAGCCTGCCGCGTGATATTCAAATTATGGAAGATTTAGGGTTTGAAGGAATTGAACTACTTCCAGAACGAAAATTCTTACAAATTGACTATTGACATTTATCAAAATAATTTATAAATAAGAGTAGCCAAATTAATCAATAATATAGGAGTTATCCAAAATGGGCGAAAACAAAAAATATGTAGTTATGGTTTTGGTTGTAATTGTATCTTTGTGGTTGTACAATTATGTAGTAGTTCCAAAACTTTTAACTAAAAAAGCGTAAGGAGGCATTAAAATGAGGTTAGTTAATTCGGCTCCATTAGCAAATGGAACCTTAACATTTTTTCTTCCAAAAGCGCAAATCGGAAATATTATGATTGAGTACACTCCGGTAGCCGCAGCAGGTGTTACATTAACGAGGGCAAACTATGGAAATGTAATTCTAAATTGGAATGGAAAAGACGTTGTTAATGTTGATTCAGAAATATTAAATTTGCTTGATA
>JAKAHA010000005.1 GCA_021825445.1 bacterium | reverse complement strand
TTTGAGCCGTTTCTTCATCTGAGATATTCCCTCCGCTTACAGAAGGAGGGATGTCATCCTCCAGCTTAGGTTGTGTTGTATTATCTTGTGGCTGAGGTGTTTGAGTTTCTTCTTTATTGGGTTGCTCAGCGTGAGAGGGAATTGTGCTGGTCTTTTCATCCACAGGAGGGGGAAGAGGAGCATCATTAGTTGCAGACATATCCAATGGCAGGGGCTCTGATCCGCTCACAAGAGGGGGGATAGTATCCTCTAGATGAGCTCTTTTCTGTTGAACATTCGTAATGGTTTTCTTTTTATTCGTGATGGGAGTCACAATATTTAGAGAAGAGTTCTCCAAAGGTTGAATTTTAAAATCTAATTGTTTTAGAACGATTATCACTTCGGAAATATTATGATAACTACAGGATATATAAATTGATCCCGTTTCTTTTAATACCTTATAACACCTACCTATCCATTTTCTTGTAAATTGTAAATATTCTGGAGCCGTCATTTTATCCCAATGCTCATTAACCATATACCAGTCTCCACCAGTCTTATTTCCTTTCCATTTCAAACCATTCCCAGACAGATTATAAGGTGGATCAGCAAAAATGAGATCAATTGAATTTTTATCAATCTCCTCAAGTAAAACATCTATACAATCGCCTTTATAAATAATATTTTTTTTCATAACTAAATATTTAGACTTTTCTGCCAAGAAGTAATAGTATTTGGAATGTTTTTTATCCATTCATTTGAATCTGATAAGGTTTTTGATGTTTTTAAAATTTCATCATAAAGTCTGAGCAATTCACTATGTTTAAAAGATTTTCCATTTTGTTTAATATCAACAAGTGTTTTTAAAAGTACGATAAAATTATTGATAGACAATGGAATAATTTTTTGCTTTTTCCCTTCGTATTCATACTTTATCGCTGTCCAAAAAGTATTTATTGTATCTCGGTGTAATTTTGGAGCTACAAATAAACAATATGAATTCTTATCTCTGTATTTGTTTTCAAAATCTCTTAAATGCCTCATTACTGGCTGACCCTCGCTATACCATTGATCTCTGGTTGTAAACATGGTTACTTCACAAATTGAATTATATTTTTCATAAAAACATTCAATATCTGGAATATTTGCAGGTGCTGTAAAAGTTGGCTCATTATCATCTCCTACGGGATAATTTGGCTTGATTTTTATTGCATCATTTAAAGCATTTAGACCAAGTGACAAAAGTTTTTCTAACAAAATTGGTCTATCATCAAAATTAAAAATATTTTCTAACTCTCCTATGTATTTTTTGACTTGTTCAATTTCTTGTGATTTTTGATGATTTTGTTTATCTTGCAACTCTCTCCTGTAATTTCGTAATTCACTTATAAATATTTTTAAGTCATCTTCATCGAATTTTTTATAGTCTAAAAACGATTTTGATATTATTTGTATTTCCTTTTCATACAATCTTATATCTTCAATTAATTTTGTAACAATTTCTATAAGTTTTTCTTTAGTTTCCCAAGGTAATTTTGGTTCTAAAATGTTGGAAATATATTCATAATATTTTTCTTTTGAAGTAAAAATTTTTGCTTTACCATTATCAAAATGAATTAAATTTTCTATCTCAATTGTTCTTCTTGGCTCGAGATCTATATAAAAACCACCGCCACGAATATATATAAAACGGGTCAAACGAAAATACCTAATCGCATTGTCACCATAATCTTTAAGATTGCTTAATAATTTTTTAATTTTTATAGAGTCTGATGTTCCTAAAAACTTTTGAGCAAAGAATAGTTTATATTTATTCCAAATAATCTTTTGTTCTTGTTTAGTTCTCCCTACAAAACTTTCTCTAAGTTTAATAATTTGTTCAGCGTAAGAATTAATATTTTTATAATTTACAAGAGCAGGGCAAAATAGAGAAAATTCTTCTTTACTGATTCCCTTCACGACTTTTCCTAATTTTTCAGATATTTTATTTACTTTCTGAATAAGTTGAAGAGTACCAATAAATGGTTTTATATCATATCCATCATCTAATTTATAATCGTCATTGTCAGGATTCGGAATCTGCCACTTTATAAAACTTCTAAAAAATATTTCCCCAAGATCAAAATCATCTTTTAAAAATAATTTTCCTAAACTTGTTATAAGCACCCTACCGTCTTTAATTAAGACTAGTCCTATTTTTTTGAGAGGATTTATTGATTGCCTTCCTCTCATTGCAGGATCCTCGTATTTCTTAGTATCAAATATTTCTTTTGCTCTTTCAAAAGAAATTTCTTTTGTTTGATCATTAATTAAATCAACATGTTCTTGAGATAGTCCATTATAAAATTGAGTGCTACCATATCCATAAACTCTTTCTTTAATAAGGAGAATTTGATATTTTATTTGATTTTCAAAAGTCCATTTAGAATTTTCTAATCTTTTTAAAACAACCAAAAAATCCCTTAATCGCCCAGGATTTCTCAGAGTTGTTGTTATCGACCAAGGTTTTTTCATAGTTTTAGTATACCTTACAATAAAAAATTCTTTCAGCATTCCCGTCGCTATTACTTTTTCCAGTAGTAAAAGCTTTATAATCTTTTTCAAAAATCTCAATCTCACCTTTATTTTTCAGTATCCTCATAATATTACGGTCACTTATTCTAGCATTAGATCGTCCATCTTTTGAATCACCAGTATTATTGTAAGACAATAGAATATGCTTGCATTTGGCATTTGTAATCAAATCTTCAAATACTTGTGTTGCATTCTTAAGACAATATGAGCTTTTAATTTGTGAACGGTCCATTTTTTTTGCCTTTCCCTCAACTATTGGTTTTTTCCATTCAGCTAAATTTTCTAATAAATGATATGAATCTGAATATTGACGAGAGTTGTAGGGAGGATCAATATATAAAACATCGCAGTTAATTTTTCTAATCAAAATATTCGCATCCTCTTTATATATCGTATTATTTCTATTGTTTTGATAATTAATATCAGGAGGTAATAATTTTATTGGTTGGAACATGTCTAATTCTTTACGAAAAGCATCATAGTGTCCAACTGTATTTGCTACTTTATCAACGGCATAAATTAAGGAACAAATTAAAATGTATTTTTCTTCTTTTGATTCTGCAATTTTATCTATCTCCTCTCGAATGGTTCCAATTTTTTTGGCATTTTCCAAAGAAAAATAAGTATTTCCGAAATGCTCAGAAAAATAATTATCTTGTTCTGCCTTTAAACTATTAAGATAATCAAACTTATCTGAAACATTTTTATTATTTGTACTTATACCAAGAAATGTTTTTAAGCAAATATAATTACTAAAAAGAAAGTCATTAGAAATAATTTCTATTCCAGGTTTATTAAAACGTTCTCCAACAACACCAGTACCGGCAAAAATATCACAAAAAGATTTTATCCCATTACATTTCTCAGAAACTATATCTTCAATAAAACCAAGTAGCTTATATTTATTCCCTAAATATCTTCTATTTTGTAATTGAAAAGTATTAGTATTTTGATACTTTGAAAAATGAAAATAAGATTTGTCAATTTTTTGTATATTTACTTCATAAAATGGTTTTTCAATTTCAGATAATTCAAATAAAGTTGTTTGCAATCCGTCTGCAACATAATCAAGACTATTGTTTTTATCTTTTAATTTTTGAAAAAAACTATAGTTACCTTTTTCGGAAATAATAATGAAATCAATAATAGAAATTCCCATTATTTCACCTGCTTGCGATATTTTTTTAACAATTTCAGTGTCTTTTTTACTTGGAGTTTGATCCCCAGAAGGATGATTGTGAACCAAAATAATATTTGCTGAATTTAATTCAACGGCGGGATAAAAAATTTCTCTAGGATGAATTAATGCCTTGTCAAGTAATCCTACACTGATAATTTCTTTTCTTATCAAAGTATTTTTTGCATCGAGATATAAACAAACAAGGTATTCTTTTCTCCTGTCTCGTAAGTCATAAGTAAGAGTTAAAACGTCTTTTAAATTTTTTATAATAATATCGGTCGAACTGTTTTCATCATAGAATCTTTTTATTAAAGAAATTGCTGATACAATTTGTAGTGCTTTTGCTTGTCCAATTCCAGAAATCTCCAATAGATCACTAATATTTATATTTAAAAAATTTTTACCAAATTTACTTATTATTTGTTGTGCAAGTTTTTGAACATTTTTTCCTTTAATTCCACTTCCCAATAAAATAGCCAAAAGGTCACTTTTTGAAAGCGAATCTGGTCCTTTTTTAAGAAATTTTTCTCTTGGACGATCTACTTTTGGAATATCTTTTATTTTTGGCATTTATAATTATTTTATCATTTTACCTTAATAAAAAAGCCCTGCTTTCGCAGGGCTTTGGGTCGGAAAACCCGACCCCTACATTCTTTTTTCTAAATTAATACCCCATTCCACCCATTCCCGGCATTCCACCACCCATCGCTGGGGCGGCTGGAGGATTCTTTTCCGGCAAATCTGCAACCAAAGCTTCGGTTGTCAGTAACATAGTTGCAACAGAAACGGCATTTTCGACAGCCGTTCTAACAACTTTTAATGGGTCAATAATTCCTGCTTTAATCATGTCGATTGTAACTGCATCAGCTGTTGATTCGGTTTTCAAAATATCAAAACCTTGCCCTTTGGCACTAGCAGCTCTGGCTTTTGCAATTAATTCTCCAGGGTTTAAGCCCCCATTTTCCATGAGTTTTGTAAATGGTGATTCGATCGCACTTTTGACAAGTTCAAAACCAATCACTTCATCACGACTGGCTCCTGATTTCTCCAGTTCTTTTGAATTCATTTTTTGACTAATGTCAAGAAGAGCTACAGCTCCACCAGGAACTATTCCCTCCTCTAATGCGGCTTTTGTGGCGGCTACGGCGTCGATTACTCTTTCTTTTTTATCTTTGAGTTCTACTTCTGTCGCAGCTCCGACATTGATGACGGCAACTCCTCCTGAAAGCTTAGCTAATCTTTCCTGAAATTTTTCTCGATCAAAATCAGAGGTTGACTCAACCATTTCACGACGAATCTTTTCTACTCGGGCAGTGATTAATTTTTTGTCCCCTCGTCCTCCGATGATCGAGGTGTTTTCTTTATCCGACTTTACTTTGTCAGCTCGACCACAGTCGGCAACTTCAATATTTTCCAGTTTTTTACCAAGATCCTCTGAGATGACGGTACCACCTGTCAAAATTGCAATGTCCTCGAGCATTTCTTTTCGGCGGTCACCAAATCCTGGAGCCTTGACGACCAAAGCGTTGAATGTCCCTCGAAGTTTGTTGACCACGAGTGTTGCTAGGGCTTCGCCTTCAATCTCTTCGGCAATGATTACTAAATTCTTAGAAACTTTTACAAATTTTTCCAAAAATGGTAATAAATCAGAGACTGCTGTGATCTTTTTATCAGTGATTAAAATATAGGCGTCCTCAATTTCGGCAACCATCTTGTCTGAATCGGTTGCAAAATAAGGAGAGGCAAAACCGCGATCAAACTGCATCCCTTCTTTGTGATCGAAAGTTGTATTCAAACTTTTTCCTTCCTCAACTGTCACAACTCCGTCTTTTCCACCGACTTTTTTTAAGGCTTCGGCAATAAGGTTTCCTAGTTCTGTATCGGCTGCTGAGATAGTCGCAACATTTGCTGCATCTTTTAAAGTAATGGTTTTAGCCATTTTTTTAAGTTCGGCTACAACGTAAGATGAACCCTTCATAAGACCAGTTCTCATCACCATTGGATTGGCTCCTGCAGTGATCATCTTGATTCCTTGAGATACAATTGATCCAGCCAAAACTGTTGCGGTTGTTGTACCGTCTCCTGCAATATCAGCTGTTTTTGAGGCAGCTTCACGGACTAACTGAACACCCATATTTTCAAATGGATCTTCAAGTTCAATATCTTTTGCAACGGAAACTCCATCATGAATAATACTTGGTCCACCCCATTTTCTCTCCAATCCAACGTTTCGTCCTTTTGGACCTAGTGTGGTTCCGACTGCTTTAACTAATTTATCAACACCTATCTGAAGTTTTTTTCGGGCATCTGCTCCGTAAATTATTTGTTTTGCCATACTGATTAAAAATTTAACTAATAATAATTTTTAATAAATTTAAAATATTAAATTCCAAGTTCCAAATAAGTTTAAATATTTAAGTTTTAAAATTTATAATTTATTTGTGGTTTATTATTTATAATTTACTATTTTACTCAACAATCGCCATGACATCCTTTTGTTCAAGTAATAACCATTCTTTATTCCCAACTTTCACTTCATTCCCACCCCATTTTTTATAAAGAACTTTCTGACCAACTTTAACAACCATAGCTGAGCATTTTTCTTTTTCATCTCCACAACAATCTCCGCCACAACAATCAGATCCCGGTCCAACCGCCATTACTTCCCCGACTTGGGATTTCTTTTCAACAGAGTCTGGAAGAACGATACCTGAGGCAGTTTTAGATTCTCCTTCAATTGGGGCAATTAATACGTAATCAAAAAGGGGTTTAATATTACCTTGAGTTTTTGACATATGAAATATAATTTGTAATTAACTTATAATTTTAATATGATGAAATATACTCAAAAAAATTTATCTTGTCAAGGGGAAATTATCAGATAAGTAATTTGTCTGCTAACCCCGATTTAATCGGGGCAAATTTTGAATTGATATTATGGATGAAACCAATAGCTTGTCAGAAATAGAAAAATTAAAGGCTCTTTTGCAAACTGCCGATCTTCCTAGTCCTCTTCATGATAAAGCCGCTGAGCAGATTGAGCGAATTTATTTAACCCTAAAACACGGAGGAAATCTTTCTCAATTAGATATTACGGCAAAATATATTGATTGGATAATTAATATTCCTTGGAATAAAAAGACTGATGATATTTTAGATGTTACCCATGCAAAACAAGTTTTGGAATCTAACCATTTTGGACTGGATAAAATCAAACAAAGAATAATTGAATTTATTTCAGTCTTAATTTTGCAAAAAAAAGGTGAACACCCAGAACTTCGAAGGGCACCAAATCTTTTTTTTGTAGGACTTGCTGGTACTGGAAAAACCACTTTTGCCAAATCAGTCGCGCAGGCCTTGGGTCGAAAATTTATCAGAATTCCATTTGGAGGACTGTCCTCTGCTCTTGATTTACGTGGGCAATCAAAGACTTCGCCGGAAGCCGAACCGGGCATGATTATTAGAGCTCTAAGAAGAGCTGGTGCTATTAATCCAATAATCCTCCTTGATGAGCTTGATAGAATCACTCCGGAATCGAAAGCTGCAATCATGGGAGTATTAATTGAACTTTTAGATCCCGGTCAAAATAATAATTTCACTGACTATTTTATCGACTATCCAATTGATTTATCCCAAGTTCTTTTTATTGCAACAGCTAATAACACCAACAATATTTCAACTGCCGTCATGGATCGCCTTGAAGTAATCCAAATGCCCTCATATACCGATGAAGAAAAAATTGCTATCGCTAAAAATTATGTTTTCCCACATTGTGTAAAACAGGTTGGATTGTTGCCAGAAAATATAAAAATTGACGATTCAGTCTGGATGAAGATAACCAGACCACTGGGATTTGATTCGGGAATAAGAAGTTTGGAAAGAACTGTTGAGGGAATTGCCCGCAAAGTCGCCTATAAAATCGTCAAAGGCGAAGGAGTAAGTTTTATAATCAATGAGACTAACATTAGAGAATACCTATAAATAAATTGACCTAATTTATCTAATTGATCTAATTTCTAAATAAACTCCAAAGATACAATTAACAATTGGTCATTTCTTAGGTCAATTAAAAATTAGTAATTAGAAATTTTTTAGGTATATCTATCCGCTACCTTGGATGCCCCATATGAATATGGTTTAATCTTCACTTCATACCCGCTTCCTCTGATCATTCCACTGATCTCATTGATCATTGTTCTGGTTTCTCCATTTTGACCTATGTCAACATGGATCTGAATATCATATCTTGAAATTCCATTGATTTTAAACAATTCTACAAAATCTTCTGAAGTCTCAAGAGACATTGTTGCTTCCCGATAAATCCGCTCTTTTAAACCCATTTTTTTGTCACTTATTTCTCTTTTCCAAAAATATATTCCTCCCGCACCCATTCGATGAATGACAAGAGCCGAAACAAAATCATACCCACCATTATCAATTTTTTGAGAGTCAGTTCCAACAATGATTTCATATTTAGCTTTTTTGTCTTCTGCCATGTAAGTGGAAACAATGTATCGAAGTTTTTCTAAATCAACTTTTCCATGAGTTGGACTTTGAAACATAATAGCTACAATTTTACCAAATTTTATAAAATACCTCTTGACATTTTAGCACTCTTCATGTTAGACTGCTAATGATGATAATTAAAAATTTAGGACAAGAATAAAGGGGGTGAAAAATACATGCCTATAATTAGATTTGATCCGTTTCGAAATGATATTTTTTCTTGGAAGCAACCTTTTTTTGAAGATATTGAAGATTGGCCAGAATTGACAATGACCCAAGGCCTAAACATTTATGAGGAACAGGACAAGGTCGTCGTCAAAGCGGTCGTCCCAGGAATTCCTGAAGATAAACTAGATATCACTTATGAGGATGGGATATTGCATATCCGGGGTAGTGTCGAGGAAACGGAAGAGGAAAAAAAGAAAAAGAAAGTTGTTTATCGAAAACAGATGATCTCTAGCGTCGACTATACCACTTACCTACCTCGGGCAATTGATCCGGGTAAAATTGAAGCAGAAGTTAAAAACGGTGTTTTAACTATTCAGGCGAAAGTCGCCGAAGAAGCAAAACCAAAAAGAATCATGGTTAAAACTTCAGCCAAAAAATAACCAAAGTCTCGGGTTTAACAAAAGCTCCCAGGTACCGGGAGCTTTTTCATTTTATGACAAATCTTGAAATAAAAAATTATCAGCAATATGCCATTGTTTAATGGTAATTGAAATCATACTTTCTATACTTTTTGCAATTTCTTTCATAGTCACATCATTATTTTTTCCTACAATTTTTATCTCTGGCAGCACATTTAATATTATTTCTCGTCCTTTATCCTCAACAAATATTGGAATAATCGGCTTCAAATATTTCTTTGATAACCACAAAGCACCAGTTGAAAATGGTACGGGATTATCAAATATTTGAGCAATTACTCTATTTTTTACAGGTAATGCTGCATCAAGAAATAGACAAACAGATCCACCGTTTGTAAGCACTGGGTCAATTTCTTTCATCGCTCCACCTAACTGGACTAGATTGATATTTATTTTTTTAAAAAGTTTTTTATAAATTTCGTAGATAGAATATTTATTAAATTTATAAAAAGGCGTAATGATTTTATGACCAGAATAATTATCATGAAATATTTTTCCGGCGAGTGGATAGGAACCACTATGAATGGAAATAAAAACAGCTCCATTTTTTTTCATGCTTCTATCTAGTATTTTTTTTCCATTAATTTTTGTTTTGTATGGAAAAAAACCAAAAAAAAGGTAAAGCAGTGTTTTAAGTCTACTTACAAAAAAATTAATTCTCCCCACAATCACCAAATACATTTTTTTTACAAATGACATTTTAGGATAAATAAGAGAGATATTTTTGAAGCGATTTTTTATATAAAACATTGCGGTGGGGGCGAGATTTGAACTCGCGATAGCATTTCTGCCATACAGGTTTTCGAAACCTGCGCATTCAACCGCTCTGCCACCCCACCACTTTGACGAAAATCTAATATATTTTACCAAAGCTCTAAAGCATATTCGTCATTATGATACTTATCCAGAAAAAAATGATCCCACCAAGAATATCCAAAACGTAATGTTGTTTGATAAAGACGGTTGAGACACAAATAAAAAAATTAATAGACCAAATAATGATCGAATATTGAGGTAATAAGATTGAGAGGTAGTATGAACAAATCAAAGTTGCATAGACATGGGCACTAGGAAAACCATTGGTGTCATCATCATAATTGTGGATATAAGCAGTTATTTTACTAAAAATACCCTTTTTGTTTATCATAGGTCTTTTTACACCATTAGGAATTAAAAACCAAAAAATTCCAGCAAGTATCGATGTAATAATATAGGTAATAAAAAAATTATTAATATATTTTGAATTCCATAGTAATACAATTGACGTTATTATGTAAAAATAATATCCAACATAAGGAATGATAAAAATGGGGATAAATGGAATGTAATCATCAAATTTTATTTTCCAATAATATTTTGATTTTCGTTTATTTAATGGAATATATAAACTTTTTGCCAATATGAAAAAGAATAGCAATAAAAATTTATTCATTCTCTCATTATACTTCCAATTGTGAATAATAACCTTTTGAAGTAAAATTAGAGTGCGGTGGAACGTCAAACGTTCCTACCAAGTTTGACTTGGTGCGTTGGCGAAGTGGTAACGCGACTGTCTGCAAAACAGTTATTGCGCCAGTTCGATTCTGGCACGCACCTCCCTTGAGTCGCCGAAGCTTCAGCGAAGGCGGTAGGGTTAATTGTCCACCTTCGCTTTTTGCTACGGTGGACTTAACAATTTGTAATCCGACTAAAGTCGGAAACAACTTGTAAAGGAAGATGGGCAGGACGGTAATGCGCGAGTCTTGAAAACTCGTGAGCGCAAGCTCTAACAGGTTCGACCCCTGTATCTTCCGCCACGTAAAAAATTTCGAATACAACGAAATTTTAACGTGGCTGAAACGTTGAAATTTTTGTAAAAATTTCTTACGTTCCGCAAAATTTAATTTAATATAATTACTGAATGCTCGGATATATTTTTGCAATAATCAGTTCGTTGTTTTTTAGTTTTTATATTATCCCACGAAAACTTAGTAGGTTATCTCCAATAAATTTCAGTTTCTTCATGTCAATTGGTTTTTTTATAAGCACAGTTATTTTCTACCTTTTCCAACCACTCTTAAAATTCAGCGATTCTTTTTCTCCGGTTTTATTATGGTCGACAGTTGCAGGAATTATTTGGTCAACTGCTTTTGTTTTATTTGTTACTTCAATTGATGAAATAGGTCTTTCAAAATCAAATCAGTGGAAAAATCTTCAAGGACCAGTCGGTGTTATTTTAAGTTTAATTATCCTGCAAGAGTCCTCAAAAATTAATTCTGTTTTTGCTTTGTTGGCAGCTGGAGCAATTTTCCTGTCCGCAGTTGCTTTTACCACATCTGATAAATCGTCTAATAAGTCAAATCTTAAGGGAATTATTTTAGCCACCTTATCTGCTTTAGGGTTTGGTACTGTTGCTGTTATTCAAAAATATGTTACAGATCAAGCAGGAGTGTTTATTCAACAAGTAGTTTGGAGTTTTTCTATTTTGGTAAGTTTATTTATTTTTCTTCTTTTTAAGGGGAAAATAATAGAATCATTTAGGTCACCTAAAAGAGAAATATTTTTGAGTCTTGGAGCGGGAGTAATTTATTTAGGAGCTAGTTTTTTCCAATTATTTTCATATAATTACATTCCCGCTTCAATTGGTTTTACCATTATTCAAATGAATACTTTCTGGACCATCACGATTGGAATTTTAATATTTAAAGAGATTAATTTAAAAAAATATTATAAAAATGTTTTGGTAGGATTTTTGTTTACGGCACTGGGAATAATATTTCTTTTCTTTGCCAGGAAGTAGTTTCGCTTTTAATCAAACTTTTCCAATCTTCCAAATCCCTTTTTCTCTAAATATTCAAATTGATCAAATTAACGATATAAGCAGTCAAAGTCGTGAAAAAGTGAGAATTAATCTCTTTTTTTCATGATTTTAGGTCCATTATAAAAGCTAGAGTAATAAAGGGTATATCGTGATTTTTTTGTTATTGTAATAATCTAAAAACTTACTTTTGTAGGTTATAAGCTGTGGACATTTTGTTTTTATATATTTACATTTTTAATGTATTAATGTAGAGAAAAGACATTGCCTTTTCTCTAAAAATACAAATATGTCAGATAAATTTAAAAATCAATATAGAATTCCATCGACACGATTACCATGTTGGGATTATTCTAGAAATGGGTATTATTTTATTACGATTTGCACACAGGAACGTAGACATTATTTTGGTGAAATCGTCGATAATAAAATGAATTTGTCAGAAATTGGAAAAATTGTACATAAATATTGGTTTGAAATTCCAAAACATTTTTCCTTTGTAGAATTAGATGAATTTCAAATAATGCCAAATCACGTTCATGGAATTTTGATTATCAACAATGTCGTTTCCTACGTAGAGAAAAGGCATTGCCTTTTCTCTACAGCGGATACAAACATAAAAATAAATCGATTTCAAAACCAGGGAAAACATACAATTTCATCAATTGTTGGATCATATAAATCAATCTGCACTAAAATGATTCATAAAACCAATGCAACTTTTGGGTGGCAACCAGGATTTTATGACAATATCATCCGTACCAAAAAATCATTTCATTATGTTCAAGAATATATTAAAGATAATCAAACGAACTGGGCAACAGATAGAAACAACCTAAAAAATGTTTTATCTATATAAAACAGAAGTCACGGTTAAAAAAATGATTTTATTTCTTTAATAAATATTTCAAGACCATTGTCCAAAACTTTTCTTTCAATTGTTAGGGGTGGCATGAGTTGGAAACTATAGCTATCGGCATTAGCTAAATGTAATCCATTACTTCTGGCTTTTTCAATAAAACGAACCATATTAAAGTTTTTCAAACCATTGGCAAGTCTTACTCCGATTTCCATTCCTAAGCCATTAATATCTTCTACATAAGAAACGTCCTTCAATTCTTCTCTTAAAGTTTTCATAATATAATTTCCGTCCTTTTCGGCTTTTTCCCAAACATTATCTCGCAAGTGAATTTCGAGAGTTTTAAGTGCTCCGGCAACATTTAAAGGACTCCAGCCAAAAGTGGACTGAGGATTTGATTTCGAAAATGTTTTTTCTGCAATTTCTTGAGTAGTCACAGTTGCGGCGATCGTTGCTCCGTTTCCAATGCCCTTGGCAAAAGTCACAATATCAGGAACTACATTTTCATGATTCATACCGTAAAGTTTTCCTGTTCGAGAAAATCCTGTGCCAACTTCGTCAAGGATTAGTAAAACTCCGTATTTATTTGTCAATTCTCTAACCTTAGTTAAATAACTACGTGGTGCAATAAATGTTGAACCCCAACCGGTAATTATTCCTGACTCTGTTATAAACGCACCTATTTCTTTTTCAGTCTTTAATATTTTTTCAAATTCACGCAAAAAATTAGACAATATTTCCTTTTCATTTTTATCTTCAAAATTGACTCGCGGATATTTTAATTGAATATTATCTTTAAAGTCTAAAAATATTGCTTTTGATATTGGATATTCTGGAGAATAGCCAAGCTGAAGAGTCTGATAAAGTGACCCGTGAAAAGTATCTCGAAAGGATAAAATTTTTCTTTTACCCGTAAAGGCTCTTGCGGTTTTTATCGCCATTATATTTGCCGTAACTCCACTAACTTCTCTCGTTACAGTATTTAATGATTTTGGTAGAGACGCTGTAAGTTTCTTGGCATATTCTTCTTGAATCGGATCGGCAAGCCACATTGATGTGTAAACATTTTTTTTAGCTTGCCTAACAATTGCCTCATTTACCTCTTTATTATTCCAGCCTAAATTAACAACGTTCCATCCGGAAGTAAAATCAATTAATTTATTCCCTTTTTCGTCCCAAATATAACTATCCTGTGCTTTGGAAATTTCAAATTGATAATCCGAAAAGCTGTTATAGATAATATTGTTTTTAATCATGGTTATATTTTATCAATTTTTTTCTCATTGACAAAATATTATTGATAGGTGTATAGTTGGAAACGTATTGTTTGACAAAGGGGACGCAAGTCTTAAAAGGAAATCACGGTGACAAGTCCGTGGCTATGCCGTAACTGTTACAGCCAGAAAACTTACCTTTGTTTTTACCGAGTTTTGACTTTCGAGCGAAAAGTCTAAGGTTATGTTTAAAAGAAATATTTTTAAAATTCTGGCAATAGTTTTTTTTCTTCTTGCGGGAGCTTCTTTTTATAATTCAAATAAAATAACATCAAAAAGGCTTGTTAAAAATAAATCTGTTGCAAAAAAACATATTTCATCAAAAGTTAGCGTATCTCCTACGCATTACGTACTACGCACTACACCCTATTTATCTCCCACAATCACAAATTATTCTATAGAACCTACAAACACACCAGCTCCACAACCAACCAACACCCCACCGCCTGCCGAAACTTCAACCAAGGAGGAACAAGGACTTGCTGTTTCATTAAATATCAACGGCTCTTTAGTTGGTTCTTTTGGAATTCCCCAAGATTCAAATCAGTGTGATGTTTTGACTCATGCCCTCTCGCAAGGAAAGATACAAAGTTTAAACATGAGATTTAATAACGATTTGGGAACTAACGCTGTTTACCAAATAAACGGAATCGGAAAAGAAAACACTGTCTGGTGGACTTTCAAAGTCAACGGTCAATCCCCCAGCCAAGGTTGTAGCTATATAAAGGCAAATAATGGAGACAATATTGTTTGGGAATATATAGGAAATTGACAATCAAAAAATTAAATAAATTATTATGAAGAGCAAAAAAATTATTTTTCAAATATTTTTAGTCTTATTTTTATGTTTTTTTGTTTCCAAAACTATTTCCGCTGATTCTATCATAGATAACGGACTAAATTATTTAAAATCCAAACAAGACTCAACAGGTAGAATCACAAATGGTTTTTCTGCTCCATCTCAATGGTCATCAATCGCTTTTGCTGCAAATGGAATTGATATTTCTACAATTAAAAATCCATTGATTTCACTCCAGGATTTTTTAACTGACAATGTCCCAAGTTCGTCGTCTGCAGCAACCGATTGGGAAACAAGAATTTTAGCAATTGTTGCAACAAACGGCGATCCAACCAATTACAAAGGAACAAATTATGTCACCAATCTTGAAAATTTATATAAAAATAATCAAATTGGAGATGAGTGTTCCTTAAATGATGATATCTTTGGATTACTTGCCGAAATTTCCGCAGGATCTACTTCAAATTCTCAAATAAAACAAAGTATCTTGAGTTATCTTATTTCAAAACAGGATTCTATTGATGGGGGTTTTGGATATTCTGCCCCGGGTTGTGCTTGGTATTCAACTTCCGCCGATATGACTGGAGCTGCTATTCAAGCGTTGGTTTCGGCAAAAAATAATGACTTAACTGATTCGGGACTAGATAATGCAATTAATCGTGCAAAAAACTATTTGCTTGCTAATCAAAATGGCGATGGAGGATTCGGATATTATGGTTCAAGTGACTCTGATTCGACAGGTTGGGTCCTCATGGCTTTTAACGTTCTTGATATGAAAGATTCTACTGCATCTGCAAATACTAAAAATTGGCTTATTTCCCAACAATCAAAAGATGACGGCGGATTTTTGGCTTTTGATTATGGTTCAAACAAATTTGTTTCAAATTCAACAACAACTGCTCAGGCTATAATTGCTCTCTCCGGAAAATCATGGATTTTAAAAATATTTGATCCAACCATCATTACGCCAACGCCAACAACAGGGTCGGGAAACCCGACCCCTACAAACACACCGACGGCAACACCGACTAGCACCCCGATACCAACCGCAACACCACAACCAACATCAATTCCCACATTGACACCATCACCAACACCAACAATTATCTTTACAAGAGGATCGGAAAACCCGACCCCTACAAAAATACCAACACCCACATCAATATCCGAACAAATACTCGGTGTTGAAACAACCGAAACAAATAAAAATATTTCCCTTCAAACAATTACTCTTTTCGGGTTGGGTATGTTGTGTCTCATATTTGATACAATCAAAGAATGGTTAGTTTAGGTTTAAAAAACAAAAAATATTTGGAGAAAATTTTTTTAGGAATATTTTTTGGATTTGTTTTCGCAATAATATTTACCGTCTTTACTTCAAAACCATCATTTCACAAAAACACTAAAAAAATCGTTTCCGAAAAAGAACTGATTTCACAATATTATGAAAAGGCTGTATTTGAAAAACCCAAAAATCTACAAACATTAAATAGAATGTATTCAACAGTAGAAAAAAAAAGCTATCGTATTCCGATTGTCATGTACCACTACGTTGAGTATGTAAAAGATCAAGGAGACACGATCAGAAAAAGCTTAGATATTATTCCATCTGTTTTTGAAAAAGAATTAAAAATGTTAAATGATAACCAGTATAAAACTATCTTTGTTAAGGAAGTCCCTAAAATTCTTTCCGGCGACACTCCGTATTCTTCAAGAAGTGCTGTTTTGACTTTTGATGATGGTTATGAAGATTTTTATACCGATGTTTTTCCTCTACTTAAAAAGTATAAAGTTAAGGCAACGGTTTATATAGTTGATGATTTTATTGGTCGTAAAGGATTTTTGAATGAAAAAGAAATTAAGGAAATTATAGATAGCAATTTGGTTGAAATTGGCTCTCATACTCTTGATCATTTTTATTTAAAAAAATCGCCAAAATCAATTGCAACAAAACAAATAATTGATAGTAAAAAAATACTAGAAAATAAATTTAATATAAAAATAGAAACATTTGCATATCCTTTTGGTGCCTTTGATCAATACAGTCTCGATACTGTAAGATCTGCAGGTTATACTGCAGCCGTGTCTGTGATTCCTGGGATTTGGCAATCTGGTAATAATTTATTTTATCTATCTCGCTTTCGTGCCGGGAGTTTTTCTTATGATAATATAATTAAATTTTTCGAAAACTATAAAAATAAATGACGAATAGAAGTATAATGTGTCTATGAAATTAAAAACATTTTTACTTACTCTCTTTATCATTTTAGGTATCACAGACGCAGGATATTTAACTTATGAACATTATAGCCAGGTCATTCCCCCATGTAAGGTCAACAGATTCTTACCGATTGCATCAGACTGTGGCAAAGTTTTGAGAAGTTCCTATTCCATAATGTTTGGAGTTCCACTGGCTGTTTTTGGAGTTATTCAATATTCTTTTCTTTTGATCGCAATAATATTGTTTGCAATTTACAGAAAAAAAATATTTATATATTGGCTTATTCTTCAATCTGCAATCGGTGCAATCTTTTCTTTATATTTTATCTATATCCAACTTGTTATCTTAAATAGTATTTGTACTTATTGCATGTTGTCTGCATTATTGAGTTTTACAATTTTTTTTCTTGTTAATAAAATATTCAAAAAAGAGAGATTTATTCTCAGATTGTCTATCATTGCTTTTATATACCAGAAATTTATTAAGCCAATCTTTTTTTTGTTTGACGCCGAATTTATTCACAATTCACATATTTTTTTAGGTGAGCTATTAGGAAATAGCTATTTTAAAAAATATATTAATTGGAAATTTAATTATTCATCAACAAAATTAAAACAAAAATTGGTCGGAATCAATTTTGAAGGACCTATTGGACTAGCTGCCGGATTTGATTATGAGTCAAGATTAACTCAGATTCTTTATTCCATCGGTTTTGGATTTCAAAGTGTGGGGACAATAACTAATTTATCCTATCAAGGTAATCCTCCTCCTCGCTTAGGACGATTACCAAGATCACGATCTTTAATGGTTAATAAAGGTTTTAGAAACTTAGGAGCCGAAAAAACTTCTAAAAAACTTGTCCTGAGCGGAGTCGAAGGATTTATGATCCCGATGGGGATCAGTATCGGAATGTCCAACAATCAATCTATAGATTCAACAAAAAAAGCGATTGGAGATATTGTCAATTCATTTAAAATATTTGAAAAGTTAAAAATAAAAAATAGCTATTATGAGATTAACATCAGCTGCCCAAATTTGCTCAATACCGATGTTGACTTTTATAAACCAGAAAACTTTAATCAATTACTTCAATCGATTAAACGATTGAAGTTAAAAAAGCCAATCTTCGTCAAGATGCCCATATCTATCCCCGACCGAGAATTTGTTTCTTTGCTTAATGTCGTTATCAAATATAAATTTGTTAAAGGAGTGATCATTGGAAATCTTTGGAAGGACAGAAAAAGTAAGTTGCTAGACAAACAAGAGGTAAAAAAATTTTCTGTTGGGAGTTTTAGCGGTAAACCTTGTGAGAAAAGATCAAATGAACTGATTAAATTGACATACAAAAAGTTTGGTAAAAAATTATTGATCATCGGTTGTGGTGGAGTTTTTAATGGTCAGGATGCCTATGAAAAAATAAAGCTTGGGGCATCGCTTATTCAAATGATCACAGGAATGATATATCAAGGACCACAAATAATATCGCAAATTAACCTAGAGTTGGAGGAGTTATTGGAAAAAGATGGATTTAAAAATATTAAAGACGCAATTGGTTATGAAAATAATTAATCAAGTTTCCGCCGGAGGAATTGTATTCAAAAAAATCTATCATCTAGGATCTAATATCTATGATCTAACTTGGCTCATCTGCCAGCATTCTCAACATAAAGGCTGGGTTTTCCCTAAGGGGTTTGTAGGTGACAAAGATAAAAATGAGACAAACGAAACAGCTGCCATCCGCGAAGTTGAGGAAGAGGGCGGGATAAAGGCAAAAATTATTAACCCTGAACCTATTATTAGTAAATACGAATATCAATTTGGAGGAGTACTATACAAAAAAACCGTTTATTATTTCCTCATGGAATACGTATCGGGTGATCCAAAAAATCACGACTTCGAAATGAGTGATGCAAAATTTGTGAGTCAAGATGAAGTAAAAAAAACCCTGACTTATGACTCTGACAAAGAGGCTTTCGAAAAAATTCTCCAAGGATTATAATGGTCTTATGGACGAATCCAAATCTACCAATCGGCTTACGATCTTTAAATACAATGCGATTCTTTCAATCTTATTTTTCTTATCTTCAACTTTCTATATGGGCGTCAAAACTAATCGTTATAATTTTTCCGATTATACAATTTCTGGTTTAGCTCGTTTTTTGGATAGTAAAAATCTGTCTATTTTCAATTCTTTATTTTTTATAAAAAGTTTTTTGGATCTAAGCTTTGCTTATTACGTTTTTAAGTTTTATAATTTGAGATTAAAGACATTGCCCGCTGCAGTTTTACTCGTGGCAATTTTGTCTTTTGGATTACTTGGATTTTTCCCAGTTAGCCAATTCCCTTTTATTCATTTAATAATTTTTATCATTACTTTTTTTTCCTGGATATCTTCACAATATACTTTGGCAAGATTAACAAATAGCGAAAACTTTGTTCATTTTTCAAAATTATTAATTCTTGTAGAAACAATTGCAGGAAATATTTTTTTGTTTTTTAACTATTTTAACGCCATATCAGAGACTGTTTATTGCCTTCTGATTTTCCTCTGGCTGACCATATTTATAGGGAGATACTTAAAATAATTGATGTATTTTTGATTAAATATGATATTATTTTAGTCATGGTTGAAATACATTCTCAAGCATATCACGCTGATACAGGTAAACCTCGACTTTTTACTCTCCCACTTCAACAATTTAAAGATATGAAATTATTAGAAAAACAATTAAAAGGTATCACTCATAAAATTATTTATAGTGGAGTCTACAGTTTAAGTAAATTATTTTCTGAAAGTAAAAAGTTGACTCCTACAAATAAAAAAATATTATTAGGTAATAGTGTTTGTGTTGATAAGTTAATAAATCTAAATCCTGATAATGCCAACGACATAATAGATAAAGCCATAACCAGTGCACAAAAGTTTACCGATGAAAATGTAATAGAAAAAATTATTAAAATAGTGGAAACTGATGGCAATATTCCATATATAGTTACAACACGCGAAGAGATTATTGCTCACATTATTAGACAATTTATAGGTAAAGGTAACGGCAGAATGCAAATAAATGATCTTGATGGTAAGGTCGGAACAGGTCTTAAGCTAAGAGACTGGATTAATGAGATATTTTCTCCTAATCCAGATTTTTTTAAAGTGGGTGGATCGGCAGCTCATTTGACGAAACTTCTTGATTCAATTGGTGAAGACGTAACTCTCACAACACAACACAATTCTTCAGAATTAGCAGCAACATTCAAAAATGATAAACTAAAATTTCTATCCATTGAGGATGGAAAAATAAAAAATAAAACAATTGTTGAATCTGCAACTCCAGAGGCACCGACTAAAATTAATTATCCGATTGAATTTAAAAAAGATATAAAAATTATAATTGGAAAAAAAACATATGAAGTAAAAAAAAGTGATCGAATAGCAGTTGTTAGTCACTATTATGACAAGGATGGAAATAACATGGATACGGATCCAATATTAAATTTTACTGATGATCAATTGAAAATGATTGCTCAAAATTATGATTATTTTTTTGCAACTGATCCAAACCAACTTCAAAGAATACCTCAAGACAGATATTCTGAAATTTCAAAAAAAATGGTTGAACAATTTAAGATATTACGCTCTTCAGGTAAATTAAAAATTTTGTTTGAATTTTCCGGGAAATTTGAAGATCTAAAATTTTTCAGAGATGTACTTAAAGGAAATATTGATAGTTTTAGCATTAACGATGAAGAATTTGGGAAAATTACAAAAAATCTCCATGAAGAATTAGGTTTAGAATTAAGTAAAAGCGACGATAAAATAATTGCGTTTTATGAAAATGCTTTTACTCTAGCCAAATATTTGGAAGTTGAAAGACTGCACATCCATGGTCAAGATATCGATATTTCTATTCGAAAAAATGCCACAACGGAAAAAATGAAAAGAGAAGTGTTGGCTTTAGGATATGGAAAATTACGAGTAGTACAATGGCTATTGGATAGAAAGATCACTCCTGATGCATCAGATAATACACCGTTAACAAATGCATTAAAGGTTGAAGGTATATATAAGATAATTCAACTTTCTAATTTTTTACATAATAATAACAATGATGGTATGATACATTTTCTTACAAATGGTTTTTGTAAAATCGATGATGAATATTCATTAGCAGCCTTGCCAGTTAAATGGATATATCCAGGTGGAGATCCAATAGTTAGAACTGTAAGTGCTGGAGACACAAACGCAGGAACTGCCGTTATTCAATCTGGTCTGTAAAAATGAGCGGGCGAAGGGAATTGGACCCTCTGTCTCCTCCTTGGCAAGGAGGCATTTTACCGGTAAACTACGCCCGCATAATCAACTTTTTAAAGGCATTTCCTCCTTTGTATAACTTTATCTTTCGCTCCCTTATTCTTCCTTCAGACAAGCTATTATAATTTTCTTGATGAATTAATTCAAATGGTCCTTTATTTTTTATTGACCGTGTTTTATTTGCGTTATGTTCTTGCAATCTTCTAATAATGTTATTTGTACAACCGATGTAGAACTTACCTGTTGTTTTCGACTTTAAAATATAAACCGTAAACATATGACCCGTTGTCTTCCCGCCGAGGCGGGACATTTTACCGGTAAACTACGCCCGCATATGGTTTATTTCCTGTTATATTCTACCAGAGCGTGGGCGATTATCTCAATCGCTTTTTCCAAGTCTTGGACATTGAGGACGTAGGCAATTCTCACTTCATTTTTTCCCATTCCGGGAGTTCCATAAAATCCGGCAGCTGGTGCCACCATCACCGTTCCATTTTTGTAACTAAATTTTTCCAACAACCATTGGCAAAAATCTTCACTATCTTTTACTGGCAATTTGACGATTGTATAAAAAGCTCCTTCTGGTTTTTCCAAATAAACTCCAGGGATAGACTTTAGTCCTTTGTAAAGAAGATCCCGACGAGTCTGATATTCTCTATGGACTGCTTTGAAATAACTGTCGTCGACTTCAGTTAATTTTTCAGCCATCGCTTGATCGACATACCCGGAAGAAAGTCGTCCTTGAGCCATTCTCAAAACTCCGTCGGTTAAATCTTTATTTAGGGAGACAATCATTCCCAGTCGTGCTCCACAAAGACTATAACGTTTTGAAAGACTATCGAGTAAAATCATTTTGTCTGGATATTTTTTCATATACTCAAGAATCGAAAAATATTTTTTTCCGTCATAGACAAATTCTCGATAAACTTCGTCCGATATCAAAAACAAATTATTTTTTACACAAATCGAAACCAACATCTCCATCTCTTCCTTTGTATAAACGGTTCCTGTGGGATTACTTGGATTACAGATAAGAATTGCTTTGGTTTTTTTACCAATTTTCTTTTCAATTACTTTTCTATCTGGCAAGTGAAACCCAGTCTCCCCTTTTGTTAAAACCGGAACTATCTTTACGCCATTTATCTTTGAGTAAGAATTATAGTTTGCGTAATACGGCTCAAAAGTGATTACTTCCTCGCCAGGTGCACAAACTGCAAAAAGTGCCATCGAGATCGCTTCTGATCCACCAGTTGTCACCTGAATATTTTTTGATTCCACAAACGAATAACCAAGTTTTTTATAATAACCGACTAATGACTCAAGAAATTTTGGTTGACCTTGAGATTGACCATAGGCAATTGGATTATCCTTCCAATTTTTCAAAACATCTATCATTACCTCTGGAGTTTTAATATCGGGATCACCAATATTGAGGTGATAAACCTTTATCCCTCTTTTTTTTGCCGCAGTTGCATAGGGAACTAACTTTCTAATAGGTGACGCAGGAACTTCCAACAACCTACCCGAAACTTTAATATTTTTCATAATGTAATAATAATAAAGTTTTCAAAATAAAAATCAAGAGCATTTATTATCCCAAACTTTTCCTAAGAACAGCCAATTTATTGAGATATATTTGATAATTTTTTCCAGAGTCGATTTTTTCGTGAAGTTTTTTAACAAGCACAAAATGTTCTCTTTCGGCGGCTGTCTTTGGTATAAATTTTTCTCCTAAATATTTTTCTATCTCTACAATATCGTTTAAAATATCTTTCCAAACTTGGGATCCTCCATGTGCTAATTTTATTAGCTCATCTTTTTGGACAAATCGACCAGCTTTTTTTAGATCATCTTTGATATTTAAATAATATTTCTCTAATAATTTTATCTGATTATTTTCAATTGCATATTTTATTCCCCGACCAGTCCCGATTATTTCTGGCGGAATTCCCAATGAATATAAAGCACCAGTAAAACCAATCGCTCTTGGTAATCTCACCTTACCTACGCCTCGAGAATATCCAAAAAGTCCAATATGCAAGACTCTTTCCCGTCTTTTTGGCAAGTATCCCGATACATTGTTGACCAGTTCAGCGATTGTCTCAACTGAACTTCGATAATATTTTTCAAAAACAGAAATTATTTTTTCCAATTTTTCTTCCTCTTTTTTTGAAATTGAATCGGCTTTTCCTGAAGGAAGAATTTTTTCCAATTTTTTTATTGCCGTTATGACTGATTTTTTTTCATAATCATATCTAAAAGCGCTTTGTATCAGAACTGTTTTTATCCCCCTGTATTCATGACAAAATTGCTCAACCGTATTTGGTGTCAGCCCTCCACGAAAAGGCAAAGATGCCGAACCAATGATTGGATAAAGTTTAATATTATATTTTTTCTCAAAATCCAGATAATGCGAAAGTCCGATTTTGATAGCCAAAACTGTAGGGACAAGTCCTGAATTTAAAGCCGGGTCAGAGCGAGCTAAATATGGTCGAATATATAGCGGTTTAAAATTAAATATTTTTTTATGCAATTGTAAATATTTTTCCAAAATTTTATGCGAGCTGATAATTGTTGACACTTGTTCAAATAACGGAATTATTTCAATATGCTTTAAGCTTTCTTCTCCAAAATCATAAAGAGCGTGTTTAAGCGATGCTATTTCTTTAAAAGCTTCTTGAATTGCAATCATTTCTTCGGCTGACTCAGTCATTGGTAGAATTACTTCAAATAGTGGCGGACTATGAAGACCAATTTTTTTGGCAAGTCCAGCTGCGCCCAGTATTCCCATAAATGCTCGTCCCAACCGAAATTCTGTTTCTACTTTTGGATTAGGTAATCTAAAAGTTAAAAATTTTTCTTTTCCAAGTAGATTTTTTTTAAAATATTCGTGGTGTTCGCTCAACAATTTCTCGATCACTGATTCGTCAACATATTTCCCTTCCCAGTCCCACTTATATTCAGAAGTTCCAAGTTCAGAAAAAGATAAAAAACATTCTTTTATTTCATCCCCAGTTTTTATGAAAGCATTTTTTTGCCAATAAGGTTTATTACCATGGTCCGGATGTTGAGAAATCATCGTACCTGGAATTTTTCGCATAAAAATGTTGTCAAATCAAAAAACGGTGCCGAGAGCGTGAGTCGAACACGCATCTGGGGTTTTTCAGACCTCCGCCGTGACCACCTTGGCTATCTCGGCAAAACTACATTCTGTGGATCAGGATGGAGTCGAACCATCGCCTGTACTTTATAAGAGTACCGTTCTAACCGTTGAACTACAGATCCATTTTACCAGAGATTATATCAAATTTCGTGTGGACCTACCGAGAATTGAACTCGGATCTTGGCAATGCGAATGCCACATTCTACCGTTGAACCATAGGCCCTACAATATAAATTCCACTCTCATATTATATCAATCAGGAGTATTAAAGAACTAAGTAAGTAAAAATAGAAAGAGCTATTCTATAAATTCCAAAGTAAGTTAAAGTATTCTTTTGTAGGAATTTAATAAACCATTTAATAGCTATCATTGCACTGAAAAATGAAGTAATTAAACCAATCATCAAAAACAAAGGATTATTACCAGTAAAAATTATTTCTGGTTTTGTTTTAATAAAATCAAAAGCAGATGCTGCCAGTAACGTTGGCACTGCCAGAACAAAAGAATAGAGAGCCGACTCTTCACGATTAAAACCCATTATCAACATTGTAAGAATAACTGCCCCAGCTCTTGATACTCCCGGCACAACCGCCAGCGATTGACCAACGCCAATTAATAACGCTTGAATAATTGTCATCTGAATAATTTTTTTTTCTGCCTTAACATATTTATTTTTTAATAAATATTCATAAACAATAAATAATAATCCGATGATAAATAAGCTTGTTGCAATCAAAGTAAAACTTTCAAAAAAAACTCCTTTAATTATTTTATGAAGTAATAAACCAACAACCGCTGTTGGAATAAAAGATAAAATAATATTAATAATTAAATTTCTGTTTCTTAAAATCACTTTCCAATAAATGACTACTACCGCCAAAATTGCCCCGGACTGGATAAATACTTCAAAAAATTTTTGAAATTCCGTTTGAGGAATATTTAGTAATTTTGAGGAAATTATCAAATGAGCAGTTGAGGAAATTGGAAGAAATTCTGTAATCCCTTCAACAAGTCCTAAAATCAACGAATTAAATATATTCATCAGATATTTTATCATTTTTTGCAGATTCATTCGCAGATATCTGTTTTTGAGAAAATCGCCAGGGGTCCCCTCCTGGGGTGTGGCGTTCGAAAAAACACGATATCAAGGATCTGATACGTTATAATTAGACATATGAAAGTTGCCCTTGTTCATGATCAATTACGCGAATTTGGAGGAGCCGAACGTGTTCTGGTTTCTTTAAAAAAAATCTTTCCCCAAGCTGATATTTATACAACAACTTTTGATTTGAATTCTCTTGGCATTCATAAAAATTTAATTAAAGACTGGAAAGTCAACGTTTCTTGGTTTGGTAAGATCCCACTTCTAAACCGATTTTACTCCCCCTTCCGCTTCCTGACTCCTCTAATTTGGGAAAGCTTTGATTTTTCTGGTTACGACTTAGTAATTTCATCCAGTGGAAGTTGGATGTCTAAAGGAATTAAAACTAAAAAACCGACCGTTCATATTTCTTATATTCACCATCCACCACGCTATCTTTATGGATATGAAACAGCCATTGAATGGCAGAAATATTTTTTCATAAAAATTTATGGATATATTATTAATCATTTTTTGCGAATTTGGGATTTTACTTCAACTCAGCGAGCCGACTTTTTAATTGCCAATAGTGAGGAAACAAAAAGACGAATCGAAAAATTTTACCGCCGCGACTCTACCGTCATTTACCCCCCGGTTGACATCTCTGATTCAAAACTATTTAAAACTATTTATAACCATTTTCAACAATTTAAAACTGAATATTTCTTAACGGTTTCTCGTCTCGCTCGAGCCAAACATATCGATGTTTTAATCAAAGCCTCAAACAAACTTAAATTTAATTTAAAAATTGTAGGAAGTGGTCGAGATGAAGAAAGATTAAGAAAAATAGCTGGTAAAACTGTTGAATTCTTAGGAAATCTGACAGACGAAGAGCTAAAAAAAACTTATATAAACGCAAAAGCATTTTTATTTGCATCCCGTGACGAAGAGTTTGGTATCGCGGTAGTCGAGGCGATGGGTTATGGATTACCCGTCATTGCTTTTCGCTCTGGTGGAATACCTGAATACGTTATTAATGAAAAAAACGGATTCCTATTTGACCAATTAATCGAATCTAGTCTTATAAAAAAAATTGCGGAATTTGAAAAACTTAATAAAGAAAAATATCTGGAAATGAGAAAAGAAGCAAGAAAAACAGCGGAGAGATTCACAGAAGAAAAGTTTGAAGAAAATATCAAGCAATTTGTGAAATCTAAATTAACCTAATTTGTCTAATTATTCTAATTGATCTAAAAAATATCTAATAATCAATTGGGAATTGTTTAGGTTAATTAGGTCAATTAGAAATTAGAAATTTTACGCATGCCAGAACTACCTGAAGTTGAAACTATAAAACGTAAACTTGCTCCAAACGTTATTGGAAAAGTCATTTCTGACATCCAAATTCTTTCCCCAAAAAATTTTATTGGTAATAAAAACGATGTTATTGGACAAAAAATAATTTCCGTTGATCGATATGGAAAAGTTTTAGTTTTTGGATTAAATAATAAAAAATATTTAAACATTCATTTTAAATTATCCGGACAAATTCTTTTTTCAAAAAATGTCGAACACGCAGTTTTTAAAAACATAATTCCTTTTACTGGCGGAAACAAAATGCCAGCAAATACAACAAGAGTCATTGTTGAATTTACCGATGACTCAGGTATATTTTTCAACGATTTGCGTAAATTTGGCTGGATAAAAGTAAGTGACCAACCCCTAAAACCAAAAGGAGTTGATGTTTTAGATAATAAATTTACTCCAGAACTAGTTTCTTCAATCGCCAAAAAAACTCGCAAACCAATCAAAGTGCTATTAATGGATCAGGATTTTATAACAGGCATTGGAAATATTTATGCCAACGATTCTCTATTTCTTGCTAAAATTCATCCGCAAAGATTATCGAACTCTTTAACAGATCAAGAAATAAAATTATTATATAAAACAATTAAACAAACAATTAATCAAGGGATTAAAGACTGTGGTTCCTCGGGGGCTGATGAGGCGTTTATACTTCCTGATGGATCACGTGGCGGTCATCAAAGAAATTTTTTGGTTTATGAGCGGGAAGGAGAACCTTGCCTAAACTGTAAGACCTTAATTAAACGAATAAAACACAACGGTCGCAGCTCTTTTTTCTGTCCAAAATGCCAAACTACTCATATCTCATCGCTTCAACTGGATCAAGAGACGAGGCTTTTCTAGCAGGGATAATTCCAAAAATTATTCCAATTCCAGACGAAACTCCAAGAGCAATTATGACTGACCAGACATCGATGTATGCCGGAAAATATAACCTAATCAACAAAACAACCAAATAAGAAAATATTAGTCCCACTAGCCCACCAAAGAGAGATAAAAACACCGCTTCACTTATAAAATGAGACATGATATCACGATTGGTCGCCCCAAACGCTCGTCTAATTCCAATTTCTCTAATCCTCTCAAAAACTGAGATATACATAATATTCATTATTCCAATCCCGCCAACAAGTAAAGAAATTGCCCCAATTGAAACTAATACCAAATTTAACATCGCAAAAATTTGATTTACCATGTTAAGAATATCAGTCATTTCTCCAACTGAAAATTCATCTTTCTTATATCTTTTCAACAAAACATTTTCAATATCCTTTTTTAACTCGGGAATAACTTCTTCACTCGACGCCTTAATATAATATGCATAAATCGTTTTATTAGGATTCCAGGCACTTGCCGACTTTAAAGGAATATATGCATGGTCGTCAATACTCGCTCCTCCAAGTCCTCCCCCGCCTTTAGATTTTGGAACACCAATTACTTTAAAACTTTGTTCGCCTAAATCAACTTTTTTTCCAATCGCATTTTCAATGGTTCCAAAAAGTTTTTCGGCAATTTTTGGACCAATAATTATTACTTTAAGACCCCGATCAGCATCTGCCTTGTCATAAAAACTACCCTGATCTACTTCCAAATTCATCACTGAATATACATCTGCCGTTGAAGCGGCTACTTCAACATATTCGCTATCCCTCTCCCCTTTTATCTCTAAAAATTTAATAAAAAACGGTGCCACCACTTTGACATTTTTTATTCTTTTAATTTTATCGGTGTCGCGACTATCAAAACTTATACCTCCTACCATTGATGAACCCATACTTTTAAGACTGCCTCCTCCACCACCTCCTGGCATGACCATAATTAAATTTGTTCCAAGGCTTGCAAACTGAAGACGTATATATTCTTTAAGTCCCAATCCTAAAGCCAGTAGAAGAACCACTGATGAGACACCAATCATTATTCCAAGTGATGTTAAAAAAGTTCGTAGCTTATTACGTGAAAAATCCTCTAAGGCAAAAGTCAGAAGATGAATAAATTCCTTTATCATTTCGTTACCATTATATTATTCATAACGAATCGCTTCAATAGGTAGAAGTTTTGCGGCTGACCTAGCAGGAAATACACCAAAACCAACTCCAATAGCTGACGAGACAAATATCGCCATCAACATTGAACTCAAATCAATATATGCAGGAAAAAATATTCTTAAAATTAAAACGATAAGAAAAGACAATAATAATCCCAACACTCCTCCAAGCAGTGAAAGCAATACTGATTCCGACAAAAATTGAAGTAAAATATCTTTTTCCAAAGCTCCCATTGCTCGCCTTATGCCAATCTCTCTTATCCGCTCGGTGACCGATACATACATAATATTCATTATCCCTATTCCTCCAACTACAAGAGAAACTCCTCCAATTGCAACCAATACCATATTTAACATTGAGAAAATTGATTCAACGGTGTTTAATATCTCCTTTGATTCGGCTACTGAAAAATCTTCTTCTTTATATCTTTTCAGTAAAATCTTATCTGTTTCATTCTTTAAATCAGTAATTCTTTCTGATGATATCGCCTTAATAACAAAGCTTGAGAAGCTTTTTTTATTATTTACTAAAAAGGCAGTTTTATAAGGAATATAAACATAACTATCAAAATCAGGTCCGCCAAATCCTCCACCTCCTTTTGATTTCAAAACGCCAACTACTTTAAATGTAATTTTATCAATGCTAATCTTTTGATCTACCGCAAATTCAGCTTGTCCAAAAAGTTTTTCAGCAATTTTTGGACCCATTACAGCCACTTTTGTTCTTTTATTTATATCGCTTTTTAAAAAAAATGTCCCTTTATCAATTTCTAAATTTCTTGTGGGAAAAATTTCTTCACTCGTTCCATAAATTGTTGCATATTCACTTTTTCCCAATGCCTCAATTTTAGAACTTTTCATGGTCGATGGTACTATAATTTCTGCATCACTAGCTCTTTTTAGACTATTTAAATCTTTTTCGTCAAAAGAGATTGCTGACCCCATTGAGCCTGCTCCAAACCCGCTTCCTCCCGCCCTAAACATATTTCCAGGCAATATAAAAACTAAATTTGTACCAAGACTATCAAACTGCCCCTTAATATACGCTTTAAGTCCTAGTCCAAAAGCCTGGAGCAAAACAACAGACGCAACTCCGATTACAATTCCTAAAGTTGTCAAAAATGTCCGAGCTTTATTACGCATTAAGTCGACATATGCACTGGTTATAATAAATATAAAATAATTCATAAGTAGTTTTTATTTCTCGATTTTACCGTCTTTAATCCTTATGATCCTGCTTGCCTGTTTGGCAACATTCATATCGTGAGTAACGATAATTACTGTAATCTTTTCTTTATGGTTTAAATCCCTTATTAATGAAAGTACTATTTCACCTGATTTTGAATCAAGATTCCCCGTTGGTTCATCAGCAAGAATTAATTTTGGACTCATAATCAGTGCCCTGGCGATCGCAACTCTTTGTTGTTGTCCACCCGAAAGTTTATTTGGATATGATTTAATTTTTGTCTCAAGTCCAAACCTTTTCAAAAGTTCAAAGGCTTTTTGTTGAGGATCAAAAGTCAACTTTTTCCTAGAATAAATTGACGGCAACATAACATTTTCTATTACTGTTAATTTGTTAATTAAATTAAATTGTTGAAAGATAAATCCGACAAAATCATTTCGAAGCAAAGAAATTTCATCATCATTAAGTTTTGAGACATCTTGGTCATTGACAGTTACTTTACCTGTGGTCGGTCTATCTAGTAAACCAATAATGTGCATTAAGGTAGATTTTCCCGATCCTGATTGTCCAATGATTGAGACAAATTCCTTATCTTTTATTTCAACATTAATATCGGTCAGTGCATGAAAAATATTGTCAGCATCTAAAACGTATTCTTTATTAACATGAGAAATTTTAATCATATATTACTTCTCCGCTCGTTACCCCAAATTTAATTTCTACTTTTCCATCGATTTCTTGTCCTAATTTAATATATCTTTTTTCTTTACTATTATCTTTTATAATCTGAACAAAATTTCCTTTAGAATCTTTTTTGATAAATCTTGTTGGAACGGAAATGACGTCTGTTATCTCTCTTAAAGCAAAATCTAGATCTCCTGTCATCCCCAACTTCAGAGGTAATTTTTTTATTTTATCATCTAAATTTAATCTCAGTTCGTAGACCGTTCCAGTCTCACCATCTTTTGGGGCAAAAGAAACATAGTATAGTTTTCCTTGATAAGTTTCATCAGGATAAGAGTCCAAAATTATATCGCCCACCATCCCCTCTTCTAATTTGATCACATCAGACTGTTCTGCCGTCACTGAAAAATATAAAGTCTTTGGGTTAACAATATCAAATTCCGCTCCGGCAGGAGTGATGTTTACTCCAGGAAAAGGAGCTGAAACGTGGGTAACTATTCCCTCAATCGGAGTCCAAAGATTGGCGTATTCCAAACTTAAATTCTGATACTCAACATCCAGTACGGTATTTTCTAAGCTAAATTGATTATTTTTGAGTGTTTGCTCCGCCGCTTTTCGGACAGTTTCGGAAATATCAAACTGCTCATTCCAATTCTCAACTTTCGTCTGTTCGAAAGTATTGCGAGCTGAAGCAAAAGTATTCAAATATTTTTGCATGCGATTTTTCAAATCTCTTTGGTCAAGAGTGGCAATCATTTGATATTTTTTTACAGCATCTCCCTCTTTGACCCCAACCCAAGCCAATCTTCCTGAGGTTTGAAATTTTAAATTAACTTTTTCATCAGCCTCAATCTTTCCCGATAAAGAAAGAGTTTCTCTTAAATCTTCCTTTTTTATTTTATACGTCTCGATTTTACCTTGAACGGTTGTTTGATTTCGATAAATAAAAAATCCAATAATTAAAATTATTAGGATTAAATACCATCGTTTTTTCAAAAATTTTTTCATATCCAATTCTATCACAAAAATGCCGCCCAATCACTGATCGGCATGACATTATAAAGCAGTAAATTCCAAGCATATAAAAAAATGGCTGGTAATAATATTACAAAAATAATCAGAAATTTTTTTGAAGTAAAAAACTTTTCAAAAGCAATTAAAGCCAGTGGCCAAAGGGGTAAAGAGTAACGACTGATATCACGATGCTCCACAAATAAAGTAGCTGTAAAAAATACTAAACCGAAATAAAAAAAACTTCTATATTTACTGTCTTTCAAATTGATGATTGCCAGCCCATACATAAAATAATAAAATATTATTTCTTCAAGCCATGCCGTCCCAACCCAAGGTTTTTGAAAATTAAAAACGGAAAAAGGAAAAACCAAGTGAATATTGTCTCCAGAATGAAAGTAGGCAAAAAAATCTTTATATTGTACCGCATAAATTCCAAACACAACTAATAAACCTAAAGGAATTAATAATAGATAAAGCCATTTAAAGTTGAACATTTTAGACTGGATCCCCGTCTTCACGGGGATGACAAATGACTCAAATAACACAAACATGTATGCGGGAAATAAAAGAATTCCAGGTGTTTTTGTCATCGTCGCCAGTCCTCCAAATAACCCTGCCAGCCAAAATTTTTCCTTTTCAAAAAAGAAAAGTGATAACAAAATAAGCAACATAAACAAACTTTCTGGTGCTCCAGCCGATCTGACTACCAAAAATCTAGGAAGAAATAATAATACTGAAGCCAGCATTAATGGATTTTTTGTCAGATTAAACTTCTTTAGTAGATAATAAAAAAATAATACCAATCCAATTGTTGATAACAAATTTATTCCAATCATCGATTTTAAATATTTAAGATTTCCAATTGGAATTAGACTCATTAGTCTAATAAGTACAGGATACAACGGTAGATGAGCTGCATAATATTTTGTGCTCAACCCTGTCTCTAATTTTAACTGTTCAATTTTTGCTGGATCATAAAAAGTTTTTGCTGGTACTATGTATAGCGGTCCATCATATTGTCTATATATAGTGAGCATTCCAACACTTCTCCAAAGAACAATAGTAGAAATTAAAACAATAGCTGTTAAAATTAAGTAAGAATATATGCGTCGCATAACTAACATTGTAGCAAAGAATTGGATTTTAATCGTAGTGATTCTTGTGGGTATATTTTTGCGATTTTATCGTCTTGAAGGTTTCGTCACTTTCTTAGGCGATCAGGGGCGAGATGTAATTATCGCCAAAAGAATATTAACATTAGAACATCTTCCGGCAATCGGTGCTCCAACATCAATCGGTCAAGTATACTTGGGTCCTTTTTATTATTATTTCATAACTCCCTGGCTACTTTTATTTAATTACCAACCAGTAGGTCTGGCTTTTGGAGTTGCTTTTTTTTCCTCGATCTATCTTTTAATTAACTATCTAATTGTCAAAGAGTTATTTAACAAAAGAATTTCTTTAATCTCTACTTTATTTCTTAGTTTCTCATCAGTATTGATCGACTTTTCTCGATACTCATGGAATCCCAATCTTTTGCCATTATTTACTTTACTGACAGTTTATTTTGCAATAAAAAGTTTGGAAACTAATAAGTGGTATTTTTTTGCACTGCTTGGCACCTTTATTTCGTTTTCCATTCAGCTTCATTATCTGGCTCTTTTTCTTATTCCACCAATTGCTGTATTATTTGCAAACGATTTAATAAAAAAAATAAAACAGTCTGGCAATATAACAATGAAGCAATTTAGCAATTATTTACTGATGATTTTTTCTTTTATCTTTTTTTCTTCTCCCCTTATCGTCTTTGATCTTCGACACAATTTTCTAAATAGTAAAAATTTTATAAATCTTTTTCGATCTTCAGGTTCCAGTTTTTTGACAAAGGTAAACAGTTTTTTTGATTCGTTTTATTATTTAAATTTATATTCTTTTAATATCGATCTGAATAAAATCTTTGTTTATCTCTTAATGTTGTTTCTTTTTATGATTTTATTTACTTTAATCATAAAAAAATCTCATTTAAAAACATTGCTTTTTATATTTCTTTTGGCAATTTTAGGAATGTCCCTATATAGTGGTCCAAAACATCCTCATTATCTTGTGATCCTCTACCCACTTTATTACATCATCATAGGATATTTTCTAGATTTCCCAAAAGGAACTATTTTAGAAAAGTTTTTAACGATTTTTTTTATAATTGGTTTTATCTTTCTTAATTTTCAAAAATATCCTTATTTTAATAGACAACCGAATAACCAAATTTCGTTTGCAAAAAGTATTGCCAAAAAAATTTTTGATAATGTTGGAGACAAAAAATATACTGTAACTGCACTACCGGAAAAATATTCCGATTCATCATATCGTTATTTTCTGGAGATCTGGGGGAAAAGAGCCGAGGAAAAAGATTCGATTGAAAAGACAAATGAGCTATTTGTCGTCTGTGAAAAAAAATGCCCTCTTATCATAGGCAATCCTCAATGGGATATTGCCTTTTTTGCACCAAATAAAATAATTGGAGAGTGGGAGGTGGCGGGTGTTAAAATTTACAAATTAGTCAGATGAAGACATCTTTAATAATTCCCTGCTATAACGAAGAGGCTAATATTCAAAAAGGTGTTTTGGATAAAATCGGTAATTACACAATGCAAGATGTTAGGTTTTCTGAAGTTTTAATCGTTGATGATGGTTCAAATGATTCTTCAAAAAAAGTCATAAAAAATAAATACTTAAAAACTTTTCCAAAATTTAGGTTGATAGAAAACTCCCATCAGGGAAAAGCATTTGCTGTCTTAACTGGTATTAGACAAGCTAAATATGATTATGTAGTTTTCTCAGACATTGACTTGGCAACCCCAATTGAAGAAGTGGAAAAATTAATTTCCAAAACAAATGAAGGCGGGCAAATTGTGATTGGCTCACGTAACAATAGTCGGGTAGGTGCCCCGATTCTTCGAAAAATTATGGCTAAAGGATTTATTATAATTCGAAACATAATTATTGGTTTAAAAGGAATTAAAGATACTCAGTGCGGTTTTAAATTATTTGAAAGGCAAGCTGCTTTGAAAATTATCGATAAACTTCAGGTTTTTCATGACAAAAGAATCGCTAAAGACTCATCGGTTTCTGCAGGTTTTGATATAGAATTTTTATTTTTAGGTCAAAAATTTGGTTATAAAATAATCGAAGTACCTGTCGTTTGGAGACATGTGGAGACAAAAAATGTCAATTTTATTCGAGATACAATTGAGACTTTAAAAGATATTTTTAAAATAAAGTTACTTGACCTGCAGGGAAAATATCATTGATGGCTTCGCGATATTTACAATAATCACAATCTTTTCCCGACTCGGGAAGAGCCCCGTTTAGGCATTTGTGAATATCTAAAATTGTTTTCTCAATCCAAGAATCATCCCCCACATATGGCAAAATCTTAATATCAAATTCCAGTTTTCCGTCAAAAGCCTCGCGGTCGGCGTCGCCGTTACAATAGACAAAATAACCCGTTGAAGAAACTTTATAATTATTTTTTCGAAATAACCATTGATAAATTTCCATCTGCCTCTTGTATCCAATCTGCCAATCAGCGTCAAGCGATACATCTCCGGTCTTTGAAGTCGCTTTATAATCGACTATTATTAGCTCGCCCGCTGGATTGACCCAGATATCATCAATTCCTCCAGTAATATTTAATTTTGTATCTTTATGAAAATATTCGATTCCCCCGCGAAGTGCGTCTCGCCATTTATCCATATTTTTATCTTTCAGGGGAACTGCGTCAATCTTATATGTTTTCATCAAAGGATGAGGAGTCCCATCGGCTCTGTGGATATCAAATTCTTTTTTGAGCAGTTTATCAACTGCAGAGTTAAGTGAAAAAGGAAACCCTGGAGGTTGTGCCACTCCTAAACGCCTGTCAAAGTAAAAACATCTCGGACAATTTAAAAATAAATCAATCTTACTTCGACTTAAACGAAATGGTGAAGGTGACCCTGGCGTATAAAGATATGATTTTCTTTTAGGATTATAATATTGTGACATAAATTTATTATAATAAAAACAAATGAAAAAAATTCTTCCAATTATTTTTTTAACAATAATTTCTGCTTTTCTAATTTTTTATCGTTTTTCCGAGATTCCAAAAAATCTTACTTTTGATGAAGTTGAATTTACTAAACTTGCACTATCCCTAAATAACAAACCATATATTCCATATTCTCAATTGGCAACAGGTCACTCAACTTTATATTTTTACGTATTGCTTACTTCTTTAAAAACTTTTGGAATAAATACTTTTGCCCTCAGATTTCCAGCAGCAATTTTTGGAATTTTATCAGTAGTTATATTTTATTTTATCCTGAAAATTATTTATCAAAAAAACATTTTGTACAGACAAGGCATTGCCTTGTCTCTACCTATAATCCTCCTAACATCACGTTGGTTTTTGAATTTTACTCGTTTTTCATTTGAAGCAACTTTCCTTTTATTTTTGGAATTAATGTCAATATATTTTTTATTAAAGTTCGATGAATTTTCAAAAGCAAAGAGTCCGGGTTTTTTAGCTAATCGCCAGGGGCCCCCGTGGGGGTGTGGCGGGCTAAAAAATTCGGAATCGAGCTTTTACTTGATAATTTCTGGTTTATTTGCAGGTCTCGCTTTTCTCTCCTACACCCCCGGACGAATCTTTTTTCTTTTGCCGGTTATGTATTTGTTTTTAACAATAAAACAATGGAACAATGTAACAATTAAACAATTTTTATTGTTTCTAATTCCCTTCATAATCATCATCACTCCATTAACGACTTACCTTATGTCAAACAAAGACATTCGTGTTGACCAACAATTTTTTTTAAAAAACAACGAAGTGACGATTAATGAAAAAATAGGCGGACTTTGGAGTAATATTTCCAAGACGTCTTTGATGTTTAATTTTAAAGGTGATGTCAATGGTCGCCATAACTATCCCAACAAACCCGCCCTAAATCCAATCATGGGAATTTTGTTCTTGATAGGTTTAATAACAGCAACTACGAACTACGTACTACGAACTACGAACTATTTTTTTCTATTTTATTTCTTAATTTCTTTATTTCCGGCTCTTATGACTTACCCTTGGGAAAATCCAAATATGCTTCGAACTTTTACTGCACTTCCTTCAATAGTATATTTTGTTGGAAATGCTATTTACAATCTTGTAGCGATCGCTACAAGATTGTCATTAAATAAAAAAATAGCTAAATACCTAATATTTTCTACTTTTTACTTGATACTTACCGTTTCCTGTGTCTATGAGCTTCGTTCTTACTTTAAATATCAATCCATTGTATTTGATCAGGCGTTTGAGATAAAATTACCATTAGAAAAAGCTATTAAAGCTAAATTAAAACCATGAAAAAACACTGGCCAGTCATTATTTTTTTAAGTATTTTTTTTGCATTAATTGCAGTCAAATTAATTTCTCACCCCACTCCTTTTTTTGACTGGGATGAATCGCTCTACGTCCAAACTGGAAAAGAGATGATAGGGCAAAATAAATTTCTTATGCCGGTATGGCAAGGACAATACTGGTTGGATAAACCACCTCTAATTCCACTTATCTATGGTTTGGTTGCCAAACTGACTTTTCTCGCCGTCCCGGAAATCACCACTAGACTTTTTAGTCTGTTTATTTCAATAATTATTCTTGCCTTTGTTTATGTATTTTATAACCGAGTCTTAAAAGATCGCTGGCTATCAACCTTGACTGTCGCAATCACTGCCTTTACTCCTTTATTTCTGCAAAGAACCCAGACCGTCAACCTTGATATTTTTATCTTGCTTGGCTGGTTGGGATACATCCTTTTTTTTGACAATTTTTTTGCCAGTCTTTTCTTTTTGTTTATAGCCGTGATGGGAAAATCTTTAATTGGTTTTTATCCGGTTGCCTTAATTTTTATTTATTATTTTTATAAATTCTTTAAAAAAGAAATTGGACAAAAAGATCTTGAAAAAATAATAAAAAAAATATTTATTCAGTCGTTAATTTTGCTTTCTTGGTTTGTGGCAATGTTTTTCGTTTTTGGGAAGGCGTTCTTTTGGCAACATATCATTGAATCACATTTCAGAAGAGTGACATCTTCGATTGAATTTCATTTTGGGCAAAGAACTTTTTATATAACCTTAGCCGCTGATCAAATGGGAAGATTTTTTTATCTTGGAATAATTGGAGGAATAATAACTTTAATCAGTTTTTTCAAAAATAAAATTTCATCTAAAAACGCTTTTTATTCTTTCTATCTTCTTTTTTGGTTTATCTTTTTAAATTTAACGAAGACTAAAATTTTTTGGTATTTTTATCCAGTCATTCCTCAATTTGCATTTCTGGCTGTTGTATTTATCAATCAGTTTAACAGCAAAATATTTAAAATAATTTTTGGAATTTTTTTGGTAATACTTTTATTTAATCAATCATACAGGCAAAATGTATTGGCAGTTAATTATTCAAAACAAGAGCCATACTATGATCTTTCCCTCTTTGCAAAAAATAAATGTCAGTCGCTCGAAATACTAATCAATAAAACCAATCGGGATAGCTTTGTCACTCTTGATAAACTTGGGTTACTTATCACCACTACCAAATGGTGGGGAGAACATCCTTCAATGGTTTATTATTTTGGTAAAAAAATAAACTTTTACTATGAAACAAAAGATTTTGATAATATTTATAAAAATAAAGGATGTTTTGTTATAGATAAAAATGACGCAAATTATTTAACCGGAAATACAAAACAGTTTGGAGATTATTTTCTAATAATGAAGTAATTAAAATCCAACCTTTGACTCGATGATATATTGTGGTCTTTGTTTTACTTCATCATACACTCGTCTTAGATATTCACCCATTATTCCAATTGAAAATAATTGTAGGCCTCCAACAAACATAATTAGTATTGTAGTTGTAGCAAACCCTGGGACTCGAGCGTAGGCAGTCGTAAAAAATTTCATGTAAATTGCCCAAAAGATCCCTATAATTGATAAAAAAAGAGATGTTGACCCCAATATAAACATTATTTGCAACGGAACAAATGAAAAAGAAAAAATTCCGTCAAACGCCAGCTTAAACAATTTTCTGATTCCATATTTACTTGTCCCCGCAAACCTTTTTTCTCTTTCATATTCTAGTCCTATTTGTTTAAAACCAGCCCAACTGCGAAGCCCTCTGACAAATCGATTGCGTTCTGGAAAAGAATTAATAGTTTTGACCATTCTTCGACTTAAAACACAAAAGTCTCCGCTATCAAGGGGGATATCGATGTTGGCTATCAGACGAAGTATCTTATAAAAAACGCTATAAGAGATTATTTTAAAAATATTTTCCTTTCTTTTTTTTCGAACTGCATAGACAACATCATAACCCTCGTCAAGTCTAGAAAAAAATTTAGGTAATATTTCAGGTGGATCCTGCAAGTCGGCGTCCAATATTGCAACCTTGTCTCCTGTGGCAAAATTGAGTCCTGCCGAAACCGCTATCTGGTGACCGAAATTACGAGAAAAATTAATGATTTTTACTTTGTTATTTTTTTTATTAAGCTCCATTAAGATATCCCCTGTCCTATCAAGTGAACCATCGTTGACAAAAATAATTTCATATTCTTCTTTCAAACCAGTTAAAACTTTAACAACTCTTTTATAAAGAGACTCTAAGTTTTCCTGTTCATTGAAAACAGGCAAAATTACTGAGTAATTCATTTTGAACAAAAATAAATGAGGCATTAGTATTTTGAGACAATCGCCTGGGTCCCTTTAGGGTGAGGCGGTCGAAAAATACGATGCCGAATTTATTACGAATTTATTAAATAATAATTTGTACTCTATTATTATATAATAATGTTTAATTATGTTTGATATTTATAAACTTTTCTCTTTCTTCAAAAAAAACTTTAATCTCAAAGATATTCTTTTAGCTTTTGGGTTGGTTGCCTTATTTCTACTTACCAGAATTATTTTTTTAGAAAAGCTCCCGATATTTTGTGATGAGGGAATCTATATTCATTGGGCGAAAGTCGCCTGGCACGACGCCTCTTGGAGATTTATTTCGCTCACCGACGGTCGCCAACCCCTACAAACTTGGGGAATGATTCCTTTTTTAAAAATATTTTCTCCAAATCTCTTAATTGGTGGACGAATGTTTTCAGTTGCAACTGGCTTTGCTTCGCTGACAGGTATCTTTAGTTTGCTATTTTATTTATTTGGTAAAAAAACGGCTTTTTGGGGAGCTTTTTTATATATTTTTACTCCTTTTTTTATTTTTTACGATCGAATAGCTCTTGCCGATTCTGCCGTCAATGCTGGGTTTATTTGGATTTTATTCTTTTCAATATTAGTTGTTCGAACTCTCAGACTTGATCTAGCTTTGTTTTTTGGAATAATGGCTGGGTTATCAATGCTTACCAAATCATCTGTTCGAATGTTTATCGGACTTGCCTCGATTGCCCCAATTCTTGTTTGGAAAAAAAATGAAAAAGATATTATTAAAAAAACTATAAATTACTTTATCTTATTCGCTTTTGTTTTCGTAATGGCAATTGTTATTTATAACATTCAAAGACTCTCTCCTTTTATGCACTATATTGAGCAAAAAAATAATACTTTTGTCATGCCGTTTGGAGAATTTATCAAAGCTCCTTTTGCTGTCCTTTTGCCAAACTTAAAGCTTATCCCATACTATGTATTTTCTGAGATGGGTTGGCTAACCGGATTTTTGGGAATCGTCGGACTTATCTTCATATTGGTAAAAGATTTTAATTTAGGTCTATACTTTGCAATCTGGCTAATCGCCCCATACTTTGCCATTGCCGGTTTTTCGCGAGTCATATTTCCACGATATTTAATATTTTTGACAACTCTGCTGACAATTTTTTCTGCATATCTCTTGTCAAATTTAAAATCAAAGCTTATTAAATCAGTATCTTTGACAATATTTTTATTGATCTCTGGATTTTTTGCTTATGGATTTTATTTTAATCCATCTTTGATTCCTTTCCCCCCAATTGATAAAGGTCAATACATAGAAGGAGAAACAGCAGGTTGGGGAACGAAGGAAATAATGGAATTTGCACGTGTTAAATCAAAAGAAAAACAAGTGATTATCTTGGCTGAGGGAGATTTTGGATTGATTGGAGATATGTTAAATGTATATTTGCATGACGATGATAAAATAAATATTCGTGGTTTCTGGCCACTTGATGAAAAAGCACTGTTAGCAAATCAAAAAGAATTAAAAGAAAATTTAGTCTACGTAGTCTTTTCCCAAAAAAAAGAATTCCCCTCAAACTGGCCAATAAAACTTATTAAAAAGTACGAAAAGCCCGGAAACAGAACTGCTTACTATTTATTTGAGTTAATTAAATAGTTTTCTTGTAGTGGAACGTATATTTGTCTAAGAAGTTAAAACTTTATGAACATGGAGATTTGCTTGCCAGATCATCCCTCCGACTATTAAGAAAAAACCAATATATTGTTGAATACCGACTATCTCTTTGAGAAAAAAGACTGATCCAAGTAGTGAAACAAGAGCAGTCAATGGAAGGAAAGACGATGCAGTTGAAACAGGAATTTTTTTTATTGATGAATACCAACATAAAGCAACAATCGCCGTCAACATCCCTAAATATAGACCGACACCAAAGTTGTGAATATTGAATACAACAGTAGATTTACTTGTGATGAGGGTAAAAAATACCAATATTAATCCTCCAAAAAATTGCCTACCAGCCAAAATCATATTAACGGAAATTTTTCTGTTCAAAAGTTTTTTTCCCATCAAATGAGACATTTGAAACATCAAAGGTGACAGTAAAATAAAAATGTCACCAAGATTAAGACTTGATCCTCCCCTATATACTATAGCCATTGCACCCAATACCATAAACAAAGTTGCTAAAATCTGTCCACCGCTGATTATCTCGCCCAAAAAAATCGCCCCTAAAATTAAAGAATATATCGGCTCTGATTGAAGCAATAAACCTGTGTTTGTACCAGAAGTTAATTTTGTTCCAATAAATAACAATCCTTGTCCGATTGCAGTTAATGTGGCTACCCAAAATATATCTTTCAAAAAATTTATTGAAAAGAAATTTCTAATTTGTTTTCCTGCAAGAAGTAATATAAAAAATGGAATGGACGCAGTTATCGTTGAAATACTAACTAAAAAAAGTGGATCGATCGTCATTACATACTTATGAGTAAATAACGGAAGCAACCCCCATAATGTCATTCCAAGAAAAAGAATTAGATAAGTTTTATTAAATTTCATTTATGTATTATACAGAATAGCAATCCTATTAAGAAGATAATACTTGTCAAATTCCCCAATTTCCTTATTAAGGTATTTTCAAATACAAAAGATAGTTTATGATTCCCCTTGGGGACTAAAACGGTAATTAATTTATAGTCATTATCATCATTAATTTTTATTTCCTTACTATCTATATTTGCCTTCCACCCAGGAAAGTTGAAAGTATTTAACCTAAATTGAAAAGATTTTTTTGAATAAACCTCAAATTCTTTTTTCGCAAACAAATCCAAAATAGTTTTTATTTTTACCCCCTTTTTATCAGTGGAAATAACAGCATAAACATCTTTTGTCAGATCTTTTTTTTCTAGTCCAATCGTTGTTGTTTCTAATTCCGTCTTCTTTGTCTTGATCCCCTTTGGCGCAAATTCAAAAGAAGTTTTGCTCACCCGCCAGGAGATTTCCTTAAAACCCGTTAACTTTTTTTCGTCATATGCTTTAAGATCATGAGGTTTTGAATAGGATATATATTTTAAAACTGTTATAAAAATTAAAATTATCATCAATAGATTAGATGGTGCTTTGGTTAACTTTCCTAAGTAATAAACTCCCGCTCCGGCAATTAAACTAATAAATATTCCCGTAAACGTCAGAAACCTCCAAGGAAATTGTAAATACCAAAGATATTTTATTTTGTCCCAAACAAACTGAGAGTAAGTAAGGGACATAAATAGCGAAAATAAAAGTAAAAAAAATAAGAAACAATATAGTCCTAATTGTTCCCTATTTTTTTTTGAAATAAAATAAAACAAACTAATAGCCAGTGAAAAAATTGTCAAAAAAATATGAATTTTTCCAAGTTGAAAACTCATTCCGTCGACGGGTCCTGCGATTGACCCTCCATATCCCCAAGGTGAAAACCATAGTTGAAAGGGGTAGATAAAGTGAATTTGATAACTAGCAAGTTCGTGGGTCAGGATCGCATCAACTAGCGTATATTGTTTTTCAATTATTGAAGGTAACCAAAAAAATGCTGATAAACCCAATCCAAAAAAAACACCAAGTAAAAAATTCCTTAAAAATATTAGTCTGTTTCCAGATTTCAAAAAATAAAAAATAAAAAATAATCCTACGTAAAAAAACGCCGGAAAAGCAATTAAAGGATGAGCTAATACCAATAGTACTAAACTAACACTAAAAAGTGTTACTGATTTTAAGTTTTTATTTTTATAAATATTGTCTAACCCCAAAAAAACAAACGGCAAAATAGACATGGCAAAAAATTCCGCCCATGCACCTCTAATATAAATCGTGATCATTCGATAAAAGAAAAAAGTAGATAAAGTCGCAACTAACAAACCAGTTTTTTTATCAAAAAATCTTTTGCCCAACTGATACATTCCAGTTGAAAAAACGAAAGAACCGATAAAGATCATTAATTTTAAAGACCAAAGTAAATTAAATCCAATTAGGTGAAAAAATTCCGCTACATAATAAATAAGTGGTGGATAAAAATTAAATAGAGGGTATCCAAAATTAAATCCTAATCCCCCAACAAAGCGGGGGTATAGACTTCCTTGTCTGATTGCCTGATCCAGTAAATAAAGTCTGGCAATATGTTGGTCATCGTGAACAACAAAATATTGATTATTAAAAAGTCCGAAAATAGCCAAAACTGTTATAATGATGAGAGTAATAAATTCGAAAGATAATAATTTTTTAAAGAATTTCATCTTTTTAATTATATAAAATATGAACAACAATATTAAACAGATAAAACAACGAGGTGTTTTAAGTGCGGGGAGCCTTCTTTTTCAAAGTGGTTTTTCGGCTCTCCTTGGATTTGCGGCTTTTTTTATCTTGACTTTAAAATCAAATCTTTATCTTCTCGGTATTTATAACACAGTGCTTGCCATGATGGCTTTTTTTAACTACTTCTCGAGTCTTGGACTAGCTGCAGCCATAATCCAAAAAAAAGAAGTCGATGAAAAAGATCTAAGTACCGCATTTATTATCCAAACTGCCCTATCCATATTTATAATAATTGTTGGTTTTTTCTTGACCAATTATCTTTTTGTAATCTATAAAGATTTACCAAAAAATGCCGTTTATCTATACTGGTCACTTCTTTTTTCTTTCTTTTTCTTATCACTTAAGACCATTCCTTCTGTGCTGCTTGAAAAAAAGATTCAAATTTATAAGGTTGTCTTGGTTTCACTCATTGAAAATTTAGTTTTTTATTCTGCAGTCATTGTCATGTCCCTTATGAATATGGATATTTTTAGTTTGGTTGTGGCAGTGATAGCCCGATCTTTAATTGGAGTCATCTTGATTTACATAATGAACCCCTGGTCACCAAAACTTATTTTTTCAAAGTCTTCGGCAAAATCACTTTTATCATACGGAGTCCCTTTTCAAGGAAATTCTTTTTTAGCCCTTATCAAGGATGATCTGATGATTATTTATCTGGGAGCGGTCATCGGTTTTGAAAAACTTAGCATCGTCACTTTTGCCAAAAAATACGCGGAGTTCTCAATCCGTTTGATTATGGATAATATTAATCGCGTTGCTTTTCCGGTTTATTCCCAATTTCAAAATAACAAAGTTCTCCTTAAAAAAAGTGTTGAAAAAATTCTTTTTTATGAAGCTTTTTTTATTTTTCCAATCATAATCGGAGCCGTATTTATTTTTGATAACCTACTTAAACTTATGCCTGGCTACTTTGCAAAATGGCAAGTCGCCTTAGTTTCTTTTTATTTTTTCTCTTTTTCGGCTCTTTTTGTCAGCCTTTATTCACCTCTCATCAGTCTTTTTAATGCCATTGGCAAAGTCAAACTCACTCTAGTAATTATGATAATTTTGACCGGACTTAATTGGCTTTTTATCCCGCCTTTGATTAAATTATTTGGTTTTCAAGGTATCTCGATTGCTTTCTTTATCATCTCTTTATCATTTATTTTTGTCTTTATCAAAGCCAAGTCAGCTGTCGATTTTTCTCTACAGAATGCTTTTGGTGCACCGTTAATTTCTTCGATAGCAATGGTAATTTATCTTATTTTAATTAAATTTTGGATAGGAAGATTTTTGACAAATAATATATTACTCACAGGTCTTGCAATCATCGGATCGGCAGCAACTTACTTCTCAATTATTTATAGAATTAAGGGCAGAGCGCTTCTTGATGAAATAAAAGATCTTATAAATACCCAACGCAAGTAAATTCGCAATTGAAAAATAAATAATTATTTGATGTTTTATAGCTACTTTGTCCGGTGAATTCCAACCTCCAAGAAAAATATATGGAAAATAAGAAAAAATTAAGCCCATCAGAAATAACTCTATTCGTTTAATCAAATTTGGAAAAATCGGCAAAAAAATAAATAAAATTAAAAAATACCACGGTTGAATTTCTGAATAAAAAGTTAGGTAATAAAGAGGTATGAGGGTTCCAATAAACGCCAGTATATTTAACCACTTATTTTTTTTGGATAAAATCAGGATAGGTAAAGTTGAGTATTTGATTAACCCGGAGATAATAAACAGAGCCCTCGACCAAACTTTTTTGTTAAATAGTAGATAAACACCAATTAGCCCCAAGCTCATCGCAATCAGATCGTTGTGTGGAGTATTTAATCCCTCAATAATTATCAAAGGGTGAGTCGCAATCGTTAGTGCCATATTTTTATTTATCTTATTAGTTGCCCAAACAGCCCCCAAATAAAATGATACAAAAGTCATTTTAAAAAAGAGAAGACTAAGAATAAATTTGCCTCCCGATAAAAAAGACGGAATTAAAGTTATAGGTAAAAAAGTCGGACCATAAGGATAGACGCGATGAGTCCAATGCATAAACCTGGTCCAATGGTCAGATGGAAAATCCAGGGCCCGAAAAAGATAGGGATTTTTGCCATAAAAAGTTAAAATCTTGGCGTCAAACATGTAGTTAAAAAAATCGTGAGACAAAAATGGATAAGCAATCAGAGAAACTAATCCAATTACAAAAGCCAACTTAATCGGATTTGGCTTGTATTTTTTTGATAAAAAATAAAGTAAATAAAAAATACCAAGACAAGAAAAAAATATTATTGTCGACAAACCTTTATTGAAATAACCTATTTGGATTATAAAAGACCTAAAGTTATCCCAAATTTGATTGTTAAATAAAGTTAGATTTAGGTCAACTAAAGAATAAGAATATATTGAAAAAATCAGTACAACAATAAAATATAGTGCATATATCATGGGTAAGTTTATGCTGTGTTATAATTAAATTTATAAAAATGAAAAAGTTTATTTTCCTTTTAATCGTTATTCTCTTCTGTTATTTTAGGTTAAAACCAATCTTTTTACAAACTGTTCCCTATACATACGACCAAGGTCGAGATTTTATTAAAGCTCAACAAATTATTAGAGATTTCAAACCAGTCTTAAGCGGACCAACAACTGGCATACCGGGACTAAATCATGGAGTTTGGTGGTACTATTTTTTGGCAATTCCCTACCTTATATTTTTCGGTTTGCCAATTGGATTTTCCGTTTTTATTTTTATATTTAGCTTATTGCAGCTATTATTATTTTCTTATTTTCTCAAGAGGGAGTTTGGTTGGTTTCCATCGCTTATGTTTGCCCTACTTGTGGCAGGGTCACCATACTTCACGATGATGTCTTTTTTTGTCATTAATGGCGTGCTTGGATTTCCTTTTATTCTTTTATTTTTTTATTTTGTTTATTTGTTTTTAAAAACTGATAATAAAAAATATTTGTTTTGGATTTTTCTGTCACTTGGTTTTATGTTTGAGTCGGAACTGACAAATGGTGCGTTTACGGCAATTGCCTTCGTGATAGTTATGTTTTTATTCAAAAAGATCAAGTTGTTTATTTCAAAAGATGGATTAAAAAATATTTTTTTTGGCTTACTCATCCCCACTGCCCCTCGAATATTGTACGAATTGATTAAAAAATTGCCTCAAACCAGAACGATCTTAAATTTCATTTTTCACCCGACTTTCCATAATCCAAAACCATTTTATGCCATTTTACAGGATAGGATATCGCTTTTTAAAGACTATTTAGTTCTGGTATTTCCAATTGATCAACCTTTTATAATTTATGGTTTATTTTTAATATCGTTAATCGGAATTATAATCGCAATAATAAAAAGTAAGAAAAAACTTGACAAATTTTATTTGTTTGCACCCACAATGCTCTTTTTATTTTTAGTAATGTCATGTTTCTATAAGGATTCTTTTTGGGATAACTACTACGAAGGCATAAGATATTATTTTATTTTAATGATGACTTTAGGATTTTACGGTTTTTTTCTAGTCAAAAATAAACTAGTTAAAATTTTACCCTGGTTGTTGTTCACGCTTTTATTAATTATTAATTTATTAAATTTGTATAACCAAATAAAAAATAGTCAACTGCCTCCTGCCCAAGGTCTAAAAAAACAAATTGTGACTGTAGAAAAAATGTATCAAATCAATAAAAACGAAAAAGATTTTTGTGTCCGAATATATACTCCTCCAGTAATTCCATATACGTACGATTATTTATTTGATTATTTCCATGATTTTAAACAAAAAGTAAGGCCTACCACCAACTATACCAATAACCAATGCTGGTATATTTTTGAAAGTGAGATGAATGAACATTTTGAATTTAGAATTAAACAATATAGAAAAGACAATATCCCCGCTACCGGAAAACTAGTCAAGGTCGTACCTGTCCATAACGACGTTACTTTTGAACTATGGGAATATTATCCAACTAAATAAAAATGATAGGTCTAACTACTGTAAATTATAACCAATATAAGCTAACCCGGGAATTTCTCGACTCACTCGCAACCGTTAATAATGCTAAGGATTTATCGGTGTTTATCGCTGACGTTTCGACAAGCAAAGAAGTTTTTAAAACAGAGAAATACCCAATGAAGGTAGTCATCAAACCACTTCCAAATAAAGGATACGCTTTTGGAATTAATGAGGGAACAAAATATTTCATTAATCAGGGCTTGGATAAATTTTGTGCAATTAATAATGATATTTTTTTTGACAGGAATTTCTCATCAGAAGCTCATCGTGGATTTGAAAAAGCTGATATCTTTGGAGGAAAAATATATTATGCTCCAGGATATGAATATCACGATAAATACCAAAAAAAAGATATTGGCAAAATACTATGGTATGCAGGAGGGATTAATGATTGGAGAAACGTTTACACGGCTCATCGAGGAGTTGATGAAGTAGATAATAAACAGTTTAATAAATTCGAAGAGACTGATTTTATCACAGGATGTATGTTATTTTTTAATAAAAAAGTTGTTAGTAAAGTTGGGTTTTGGGATGAAAAATATTTTTTGTATTTTGAAGATTCTGATTTTTGTGAAAGAGCAAAAAATGCAGGATTTAAATTATTTTATAACCCGAAAGTTATTATCTGGCATAAAAATGCTCAGTCAACCGGTGGCTCAGGTTCTCTACTACACCAGAAATATCAGAAGAAAAATAGATTGATTTTTGGTCTAAAATACGCTCCCTTTAGAACTAAACTTCACCTGATAAAAGAAATTGTATTTAATAAATAATATGACCTTAAAAAAATTTATCACTTACCTAATTTTTATAATCACAGGTTTTTTCGCTTTATATATTTGTTTTTATAAACTTGGTGTAGCCGCCTTAGATAATTGGGATGAAGCCTGGTATGCAGATGTTACTAGAAATATGATAAAAAACAAGGATTTTTTTGTTTTATATTGGAACCATGCTGTTTTTCTTGACAAGCCACCTCTTTATATGTGGCTTAGCACGATTGCATCAAAGTTTATGGGTTTAACAGAATTTTCCTTTAGATTTACTTCGGCTATAAGTGGTTTTTTGACCATTATTCTTGTTTTGATATATTCGTATAGAAATTTTGGCTTAGTCCCTGCACTCATTAGTTTTAGCACTCTAGTGTTCAATAATGTATTTATATATCGAGCCCGCAGTGGTAATCTCGATTCATTACTTAGCTTATTTTTTTTGTTGTTATATTTTCTTGTAGTAAGTAATAAAAAATATAAGTATGTTTTTATAGGAATATTTTTAGGATTAATATATTTGACAAAACTTACAGTTGCTATTTTTCCGTTTTTGGTTTTTGTGTTAGTCGAAATTATTTATGAACGAAAAAAATTATATTTAAATATTCCAGGTTATATAAAATTACTTTTGGCGTTTGCAATTACAATCGGAGTATGGCTTTATATCGGAACATCTAAAATTGGACCAAGCTTTTATCAATATTTTTTATTTCACGGCGATCAAGGTGTTTCAAATATATCTATAGCTCATTTTAAATGGGATTACTTAGGTTATGCCTATTATTCACTTCAACGAAGATTTTTTTGGTTATTTTTGTTAGGAATAACCATAGCTTTGACAAAATTAAAAGACAAAAAGTATTTGCTTCAAATTTTATTTGCTTGTGGTCTTATTATTCAATTAAGTTTTACTGCCAAAAATAATAATTGGTATCTATTGCCATCAATGGCGTTTTGGTCGATGCTTATAGCTCTCGCCACTTTTTCTATTTTTAATTTGTTAAAAAAATTTAAATATGGATCTATCTTGATTGGAGTATTTTTAATTATCTCAATTTATATTTCATATAAAACCTTAAATATTAATATAATGTCTGTCATAGACACAAGCGGTCCAGAATCACTAAAGTCGATCAGTATTAAGTTAGATAAACTAACAAATAATAACGACATTATTGTTAGACTTGATCATCTCTACCCAACAACCGTTTATTATTCTGATCGTAAAGTAATTTCATCTTACGAAGGTGCAAAAGATAGTCAATTGTTTATAAGTCGACAATCACTAAAAAAAAGAATTAATTTAAAGGAGATTAAATGGGTGGTTGGTAAAAATGAAGATATGGATAAGTTTTTAATTGATTATTTGCAGACTAAATATGAAATTATTAAAGTTGGTGAAGAAACTATTTTCCATATATTATGATGACTATAATTATTCATACACATAACGAGGAGAAAAATATTTCCGACTGTATTAACTCCGCAAAATTACTGACTGATAAAATAATCCTAATTGATATGGAAAGTACGGACAAAACTGTAGAAATAGCTAAAAATTTAAAAGCGACTGTTTATGATTTTCCTAAATCAAATTACGTCGAACCAGCCCGCGAATTTGGAATCAAGCAGGCAAAAACAGATTGGGTCATGATACTCGACGCGGATGAAAGGATTACCAAAGAACTCGCGAAAGAAATAAAATCAATAATCAGTCGGAGTCAGTTGAATCAGTCGGAGTCAGTTGAATCAGTCACCAATTCAACTGATTTAACCAATTTAACTAATTTAACTCATTTTAAAATCCCTCGTCACAACATATTTGCAGGTGTTAAGTGGTTAAAACATGGCGGTTGGTCTCCCGATTATCAAATCCGACTAATTAATAAAAAATCATTTGTTAACTGGCCAAAACGAATCCATTCGACACCAGTTATAAAAGGGAACTTTGGACTTTTGAGTAACCCACTTATTCATTATTTTCACGGAGATTTAAGTAATATGGTAAATAAAACTGTTATCTTTGAAGATATTGAATCGGAGTTACTTTACAAAGCTGGCAAAAAAACCACAACTAAAACTTTTTTCAGAAAATTTTTAGCTGAACTTTATCGAAGATTAATAAAAAATTTAGGTTTTTTAGACGGAACATTTGGGATCATTGAATCAATTTATCAAGCTTTTTCGAAGACTATTACATATTTATTTTTATATGAAAAATCAAGAAATAAAAAAAATTAAGGTTGGTATGTACGACCCGTTTTTGGATACTTTGGGTGGTGGAGAAAAATATATTCTTTCTATCATGGACGTCTTCGCCGAACTTGGATACGAGATAAATATTATTTGGAATAAAAATTTGACGCAGGAAATCAAAAATCGTTTTTCACTTCAATCGATTAAACGATTGAAGTTTCTACCTTTAAAGACTTTAAAAGGTTTACAGACTTTCGACTATTTTTTTTATGTTACCGATGGTAGTTATTTTTTTTCCGGAGCTAAAAAAAATTTTATATATGCGATGATTCCCGATAAAAAACTTTATTCAAAAAACCTCATCAATCGACTTAAATTAATTAATTATCAGTTTATTACCCACTCTGTCTTTACTCAAAAATGGCTTAGTAAATTTGGAACAAAATCAGAAGTAATCATGCCGTATTTAGATAGTAAACTGATTAATCAAAGTATAAATTTTGAAAAAAAGGAAAAAATTATTCTTTCGGTCGGTCGATTTTTTTCTCATCTTCATAGTAAAAAACAGGATCTGATGATTAAAACATTCAAAGATTTAAAAAAGAAGTCAAAAGAATTTATAGATTACAAGTTAGTATTGGCAGGAGGACTAATGAAGGAAGACCAGGAATACTTTGAGAGTTTAAAAAAACTTGCAGATAATGACTCATCTATTATTTTTAAACCAAATATATCACTTTACGAACTTTATAGACTTTACGGACTTTCAACTTTCTACTGGCATTTTACAGGACTGGGAGTCGATGAAGAAAAGAATCCAGAGCAAGTTGAACACTTCGGGATTACTCCGCTTGAGGCAATGGCATCCGGTTGTCTGACGTTTTGTTATAAAGCCGGAGGACCAAAAGAAATGATAGAAAATAACGATAATGGATTTTTATTTTCTGACAGCAATGAATTAATTGATAAAATGATTGAAGTTAATTCTGATAAATTATTAAAAGAAAAAATTATTAAAAACGGTAAACAGTTTGTAAAAGAAAATTTTAGTTACGAAGTGTTTAAAGAAAAAATAAAAAAATTGTTATGAAAACATATCCTATTTCCATCATTATTCCCGTCTATAAGAATTATGAAATGTTTTTTAAGTTTTTAGAAATTAACAAAAAATATTTTTCTGGCTGCGAAGTAATTGTAATGAATGACTATCCTGGGGAAAACATAACCAAAAAAACAAAAAAAATATACCCTAATATAGCTGTTGTTAATAACAAAATAAATCTTGGTTTTGCCGGCAATGTCAATAGTGGTGTTTTAAGGTCGACGAGAGATTTTGTTTTTCTTTTAAACTCTGATGTAGTTTTAAGAGACAATTCTTATTTAAGAGCTTTGGAATATTTTAAAAAGGATAAAAATTTGTTTGCCGTTGGTTTTGCACAAATTGAAAAAGACGGAAAAATCGTCGGAGCAAACAAAGGATATTTTGAAAATGGCTTAATTAACCATTCTTCCCTACTCCCTACTTCGCCTCGCCGTAGTCTTAACGAAGGCGGGATTCCTATTTTTTGGGCAGAAGGCGGCTCTTCCCTTTTCCGAAAAGATTTGTTTATTTTTCTTGGGATGCTTGATGAGCTTTTTAATCCTTTTTACTGGGAAGATATTGATCTTTCATATCGCGCATGGAAAGCAGGATATAAAATAATGTACGACCCCAACGTTAAAGTCGAACATCATCATGAATCAACGATTGGAAAATATTTTGACAAATCTAAAATATTACGGACTGCTTTCCGAAATCAACTATTCTTTCACTGGAAAAATTTGACCGATAAAGATTTGATTATCAAACACATTGTTAATATCCCAAAATTTATTTTTATTCCCGGGTTTTTTGACGCACTTGTAAAATTACCAAAAATTTTGACATCAAGAAAAAAAACAGTAAAATTGTTTAAAAAAACTGACAAGGAAATATTAAACCAATTCAAAAGTTAAAAGTGTTGATTGTCATCCCCTTGAAGAAAGGGATCCAGTGTTCGATTTTATAGATTCCCGTTTTCACGGGAATGACATGTTCGTATGATAAAAAAATACCTAACGCTAATTTTACTAATAATAATTTCCCTCCTCTCCATCACTCTATTTTTTTATAAAATGAATGTCTCTCCTCCTGCACTAAATGCCGATGAGGCGACTAACGCGTATGACGCTTATTCGATTTTAAAAACTGCTCATGATCAATACGGTGCTTTTATGCCACTTCGTTTTAAATCATTTGGCGATTACAAGCTGCCTCTTTTGACATATTTGTCTATTCCTTTCATTCGAGCATTTGGACTGACTGAAATAGGAATCAGAATGGTCAACTTCCCATTTGTACTCCTCTTCCCATTAATTGTTTTTTTGCTTACCCAGGAGTTATTTAATAAAAAAAACGTCTCTCTATTGGCTTCGTTTCTTTCTGCACTTGCCCCGGGATTGCAACTTCTTGGACGTCAAGCTCATGAAGGATATATGACGGTTTTTTTTCTAACCTTATCTTTTTATTTATTTTTACATTTTTACAAAAAACAAAATTTATCAAATTTTTTTATCTTTAATCTTTGTTTTTTTATCTCTCTTTTTGGATATCATTTTTCTCGTCTTTGGGCTGGTTTTTATTTTCTTTTACTTTTATATTTTGTATTCAAAAAAAGTCTTCCGAAATGGTTTCTTTTAATTTTTATTTTTACAGTTTTTCTTTTTGGAATTACTGATTTGATGTATAAACCTACACGTGTCCAAAATTTACTTTTTTTTAACAATATAGGTTTTTCCCTGAAAATCAACGAATTGCGAGGAGAAGGAGGAAAATATTTATTTTACAACAAGCTAACAATTGGAATTAAGGATTTGGGTTTTAACTACATAAAGTATTTTTCACCAGAGTTCTTAGTCATTGCTGGTGATGAAAATCCACGATTTGGATCTCCTGGGATTTCGCCTATTACCCTACTTGAATATCTATTTATTTTTATTGGACTTTACTATCTTTTTCACAATAAGGAAAAATGGAGACTTTTTGTTTTATCTATTTTTTTATTTTCTCCTATTAGCGGTTCTCTAAGTTGGGCAGGCACTTCTTTGACTCGATCGACTTTTATTTTTATTCCAATTTTTATGATTTCCGCCTACGGTCTTGTAAATCTTCTCAACAAAAAAGGCGTTTTTCCATACTTAATACTTACTACTTGCTACTTGATACTTTCTTTCTACTCTTTGGATTTTTACTTTAATCACTACCCAAAACGGGCAATTGTTCTTCGAAGTTGGCAAGCGGGATATAAGGAATTAGCTGATTATATCAAAACTAATTATAATAATTATGATAAATTTTACATCACCAAAAAAAATGGACAACCTTATATTTTTCTACTTTTTTATCTGAACTATCCTCCAGAAACCTATCAAAAATTTGCAAAATTATCGCCTCCTGATGAATATGGATTTGGACAGGTTGAAAATTTTGATAAGTTTATTTTTAATCTGCCCAACGATAAGAATATCAAAAATTCTGCCGTCATCGGTTTTCCTGACGATTTTTCAGAAGTAGAAAAAACCAATTCCAAAGAAATTAAAGTTGGGACGGAAACTATTTTTTATATAAAAGAAAGTGCAACAACTACGTTATAAAAAGCATGAATCAAAATCGGAACAGTTAGGCTTTTTCTTTGAATCATTATTAAACCATTAACCATACTTAAAAATAAATCCATAACCATAAACATAAGCAACATCTGTCCGTTAATTCTATTGTTTACAAAAAGAATAGGAACATGGAGAAAAAAGAATAAGATACTGGCGAAAAAAGATGACGTATAGGCGTTTTTTGATTCTTCATAAAGTCTCTTTAATACAAATCCCCTTGATAAAATTTCTTCAGTTATTCCTGTAGCCAGTGCAGTAAAAATAATTAGCCCAAATTGACTAATGTTTGGAAAATTGGTAAACAAACTAATTTTATTAGATCTTAGATACACGGAAAACAATGCCGTTAATAGAAGAATAATCCCAACCCCGAAACTAATAAAAAATTCCTTAATAAAACTTTTAAAATTACGATTAATAAACAAAGCTGAAAAAATTTCTTTTTTTTCGACTTTTTTAACGTAATAAAATATAGGAAGAACAAAAACTAAAGGCTTGGCAATAAATTCATCAAACCATTCAGGAAGTTTTAAATAAGTTCTGTAGATACTCCAAACAATGAGGATCACCGCCCAAAGATTTAAAGCCTTTTGAGTCGGGGTCACCTTATTATCTTTCATAAAGATATTATTCCAGAAAATCTTTTAATTTGCGAGCCCTTGTTGGATGTTTAAGTTTGCGGATAGCCTTGGCTTCAATCTGACGAATTCTTTCTCGTGTTACTTTAAACTCTTTCCCAACTTCCTCGAGTGTCTTTGGTTTTCCGTCTTCAAGTCCAAATCGCATCATTAACACTTTTTTTTCTCTTGGTGATAAAGTTTCTAAAACTTTATTCAATGCATCTTTCAATAATTCTCGTGACACTTTATCGTAAAGCGACGGCTGATTAGTATCGGCAACAAATTGTTCAAGCGTTGCTTCTTTATCGTCGCCTACTGGAGTAGACAGTGATCTTGGTTGCTGGGAAATTTTCATTAAATTTTCAATTTCGGGAACAGTCATCTCCATTTCCTTGGCAGTCTCTTTAACTAGTGGCTCTCGTCCTAATTTTTGAGTTAATCTTCTTTGAGTTTTATAAAAACGGTTGATATGATCAACCATATGAACAGGAATTCTGATTGTACGAGACTGATCGGCAATTGCTCTTGTGATTGCCTGTCTTATCCACCAAGTAGCATAGGTTGAAAATTTATACCCACGTCTCCAATCATATTTTTCAACTCCACGAATTAAACCCTTGTTACCCTCTTGAATTAAATCTAAGAAAGATAGTCGACGACCTAAATATTTTTTAGCAATTGAAACTACGAGTCGAAGATTAGCTTTTGTTAGCTTATCTTTTGCCTCTTTATCACCTTTTTCATATTTTTTGGCTAAATCAATTTCATCAGCAAATTTAAGAAGTGGTGTTTTTCCTATTTCTTTCAAATACATCTTTATTGGATCAAGTGATTCTCCGTGCTTTAAAACTACCAGGTGCTCAAGCTCTTTTTCAATTTCCTCAACTGTCTTTTGCGATTCACTTTCTTCACGAGTTGAGATTGTCTCAAATATATCAATACCCTTTTTCAAAGCTTCATCAAAAAAACTATCGATGTCTTTGATGTGTTTTTCAGGATTCGGAAGAACAAGTAAAATATCGTCTTGGACCAAAAAACCGTCTTCTTCTCCTTGTCCAATTAATTCTTTAAGCGATCGAGGCAGGTGGTGTTTTAACATAAGGTACTATATTCTATAAAGAAATAAGTGTTTTTTCTACCTCTTTTAAATTTTTAGAGATCTCAACTAATTGTTTTTTCTTATCTTCAGTCTCTTCTTCAGATAAAATCTTTTTAATTTCTCGCTTAAAATAATGTTTTTTTATTTCAAAAGCCAATCTATCCAGACTTTCATTTGCAAGAGTATGATCTGCCGAGGCATAAAGATATATCTCATCAAATATAGGTCGAAGTTCATCTGGTAATTTTTTACCAAAGATATTAATATTAATCTTTTCTTGCTTTTGAATTTCTTCAAAAAATAACCGACCAATCTTTTGATATGAAGGATTTAAAAAATATTCAGGTTTTAATATTTCTATGATATTGTGATAAATCTTGTTTGGATCGCTACTTTGAAACATGATACTTAATACATATTTATCAATCATTAATTCTCGATTATCTTCGATAGGCTTATTGTATTTAATTTTATTTAGCGACTGTTGAAACTTTTTTCTTTTTAATTGACCGATTAAATTTTCAACGGTATTTTCGGAAACTTCAAGAATTTCAGCTATTTTCTTAATATAAAAAGTCCGAACAATTGGATTGTTGATTTTCTCAATCATCGGAATCAATTCTTCACCAATCTTTTTTTTGGCAAAAGCCGTATCTTCTGGATATTTTTTTTGAGCCACGTCTATCAAAAAATCGTAAATTGGAATTGGCTTTGTAATTAATTTTTTAAATTTTTCGGGGTCTTTATTTATTGCTTCATCAGGATCTTTAGCATAATCAATCGTGACAACTCTTATTTCAAAATCATACTTTTCTGCCTCATCGATTCCTCTCTTTATTGACTCAATACCGGCAACATCTGCGTCCATCATCAGAGTAATTTTGTCAGTGTAACGTTTTAGAAGTTTTAACTGTTCGTTGGTGAGAGCTGTTCCTTTGATGGCAACAAAGTTTGAGTATCCGTGTTGATATGGGGTGATCATATCAAGTTCGCCCTCAACGATATAAACATTCTTTTGTTTTTTGATTTCTTCAAGAGCTAAATTAATTCCAAAAAGGCATTCTCGTTTATGATAAATTGGGGTTTCTGGAGTATTGACGTATTTTGCCTCCTTCTCACTCCCCTCAAGTATCCTTCCTGAAAAACCAAGAACGTTATTTCGACTATCTGAAAGTGGAAACATCAGACGACCTCGAAATCGGTCATAATAGGTACCTCTCTCGCTTTTGACTATCAGGCCATTTTCAAACATTTCCTCTTCTTCGTATTTCTTTTTTTTCAAAAATAATTTTAAGGAATCCCAGGAAGATGGTGAATAACCAAGTCCAAATTTATCAATAATTGCCTTATTTAGAAGTCTTGATTTTAAATATTCACTGGCTTTTTTTCCAAAATCAGTTTTGTTTAGGATATATTGAAAAAATTCACTCGCTAATTGGTTCATTCCAAGATATTTTTCTTTTTTCTCCCAAGTCTTATCTTCAAAACTAATCTTATTGAGAGTTAATTTAACTCCTGTTTTTTTAGCTAACTCTTTTAGAGCCTCTATAAAAGTGATATTTTCCCATTTCATTAAAAATTTAATTACATCTCCTCCCTCTCCACAGGCACCAAAACAATGCCAAATTCCTCGATCGGGGGAAATAACAAATGAGGGACTTTTTTCTTGGTGGAATGGACAAACGGCTTTGAAGTTTCTTCCTGCTTTTTTTAAAGTGACAAATCCGCCAATAAACTCGACTATATCAACTTTACTTTTAATTTCTTCTATCTGGTTTTCCATCAAGTACATTCTATCACTTAGAGCCTAAAAACACTTGATAAGAAGAAGAAATGTTAAATTATTAAATAATTATGGAAAAAGAAAAAAAATCAAAGTCGCCGAGCACATTTAGAAAACATAAAATAAAAGGAAAGGATGTTCATGGTAATCCATGCGTAATTTTTGTTATGTGGAAAATGTTTTTGTATCAGGTTCACAAAATATTCCCCGATAGCAAAGTAAAAAGAGTTTCTTGAATCACGAATGTATCAATCTATTGATATATTGATACAGGTGTAAAAAAATTATAAGAGTTCACGGTTCTTGCTTTTTTTTGTAGTGGAACGATTCATTATTTAATAATAATTCATTAAATTGATTATTTTGGTGTGATAAATCACACCACTACAACAAAATATAATAACAGAAGCGTACGCTTTCTCTAATATTTTTTGGTATCTCCTTCACGATCGTGAGATAGATAAATTACGAATGTTTTAATCTATTGATAGATTGAAACATGTATAAAATTTAGACTTAATTTCTATTTGATATTTAATATTTAATCTTTTATATTGTATCTATATATGATCTATCTTTATCTTGACCGTAATACGATAAAACTGCTTTATCTAAAAAAAACTGTCTTTGGTCAACAGGAAACTCTTTATAATCAAAAAACGTATGAATCTAATTTATTCGAAAAAGGTAAGATTACCAATATAGATCTACTTGCTTCAGCGATTAAAGAAGTAATTTCTTCATCAAACAAACCAGTCGCAGATAATCAAATTGGACTAATATTGCCCCAGGAATTTTTTAGTTTTTTCCGAACTACAGTACCTTCTGATATTGCATCCTCTGCCCTTAATTCTTTTATTTTAGATAAAGCACGTTCGATATTACCAGTCGACAGTAACGATTTAGCTAGTGATTACTTTGTCACAGAGTCAGAACAAGAAAAAGTCGTTACTTATTTTGGCATCAATCAAGAAACTTTGACTAGTATCAGACAAGCACTTGTTTTAATCAATTTGAAGATAGTATCAATCATCCCCGAGACAATGTCATATTTCAAATTGTTTGAAAAAACCTTACGAAAAGAAAAAAAGGAAACAATTTTATACGCTGAGTTAGGACTCGATGTTTTAAGTGGATATTTATTTGACTCTTGCGGTCTGATTGATGATAAAAAAATATCAATAAAATATTCCGAAACCGATAAAATAGCTGATGTTTTAAAAACAAAGATTGATGAAATAACTATTGAAAAGAAGAAAGTAAACCGAATTATAATTTCTGGAGAAAAATCCGATACTATCCGTCAAGATACTTTTACAAAGTCTGTTGGAGTTTGGACTAATCCATTAAAGAGAATTGTCCCGACTTTTTATGAAACTTATTTGAAAATGCTAATTCCCAAAGATGGAAAGGCTTTTCCAATTTTAACTTATGACGTTTGCTTTGGAGCATTCATACTCGCTGAAGAAAATAAAAGCTTTTCCCTATTGAAAGGCGGTTCTTTTGTAAGTAAAGGTAAAATTTCAATACCAAAAATTAACATGCCTAAGAAAGAAGTTTTACTTTTCGTTGGTTCTTTTGTAATTTCATTTTTATTTTTTGTCTTAATTTCTAAATTTAGCAGCAATTTTAAATTACCAAATTTCATGGCAAAAAAAGAAATAATTATCGTTACTCCTACTTTGACTCCGCCATCCCCAACTCCAACACCAAGTTTCAAAAAAGAAGAAGTTAAGATAAAAGTCTTAAACGGTTCTGGGGTTCGTGGTAAGGCTACTGAAATAAAGGAAATTCTTAGAAAAAAAGGTTATGTGGAAATTTTGACTGATAATGCTTTAAATTTTGATTACACAATAACGGAAATTCAGATAAAAAGTGATAAAAAACAGTTGGGAGATATGATCAAAGACGATTTGAAGGATTATGTAACTTCTCCGAAAATCACTGTCCTTGACGCTAAAGAGGCGTCTGACGCAGTGATCATCTTTGCTAGTGATTTTAAATAATATTGATTATTATGGCGTGATAAATCACGCCACTACAGGTATAATTAACTCCATGGAAATTGATGCCGAGCAACTAAAATCAAAATATCAATCGATACTTAGCAAAGCTGATTTGGAGGGCAAAAAAGCTGAATTAAAAACTCTAGAGGAGCAAAGCTATGAAGCATCATTTTGGAGTGATCCGAAAATCGCCGGCGAAACTATGAAAAAGATTACTGAACTAAAAAAAGAAATTGATGATTTAGAAATGATGGAATTTTTACTTGCCGAAAACCAACTTGAAGAGGCAAAAAAATTAATTGATAAATATGAAGTTCTACTTTTTCTCTCTGGACCATATGACCAAGGTGGGGCTGTTTTTTCAATTCACGCCGGTCAAGGTGGAACTGAGGCCATGGATTGGTCGTCTATGCTTTTTCGAATGTACACCCGATATTTTGAAAGAAAAGGGTGGCGTTTCGAAGAGTTTGATAGAGTGGTAGGTGAGGAGGCAGGAATCAAAAGTTCGATTATCAATGTCTACGGAAAATTTGTTTATGGTCATTTAAAATCCGAAGCAGGAGTTCATCGACTAGTCCGCCAATCTCCTTTTAACGCCGATAAACTTAGACAAACTTCTTTTTCACTTGTTGAAGTATTACCCATGATTGAAGATAAAGAAATTAGCGTTCGAGATGATGAAGTTGAATGGGAATTTTATAGATCAGGGGGACACGGCGGTCAAAATGTTAATAAAGTTTCAACTGCAGTTCGCTTAACTCATAAACCCACAGGGATTATAATTACTTGCCAAACGGAAAGAGATCAAGGTAAAAACAGAGATAGTGCTATGAAAATTTTGCGGGCAAAATTATGGAAAGTAGAACAAGAAAAAAAAGCAAAAACTATCGCTGGATTTAAAACGGAGACAATGGCTTCTTGGGGGCATCAAATCAGATCGTATGTCCTTCACCCATATAAATTAATTAAGGATCTTCGAACAGATTACGAAGAAACCCAGACCGACCGCGTACTTGATGGAGAGATAGATGGATATATCGAAGCCTATTTGAAAAATTCTAAATAATAAATCTCAAATCGCAAATAAATTTCAAATACTAAATAACAAATTTGAAACAAATTAATATTTGATGTTTATTATTTGTTATTTATTTGGAACTTGAAATTTAGGATTTGTAATTTTTTTAAATAGTTGTTATCCTAAACTCATATGGAAAATAAAAATTTGATTCATACGATTGATTCAAAAGATGTTGATGGGGTTTCATATTCTTCTTTTTTTACATTTGTTGCTTTGGCCGTTGTCATCGGTACTATCTTGGGTTTTGGATTTTCTCGCCTAAATAAAAAAACAACTATTACAAGTAAAGCAGCTGGTGACTCTGCCAAATCGGCAGGTGTTATTGATAAAAAAACTTTTAAAGATAGTGTAGAAGGGATCCTGCGAGAAGGTGGGATTGATGGTGAAGGCAACTTTCATATCGAGCGTCCGGGGGGAATTTCTCAAAATGCATATTTGACTTCAAGCACGGTTGATTTATCAGTCTATGTTGGAAAAAAAGTAAAGGTTTGGGGTCAAACTTTTTCAGGTCAAAAAGCCGGATGGCTGATGGATGTTGGATTAGTTGAAATTGAGAAATAAGATTTCAAATTACAAATCTCAAATCACAAATAAATTATAAATAATTAAATATTAAATCCTAAAGTTTAGTATTTAGTGCCTATTATTTAGAATTTATTTGGAACTCGAAATTTAGTATTTAGAATTTAACCCATGATTGTTTTTGATAAGGTCACAAAAAAATTCCCTCTTGGTAATACTGCCTTAAATGATATTTCTTTTGAGATTGATGATAATCAATTCGTCTTTTTAGTCGGTCAATCAGGAGCAGGAAAAACCAGTATTCTAAAAATGATCACGAAGGAAATAAACCCGACTAGTGGCTCAATAATTGTTGATGATTTTGATCTGACTGATAAAAATTTTTCACAAATTATTGAGTTGCGTCGTAAAATTGGAATTATTTTTCAGGACTTTAAAGTTTTAAGCGATAAAAATGTTTTTGAAAATATCGCTGTTAGTCTAAAAGTTGTTGGAATCGATAGTTTAGAGATAAAAACAGAGGTAAAAAAAACTCTTGAACTCGTCGGCTTAACTAAAAAAGAATTCGTTTTTCCAATTCAATTATCGGCTGGAGAATTGCAACGAGTCGCAATTGCACGAGCTATAATTGGAGATCGCGATATTATTATTGCCGATGAGCCAACCGGAAATCTTGACCCGAAAACTTCTTGGGATATTATGAAAATATTTAAAAAACTTGAAGGAAAAAAGACTATTATCATTGCAACTCACAATACGGATATTGTCAATTCATTTCAAAAAAGAGTGTTGGTTTTGAAAGAAGGTAAGATAATTAAAGACCAAAGAAAAGGAGGATACGACCTATGAAACAAATCTGGACCGCAATTAGAAGAACCCCATATCAATCACTGTCTGCTTTTTTGGTCTTATTTTTTACTTTATTTTTAACGCTGATATTATTTGTTTCCCTAACTTTTCTTTACGGAACTTTAGGGTATCTAGAAACAAAACCTCAGGTAACTGTTTATTTTCAAAATAAAACTGAGGAGGCTCAAATATTTAAAGTCCGTGAGGAACTCATGAATTCTGGAAAAGTTTTGAGCATCAAATATATATCAAAAAACGATGCTTTTAATATTTATAAAAAAGATAATAAGGATAATCCTCTACTTCTTGAGATGGTCTCGGCAAATATTCTCCCTCCATCTCTTGAAATCTATGCAAAAAAACCAATCTATCTTCCGGAAATCGCTGAATATTTAAAAAAACAAGGAGATATTGACGAAGTCCAGTACGAGAAAGACATTATTGATAAATTACTATCTTTGACAAACACCATAAGAATGACTGCGCTTATTTTTTTTAGCTACCTAATCCTTATGTCAATTATTGTTTTGACAACAATGATACTTTTTAAAATTGCTCTTAAAGAAAGTGAGATAATCTTATTAAGATTAATCGGTGCTACTAATTTTTACATCAGAAAACCTTATATTATGGAAAGTTTATTTTTAGGAATGTCTGCTTCGATTCTATCTTTTAGTATTTTTTCTATGATAGTCCTGTATTTCAGTCCGTTTTTGCAATCATACCTTCGTGGTGTAACGACCTTATCTGTTGATGTTTTTAATTATCAATTAATTATCTGGCCTTTAAATTACATTTTCTTCATGATTGTTTTTGTTTCGATATCTTTATTTGGAGCCATTATTTCTTCGGTTGCCTCTTATATCGCCACTAACAAATATCTAAAGGTATAATTAAATCATGAAATTGAAAACGTTTTTTTTATTGATTGTCATATTGTTAAATTGCTATATTACTGAATCCGTTTTTGCCCAAGATAATAAATCTGATCTTGAAAAAAAAATTAGCGAATACCAAACAAAACTCCAAGAATTGAAGCAACAAAAAAACACACTATCTTCACAAATCCAATATATGGATACTCAGATATATTTGACAGCATTGCAGATAAATCAAACGGAACAAAAAATTGTTAGCACTGGAAAAGAAATTGATTTATTAGGCTCAAGAATCGAAGGCTTGGATCAATCTTTAGATTATTTATCTAAACAACTTATTCAAAGAATAGTTATTGGCTATAAAAAAAAACCTCTCTCAGTTATTTCCCTTCTTTTGGATAGTCAAGGTGCCAGTGATTTCTTAACTCGAATTAAATATCTTAAAAGCGCTCAAAATAATAATCAAAAACTTCTTTATACGGTTCAAGAAACAAAGACAAATGCCGAAGAACAAAAAAAACTAAGAGAACAAAAAAAAATTGAGTTGGACAAATTGAATGAAACGCTCAGCTATCAAAAACAGGCTCTTGATAATCAACGAAGTCAAAAACAAAGATTATTATCAAGTACTCAAAGCGATGAGGCTACTTATCAGAGACTTTTATCTCAAGCTCAAGAGCAGTTGGCATCGTTTGGACGCTTTGTACAAGGTCAGGGAGGATCTTCGCTTTTAAGCAATCAAACATCTTGTGATGATTGGGGTTGTTATTATAGTCAAAGAGATAGCCAGTGGGGAGCAAATTCTCTAAATGGAACTGGGTACACTTTGGCAAGTGATGGTTGTCTAGTCACTTCAATGGCGATGGTTTATACTCATTTGGGAAGAAGAAGTGTTAATCCTCAAACAATTAATTCTAATCCAAATAATTTTGCTTCATACTACCCCGCCTATCTAGAATATACTATTTCTGCTGATGGATTAACAACTTCACGAGTCGGAGCATATATAGATGATACTCTTTCATCTGGAAATCCAGTCGTCGTTGGAGTTCGTGCTTATGGTGGAACTCATTTCGTTGTATTAATAAGCGGATCAAATGGAGACTATGTCATGCATGATCCATATATCGAAAATGGACATAGAATTTCATTCACTAGTCATTATTCTGTAGGAAGTATATTTGAAATAAGAAAAGTTGTACCTCAATAATAACTTTGTATATCATCATTTTTTTCCGTGTTATCCCACTTCGCTAAAGCTTCGCGGGACGAGTACAACCTTAATATATATCGACTTAATAATGGCTTTCTATTGGTCCGATTGAGTGATTTTGTAGGTTATAAACGATTGACAAGAAACATTCATTAAATTATAAAAATGTAGGGAACAAAAATTTTTGTTCCGTACATAATTATGAAAAAATTAATTTTGATTATTATATTTATTAGGTTATTGTTTATTGTTAATTTTGTTTTTGCTGATTCTAAAATCCTAATCAACGAATTCCTCATTGATCCCCAACCTCAATCGGTCGAAATATTTAATTCGGGTACGGAAAGTGCTGATATTTCTGGTTGGATCATTGACGACGATGGTTCTTCTTCCGGGACTTATTCTATCCCTACAAATTCAATAATTTACCCTAATGCTTGTTTGGTTTTTTCTTCAAATTTTTATTTAAATAAATCTTCTACTGACACTATTAGATTAATTGATAATTCACAACAATTAATAGATTCTTTTTCTTATAAATCCAGTTCTGGTTCCGGAATTTCATTTTTTAGAACACCGGATGGAACAAATAACTGGGCAACAGGATCTGCAAATTTAGGATTTTATAATTCTGGTATGGAACAAACATGTTTGTTCCCAACGTTGACGCCAACGCCAACTTCGACATTAACTCCAACCTTAACACCTGTACCGACGTTATCACCAACAATTATTTTAACCTCTATACCGATTCAACCGACTCCGACTTCGCCCGTCGTAGTCTTGACGGAGGCGGGCTCCCTTTCTTATGACAACGTCTATCTTTCCGAAGTCATGGTAAATTCCCTCCCCGGTGAAAAAGAATGGATAGAAATTTATAATAATAATGATTTTGTAGTTTCCTTAAATAACTGGTATGTCGATGATCTGGAAAACGCAGGATCAACTCCTAAAATATTTTCTTTAGAAATTAATCCGAAAAGTTATGGTGTTTTTGATCTAACTTCATCAATGTTTAATAATAGTGGAGATTCTGTTCGTTTGTTGGATTTTAATAAAAATTTAAAAGACGATTTTGAATATCAAAAAACCGAACAAGGAAAAACTTTAGGCAGAACATCGATAGATTCTGATGATTTTTGTCTTCAAGAACCCAGTAAAAATTCTGTCAATGATTCATGTATTAATCCAACACCTAACCCAACCCCCATTGAAGCACAGACGCCCAAATTGGACATCTCTACGACACCAACAAAAATTGGTCAAACAACAATTCCAATTAACAGGAGTCTGATAAATCAGACCCCTACTTCGCCTCGCCGTAGTCCGATCCTTGACAGTACAGAGGCGGGCTTAACATCTTTAAACATTCTTGGCGTTTCAACGAAAATTAATCATAATGATTCTTCGTTAATCAATCTTTTGACAATTCTTTCTTCTTCGTATTCCCTTTTGACTATCGGCTCAATATTATTTAGAATGAAATTATCATATGGAAAAAATAAAAACTTTTATTCATCGTCTTTTTGTTCCACATGAAGAAAATAACTTTCGAGCCAAAAGTTTACACACCGATTTTTTAACGATCTACCTTGTAATCGCCTTTTTAATGATGATGGTTTTTAAACAGGGGAACCTACATGACGTACTGGGATTTGCAACAGACATTAGTGTGGAAAAACTTTATCAACTAACAAATGAACAAAGACAAAAAAACGGTTTACCACCATTATCTCTAAATTCTTCTTTAGCATTAGCCGCTCAAAAAAAAGCTGAAAATATGTTTCAAGAAAATTATTGGTCGCACTACTCTCCCGATGGAAAAACCCCTTGGGATTTTATATTGGGAGCTGGTTATAAATATGAGTATGCCGGAGAAAATTTAGCAAAAAATTTTTTATTTAGCAATGGCGTTGTTGATGCTTGGATGAATTCGACCACTCATAGAGATAATTTATTGAAGCGAGAATATACAGAAGTTGGTTATGCAATCGTCAACGGAACTTTAAATGGTGAACAAACTACTTTAGTTGTCCAAGAATTTGGAAAACCAATGGCAAGTAGTAATCCATTTACTCCTCCGGCAGTCCAGGCAAGTGAAGTCGTACCAAAAAATACTGAGCAAATTGTTACTCAAAAAGCCATTCAACCAAAGTTCAACGCTTTTCACTTCACCTTTAACCTCAATATTATTTTCATGATGTTTCTTATGTTGGCATTGGTACTTGATTTTTATTTTGCATCCAAATTTAACATTATAAGAATTGGAGGAAAAAACACTGCTCATTTATTATTTATAATTTTTGTACTGATTGGTTTATTTATGTCGACAATCGGTACAATAATATAAACCATGACAAAACATCTTTATAAAAATTTAGAAAAAGAACTTAAGAACCATTTCTTGGACTATTTGTTGCTTTTTACAGCGGGAATATTTTTTTTAATTCTTTTCAATATTTTTCGCGGACAAAAAGAAATTGAATTTTTTGTTCTAGTTTCATTTGCTTTGTTTTACATCGTTTGGGGTATTTACCACCACATAATAAGTGGAACCCTCCATTTGAAAACTGTGGTAGAATATATCCTTATAGCTTTTATAGTAATTTTTTTATTGAAAATTATTATTTTGCCATAAGAAAAATTTATGAAAGGATTAATTCTTGCAGGAGGTCTCGCTACTCGACTTCGCCCGCTAACTTGGGTAACCAATAAACATCTTTTGCCTATTTATAATAAGCCGATGATTTACTATCCATTGGAATCACTCGTTAGAGCTGGTATAAAAGAAATCCTTATCTCAAGCTCTCCTGATCATGCAGGTCAATTTGCAAATTTACTTAAAGGCGGGGATCAATTTGGTGTCAAATTATATTATTCAGTTCAAGAAAATCCAAAAGGAGGAATTGCCCATGCGATTGGACAGGCTGAAGAATTTGCCAAAGGCGATCAGATCGCCGTAGTTTTGGGAGATAATATATTTAATTATGATTTAAAACCGACTATAGAAAAATTTAAAAAACAAGAAAAAGGAGCGGTGGTTTTTGGAATAAAAATGCCAGAAATGGAATCAAAACATTATGGAGTTATAGAAATCGATTCGGCTGGAAAAGTTATTTCAATTGTTGAAAAACCGGAAAAACCAAAATCAAATATAGCCCAAACTGGTATCTATGTTTATGATAAAAGAGTTTTTGATTTTATAAAAAAACAGTCACCATCTGCAAGGGGCGAAATGGAGGTAACCGACCTTAATAATTTTTATTTGAAAGAGGGCACTTTGACATGTGATCTTCTTGATTGGTGGATTGACGCCGGAACTTCTCATGATGAGCTTCTTCGAGCCAATAATCTTGTTGCTGAAAAAGTCCGATTAGGACAGCTTTAAATATGGATACGACACAATTACTACTTTCAACTGCCGTCACTATTACCACTGTTCTTTTAATAATAGTCAGCGTCCAATTAATCTCACTTTTAAAACAATTAAAAAAAGATCATGGAAAAGAAACTAAGTTTGTTATTAAACATCCAGAAATCAAGAAGGATAAAATAGTGAAGAAGAAGGTTAATTTGACTACGCTTCTTGAAAAAATGAAAAACCGAATTTATCATCCTCATCACTCCAAAAAAACTTTCTTTAAGTCATAAACTTCTGCTACTATTGTTTTATGGACACAACCCAAACCCCACCCCAACAACCTCTTCAAACTCCTATTCAAATTCCCTACTTTCAACCAAAACCAAACTATTTAAAAATAGTTATTTTCCCCATATTGGCAATAATTACATTAGGATTAATTGGCTATTTAATTTTCCAAAATCAAAAACTTCAGAACCAAATTATTAGTCAACAGATTATCCCGACTACTACTGTTATTAAACCGTTATCCACCACCCCAGCTGACGAAACGACATCGTGGAAGACTTATAAAAATGAGTTAATAAAATATTATGTTTCCTACCCTCCTAACTGGAAAATAGTACAAGTTGGGGCAGATTATGGAGTTAATATTGCTTTGGTCAATGAAAATGATAATAAAGTATTATATTTTATTTCTACAGAAAATAAGGATGGTCTAAAATTAATTGACTCATATAAGGTCAAATCTTGCTTTGAAAATTCATGTTCTTCGATTTTTAATTCAAATGAAAAAATTATTGATAGAAATATTATTAAAATCGGCAATATGGATACACTTACTTTAAATACTCAAATTCAAGATAAAACACAAAAATATTATTTTTTTACAAATACAAGATTCATTACTATGGTACAGATCATGAATGTTGAAAAAAGATCATTACAAAAAATTGACCAAATCCTCTCGACGTTTAGGTTTGTGGATAATTCTACAAAAATAGTTACAGAAAAAAAACTTAGTTATATTAAATCGATTAATAGCAGCACTATTTCTCTGGATTTAATTGAAATGATTAGTGATAATAATCAACCAAATGGTTATCGAATAGACAACCCTTCAAATGAAACTGTAAATTTTCCCATTGAACAAAATGTTTTAATAAATCAAATAGTTTATCCAGCTGACGGCAATATGACAAATAAAACAGTTAGTTTGAGTGACTTTATAAAAATTCTTGAATCAAACTCAGCAGCAAAAGATTTGCCTTATTGGATAGATTTAAAAAATGGAACAGTGACTAAAATAACTGAACAATATATTCCATAAACATTATTTACAATGAAGAAATAAATACCGATTGACTTTACTTATGGCGTTTTGTATGATATATTAGTTTTTTTAACTCCCCGTCATGTGTACTGGGGTTTTTGTTGTTAATAAAATATTAATTGAACTTACCTGATGAACAAAACTATTAAATCAAATATTTTACCTCGCAAAAGTTTATTTCTCGGAAAGGAAGACGAACTACTTGAAAACTTTAATCTAATTGAGGTCCAAAAAAATTCTTGGGCTGATTTTACTGATTTTAAATTAAAAGAGATATTTAACGAATTCTTTCCTATTGATGATTACACAAAGAAGAAATTTACAATTTATTTTGAAGACCTTTATTTTGGCGAGCCTCGATATGATATCGATCTATGCTACAAAAAGAAATTAACCTACGATACACCCGTTTATTTGAAATTAAGATTAGTCAATAAAAAAACTAATATTGAAAAGAAACAAGACATATATTTCTTTAATTTACCAAAAATGACCGATCGCGGAACCTTTATCATCAATGGTATTGAAAGAGCTATTATTAATCAAATTGTTAGATCGCCTGGAGTTTACTTTACTGCCGAGATTGATAAAACAACGGGGTTAACTTTATACAACGCAGAAATTAGACCATATATTGGAGCTTGGCTTGACATGACGATTAACAAAAATGGTTTAATCGAAATGAAGATTAATAAAAAAAGAAAATTTTTATCAACAGTATTTTTGAAAGTGTTTGAAAATGACAGTGAATCAGATATTATCAACTACTTCTCTGATATTGACCGAAGTCTCGTTGAAAAATATCTTATCCCAACCCTCAAAAAAGATCAAACTAAAAGCAAGGATGATGCAGTGTTGGAAATTTATCGAAAAATAAGACCAGGCGAACCTTTGATTTTGGAAAATGCTTACGAAACAATAAACAATCTTCTTTTCAATCAAAAAAGGTATTCTTTAGCCGATGTTGGAAGATATAAAATCAACAAAAAGCTTGGACTTAACATTGAAATAAAAAAAGAAAATAGATTACTCACTAAAGAAGATATCGTTGCCTCTATTAAATATCTTCTACTTTTGACTCAAAACAAGGGAGAGTTTGATGATATTGACCATTTAGGTAACCGAAGACTTCGAACTGTTGGAGAATTAATCAGCCTTTATGGAATTCGCGTTGGTATGGTTCGAGTAGAGCGAGAAATAAAAGAACGAATGAGTTTGATATCTGGGGAAGAATTAAATGTCGTCCCATCACAGGTTGTTAATTCAAAACCATTAATCGTTGCTATAAATTCTTTTTATAGAACAAGTCAGCTTTCAACAATCGTTGATCAAACAAATCCATTGTCAGAACTTGATAATTTAAGAAGAATTACAGTCGGTGGACCTGGTGGAATTGAAAAAGAGAGAGCCTCCTTCTCCATCCGTGATATTTCTTCATCTCAATATGGAAGAATTTGTCCAATCCGTTCTCCTGAGGGTCCAAATATTGGTGTCGTCACTTATATGGCTCTTTATGCCAAAATAAATAAATATGGATTTTTAGAAACTCCTTATAAAAAACTCATTAAAGAAAAAGTTGGAGGCAAATTAAAAGTAAAGATTTCGAATGAAATTATATATTTGCAAGCCGATGATGAAGAAAAATATTATATTACCTCAGGAGATGCCAACATAGATGAAAAAGGATATTTGACAGATCAGATACTTACGGCCCGTCATGATGGCGATCTGATTGAAACTCTAGTTGAAAAAATTGATCTAATTGATGTTTCACCACGTCAAGTACTTGGAGCATCAGCATCTCTTATTCCTTTCCTACAAAACGATGATGCGTCGAGAGCTCTCATGGGAAGCCACATGCAATGTCAAGCTGTACCATTGATAAATCCTGAAGCACCTATGGTTGGAACTGGACTTGAAGAAAAGGTAAGTATTTCACTAGGAAGAACTATAAAAGCGTCAGAGGATGGAGTCGTCAAATATGTTGATGGTCAAAAAGTAGTTTATAAAGGAAAAAGTGGAAAAACTTATGAATATAAATTGGAAAGATATAATCGTACAAATAAAAATGTCGCGTTTGACCAAAGACCAAAGATTAGTAAAGATCAAAAAGTAAAAAAAGGTGAAATAATCATTGATGGTCCTTCAACCGACAGAGGTCGATTGGCATTAGGAAAAAATTTATTGGTCGCCTATTCATCGCTAAACGGTTTAGGTTATGAAGATGGATTTGTTATCTCAGATAGATTAGTTAAAGAAGATATTCTTAGTTCAATTACAATGGAAGAGTTCATTGCTGATGTTATTGATACTAAACTTGGACCAGAAGAATTGACTCGAGATATACCAAATGTTCGAGAAGAAATTCTTCAAAATCTTGACAAGGAAGGTTTGGTTACAATCGGTACTGAAGTAAAAGGTGGAGACGTATTAGTCGGTAAAGTTGCACCAAAAGGTGAAAAAGAATTAACAGCCGAAGAAAGATTGCTTAGGGCAATATTTGGAGAAAAAGCTAAAGATATTAAAGACACATCCCTCAGAATGCCTTATGGAAAAAGAGGTTCAATTATCAATATCGAAACAATCAATGGTAAAAAAGATCCCAACGAACTTGAGCCGAGTGTATTGCAAAGAATCATTGTTAATACTGCTCAACTTAGAAAAATAACTGTAGGAGATAAACTAGCTGGACGACATGGAAACAAAGGCGTTATTTCAAAGATATTACCTGCATGGGATATGCCATATTTGGAAGATGGTACACCAGTCGACGTTATCTTGTCCCCTCTTTCAATTTTGTCACGTATGAATTTGGGTCAATTATTTGAAAATTTAATGGGGGTTATTGCAAAACATACTCATACTGATATTTCCGTTCCAGTTTTTGAAAAAATAAAAGAAGATTTTATTACTAATGAACTTAAAGATTCTGGATTACCTATTGATAATAAAGTCACTCTTTATGATGGTCAAACAGGTTTACCTTATGAAAGAAAGGCTTTAGTTGGAACAACCTACATCATCAAGTTGATTCACATGATTGAAGATAAGTTCCATGCCAGATCAGTCGGACCTTACTCTTTAGTCACTCAGCAACCACTTGGTGGAAAATCACAACTTGGAGGACAGCGATTTGGAGAGATGGAGGTCTGGGCTCTTGAATCACACCGAGTCCCACATACATTGCAAGAATTATTAACAATCAAGAGTGATGATGTCCGTGGACGAACAAAAGCTTTTGAATCAATTATCAAAGGTATCGACATTCCACAATCATCAGTTCCTGAATCATTCCACGTATTGGTTAAAGAATTAAACGCATTAGGATTATCAATTGATTACAGTAAATAAGATATGGAAGATATTAACACAGTTGATTTTTCAGGACTAAGAATTACTTTTGCCTCACCTGAAACTATTATCAAATGGTCTCATGGAGAAGTTGTTAAACCAGAGACAATCAATTATCGCACATTTCGCGCTGAAAAGGATGGACTTTTTGATGAAAGAATCTTTGGACCTACTAAAGATTATGAATGTTACTGTGGAAAATATAAAAGAATGCGTTACAAGGGAATCGTTTGCGATCGCTGTGGAGTCGAAATCACAACATCAGCGGTACGTCGCGAAAGAATGGGTCATATCAAACTTGCCTCTCCTATCGCCCACATTTGGTATTTTAAAGGAACATCTTCCACTTTAAGTGTTATTTTAGATGTCCCTCCACAAGCTCTAGAAAGAGTTATCTATTATGCTCTTTATTTAGTTAAAGAAGTTGATAAAGAAAATCAAAAAAAGACACTTAAGGTTATTGATGAATTACAAAAAGCCGAATTGAAAAAAATTGAAGATGATTTTGTTGTTAAAGAAGAAGAAATTAATACAAATTTTGAAAAACAATACGCTCAACTTGAGAAAAAAATTGCCAATAAAGAACAATGGGAAATTGCAAAACAAGAAGTAGAATTTAAGAAACGAGAACAATTAAAATTGTTATCTAATGAACAAGTTGATACAAAGACCAAAAAATCAGCATATTTTGAAAGGGTCGCAAAGATTGCCCGATCAATTAGAGCAACTGATGTTATAGAAGAAGATGATTACTTGTTCTTTAAAGAAAATAATATTGATAGCTTTTTGAGTGTTGGCATGGGTTCTGAGGTTTTATATGAAATTTTGTCAAATTACAATCTTACCAAGCAGTATACTCATACTCTAGAATTATTAAGTGAAACAAAAGGTGAAAAGAGAAATAAACTTCTCAAAAAAGCCCGAGTCCTTGAAGCTTTTATAAAAGCAAAAATTGATCCTAAGTGGATTGTGCTGACAGTCCTGCCAGTTATCCCACCAGATCTTCGACCTGTTGTCCAGCTGCCTGGAGGAAAATTTGCAACATCAGATTTGAATGATTTTTACCGAAGAGTAATTAATCGAAATAATCGTTTGAAACAATTAATTGATCTTGGAGCACCTGAAATAATTCTTAGAAACGAAAAAAGAATGTTACAGGAAGCTGTTGATTCGCTCATTGATTTGCAAAAATCCAGAGGGAAAAGTCGAGGGGCTGGAGCAAATACTAAAGTACAAAAATCATTGTCCGATATTTTAAGAGGAAAACAAGGACGATTTAGACAAAATTTACTAGGAAAGAGAGTTGATTATTCTGGGCGTAGCACCATCGTTGTTGGACCAGAACTCAAATTAAATCAATGTGGTCTTCCACGCGAAATGGCTTTGGAATTATTCAAACCATATTTATTGCATGAAATTATTATTCGAGGTCTTGCTCCAAATATTAAAAGTGCAAAATTATTCTTAGAAAAAAGAGATCCTGTTGTTTATGATATACTGGAGCAAATCACAAAAAATCATCCAGTTCTTTTGAACCGTGCCCCAACATTACACAAACTATCAATCTTGGGATTTTATCCAATGCTCACCGATGACAATGCCATCAAACTTCATCCTGCTGTATGTTCAGGATACAACGCCGATTTCGATGGAGATGCTATGGGAGTATTTTTGCCATTATCTAACATGGCGATCGAGGAAGTTAAATCAAGAATGTTTCCTTATCACAACTTGCTCAAACCATCAGATGGCTCACCTATCGTTCTTCCAAACAAAGAAATGGCTCTCGGTTGTTATTACTTAACAACTATCGATAGTCATTTAGATATTGAAAAGGACGAAGATATCAAATTCTTTGCAACTGAAAACGAAGCGATGAGATTTCAGGCAATCGGAAAAATTGGTCTTCGACAACCAATAAATGTAGGAATCAATGGAAAAATAATAAAAACAACTGTTGGACGAATCATATTTAATCAAGCCTTGCCTCCAGAACTCAGATTTGTGAATGCCGAAGTTAAAGCATCAGATTTGAAAAATATCGTTGTTGCTGCCATGAAAATATTTGAAAATGAAAAAGTTGGAGATTTGATTGACAAGTTGAAAGATATTGGTTTCTGGGCGTCAACTATTGCCGGTGGATTGTCATTATCGATTTTCGACTGTCAAATAATTCCTGAAAAAACAAAGATTATTAATGAAGCGGAAACAGAGATTGAAAAAATAACAAAAAATTTTGAACAGGGATTACTCACGACAGAAGAAAAAAGAAGATATTCTAATAAACTTTGGATTGAAGTCACTGAAAAATTAGCAGATAAAACATGGACCGCACTTGATGAAGAAAATCCAGTAAAAATAATCATTAAATCAGGAGGAGCTAGAGCTTCTAAAGAACAATTGAAACAATTGGCAGCTATGAAAGGGCTTGTTGTTGATCCAATGGGTAAAATCATTGAAGTCCCAACCAAATCAAACTATCGCCAAGGTCTATCTATTTTTGAATATGTAATTTCTGCAAGAGGCGCCAGAAAAGGTTTGACCGACTCAGCTCTAAAAACAGCTGATGCCGGATATTTGACCCGCCGATTAGTTGATACTTCACACGATATGATTGTCCGAGAAGAAGACTGTAAAGTAACCGAAGGTTTAACAATATCAACCACAATGTCACGAGGCGAAAAATTCAAAGAAAGAATTAAAAATAGATTTATTCTAAATGATTTAAGTAATGAAAAAGGAGAAGTTTTGATTAAAGCCAATCAATTAATCGATAACGAGGCAATCGAATTAATCGAAAAAAATAATATTACCAAAATCACAGTTAGATCACCTCTATACTGTGCATCACCTTACGGGGTCTGTCAGAAATGTTACGGAACTGATATGTCGACAAATAAAATTGTTGAGATCGGTGTTCCAGTCGGAGTCATGGCAGCTCAATCAATTGGAGAACCAGGAACTCAGCTTACAATGCGTGTCCGCCACTTTGGAGGAATTGTAATTTCCGACGTGACTCAAGGATTGCCACGTGTCGAAGAATTATTTGAAACAAGAACACCAAAGATTGTCTCCCCAATTGCCGAAATTGCAGGTAAATTATCTGTTGTCGAAGACACAGAAAAAGAGATTTATGATATTACAATTTCTGCCCTAAGTAAGGATTCAACCATTCAAGAGCAAAAATTTACAATTCCAAAAGCTCAAAAACTAAAGGTAAAAGATGGTGATTTGATTAGTGTAGGGACTGCCCTTTCTGAAGGATATCTTGATATTGATGATGTCTTAGCTATCAAGGGACTTCGGGCTGCCCAAATTTATTTATTAGATGAAATTCAGGGAGTATATGAATCTCAAGGTATTCCAATTCATGATAAACATTTTGAGGTAATCATTCGAAAAATGAGTGACAAGGTTATTATTGAAGAAGAAGGTGATACGTCTCTCATCAAAGATGAAGTTGTTTCAAAAATCAGATTTGGAGAAGAAAATAAAAGAGTGTTATCTAAGGGTGAGAGACCAGCATCGGGCAAAGTTTCAATTCTTGGAATTACCCGAGCCGCCATCCACACCGACTCTTGGTTGTCAGCCGCATCATTTGAACAGACGACCACTGTTCTATCAAGTGCCGCTATCAAAGGTCAGACAGATTACTTGCTGGGCTTAAAAGAAAATGTTATAATTGGACGTTTAATTCCAGTCACATCTGAATTAATTACTAAATATTACGGTAAGTTTGCAAATCAATATGCCAACAATCAACCAACTGATAAAAAGGAAGAGAAAAAACAGGATTAAAAAATCAAAGAGTATTGCCTTGAAAATGAGTTTTAATTCATTAAAAAGAAGATATAATGAGACTAATAATCCACTAAAAAGAGGCGTGTGTACCGTGGTTAAAACCATGACACCAAAAAAACCAAATTCAGCTCTTCGAAAAGTAGCCAGAGTCAGGCTTTCAAATAAGATGGAAGTGACTGCCTACATTCAAGGAGTTGGACACAACTTAGCCGAACATTCAATCGTCTTAGTAAAAGGCGGAAGAGTGAAAGATTTGCCAGGAGTTAAATATCATATTGTTCGCGGTAAGTTTGACGCAGCTGGAGTCGAAAAACGCACCAGTTCAAGATCAAAATACGGAACCAAAAAACCAAGAATTAAATCTTAAATAAAAATATGCCAAGACACAGTTATAAAAAAAGAGTTTTCAAAAAAGATAAACAGTTCAACAGTTTAGAAATTGCTAAATTAATCAACTATATAATGATTAATGGTAAAAAATCTGTTGCTGAAGGACTTATTTATAAGATGATCGATGATTTAAAAAAACAATCAGATGATCCATTAAAATTATTACATTTGGCAATTGAAAACGTCTCCCCTATCCACGAAGTTAAACCTCGACGCTTGGGTGGTGCTTCATACTTAGTTCCAACTGAGGTTCGAAGAGAGCGAAAATTAAAACTAGCTCTCAACTGGATAATCGATGCAGCCCGTGCTCGAACTAATAAAGAATTTCATACTTTTGATCAAAAATTGGTAGCCGAAATTGTCGAAGCTTCAAAAAATCAAGGAGCAGCTGTTGCCAAAAAAGCTCAAACTGAAAAATTAGCAGATGCCAATAAAGCATTCTCACATTTAAAATGGTAATATGGCTCAACAACCAGTCGTCACAAAAAATCGAAATGTTCCCCTAGATAAAATTCGCAATATTGGCGTTATCGCCCATATTGACTCAGGAAAGACAACAACTTCCGAAAGATTTCTTTTTTATACCGGAAAAACTTATAAAATTGGAGATATTGATGACGGTGATACTCAACTAGACTGGATGCCTCAGGAGAGAGAAAGAGGAATTACGATCGTATCGGCTGCAACAACTACTTTCTGGAATGGAACGAGAATCAATATTATCGATACTCCAGGACACGTAGACTTTACCGCAGAAGTTGAAAGATCTTTAAGAGTACTCGATGGTGGAGTTGTCGTTTTTGATGCTGAAGAAGGAGTCCAAAGTCAGTCAGAAACCGTTTGGCGTCAAGCTGATAAATATAAAGTTCCACGTATTTGTTTTATCAATAAGATGGATAAATTGGGAGCTGATTTTGAAGCGACCGTTGAGGAAATCAAAGAAAGATTAGGAGCTAACCCAATCATAATGACTGTTCCAATTGGAAAAGAATCAGAATTTAAAGGAGTCATTGATTTACTTACTTTGAAAGCTAAAATTTGGGATCAAGATCCTCAAGGAATCAAATATACAGTCACTGACGAAATTCCTGCAGACTTAAAGGAAAAAGTTGCCAAATATAGATCTAAGATGGTTGAACAAATTGCTGAAAATGATGATCAAATGTTAAATAAATATTTGAATGGAGAAGAAATTACAGTTGAAGAGCTTAAGGCAACTCTCCGAAAAGCAACAATCGCCTATAAAATTGTTCCAGTTTATTGTGGAACATCTCTTCGAAATAAGGCAGTCCAACCGGTACTTGATGCAATCGTTGATTTCCTTCCATCCCCTCTTGATCTAAAGGAAATTGCAGGGATTAATCCTCATACAAAACTTGAGGAGAAAAGAAAACTTAATCAACAAGAGACTTTTACAGGACTAGCTTTTAAGATTCAACTTGATCCACATGTTGGAAAATTGACCTATGTAAGAATTTATTCGGGAGTATTGGAATCAGGCTCTTATGTTTATAACGTCAATCGAAATAAACAAGAAAGAGTCAGTCGAATTCTTCTTATGCATGCAAATTCCAGAGAAGAAATAGACAAGGCTTATGCTGGAGAGATCATTGCCGTCATCGGACCTAAAGATAGTAAAACTGGAGATACTCTATCTGATCAAGATCATCCGATTATTTTAGAGCAGATCAATTTTCCAGAGCCAGTAATTTCCTTGGCAATTGAACCGACGACAAAAGCCGATCAAGAAAAATTATCATATGCTCTTCAGCGACTCGCCGAAGAAGACCCAACATTTCGAGTCAAAGTCAATCATGAAACTAATCAAACAATCATGTCTGGAATGGGAGAGCTTCATTTGGAGATTTTAGTTGACCGCATGAAGCGTGAGATGGGTATGAATGTCACAGTCGGTAAACCTCAAGTTGCCTACAAAGAAACCATCACTAAACCAGCCAACGATGTTGAGGTTAAATATATTAAACAAACCGGTGGACACGGACAATACGGTCACTGTGTCATCAATGTTGAGCCACTTGGGAGAGGTGAAGGAATTAAATTTGTCAATAAAATTAAAGGTGGATCAATTCCTTCAGAGTTTATTCCATCTGTCGAAAAGGGAGTCATGGAGGCAACTGAAAAAGGAGTTTTACTTGGATATCCTATCACCGATTTGCAGGTTACTTTAGTTGATGGAAGTTATCACGATGTTGACTCATCTGATATTGCCTTTAAGATTGCAGGGTCTATGGCTCTCCATGACGCAGTCAAACAAGCAGGACCAACCTTAGTTGAACCAATCATGAAGTTGGAAGTGACAATTCCAGAAAATTTCATGGGAGTTGCTATCGGAGATATTTCTTCTAAGCGCGGAAAAATACTTGGAACTGAAAAAAGATCACGAGCCGTTGTCATCAAAAGTCACGTCCCATTGTCTGAGCTTTCAGGTTATGCAACCATCATCAGGTCCCTCACCGAAGGTCGAGGAGTCTTTTACATGGAGCCATCTCACTACGAAGAAGTGCCAAAGAATGTCATTGCCCTCATGTTGAAAAAATAATTCTTCTCTTTTGTCATTCCCGCGAAGGCGGGAATCCAGACTAAATATCCCTTATAATTGAGTTATGAATATACTGGTTTTTTCTGACACTCATCTATACCTACCATTCGACCAAAAGAAATTCAACTTCCTCAAAAAAATAATCAGTGAATCAGACCAAGTAATTATCAATGGGGATTTCTTTGATGATTATATGATTAGTTTTGAGGACTTTATTGACTCACCGTGGAGCCAACTTTTTCCTTTACTTAAAAACAAACGCGCCATTTACATCTTTGGCAACCACGACCAGGAAAAAATCTCAGATAACAGATTTAATTTATTTTCCGACACCCAAACTTCTTCCTATCATCTATCATCTAGCATCTATCATCTAGTTTTCACCCACGGCTCAGAATTTCGAAAAACAGGTGATCTATTTATCCCTAAAGTATTTAAGCCTTTCATTTCTTTTGCAGTTAAAATTGCCCACATTTTCAGACAAATAATGGTTGATATTTTTGGAAGAAATTATTTAAAATCTAGATTTTCATATAGGAACGGTCCTTCAAAACAAAAAGCTGTCAAAACTATTAAAGATAACGAATTTATCATCATCGGTCATAATCACTGGGCAGAAGTTGACAATGAAAATAGATTCGCCTGTTGCGGGGCGATTCTTTACGGTTTCGCTCAATATCTGACAATTTATTCAGACTCCGGAAAAATAACCCTTCATGAAGAGTGGTATTAAGTTAGACAACATCCAATCCTTTTATTCTTAAAAAGTGTTTTTTATTTATTGTTACTAAACTTAAATTGTAGATTAAGCAAGTAGCGGCGATAAATATATCAAGATCCTCAATAATTTCTCCTTTTTGTTTTAGATTTTTTCTCAAATTTCCAAATTCCTTATCTATTTTTTGATTCAGTCCATAAGTTTTGCTCAGACCTGAAAAAAATTCAAGCACTGTTGATTCTGCATTTTTATTTTTTGATCTATAAATACCTTCATAAAGCTCAGAAAGACAGATATAGCTTGATGTCAATTTTCCATTAAGGCTATTTATTAAACCAACAACCTCTTCTTTTCCTCGTAGATAATCAATAATTACAGAAGTGTCCAAAAAATATGTTTTCATATTTTGATTGATTTTTTTCTCGATTTCTTTTTAAGAACTTCACTCCATATAGAATCTTTATCTAAATCTGTATTTCTAAAAGCTCCTGCATATTTTTTAATAATTAATTTTTTTACGTCGTTGGTAGCAGTAAGCGTCGCAAAAGGTCTCCCTTTTTTTGTTATGGTAAAATTCTCAACATAAGGAAGCAGTGCTTCAATCTCTCCAAACTTTCTTCTTAAATCAGATATGGGAATAATAGTATTCATGTGATGATGATATAGTAGAACAAAATATTTGTCAAGTGATTAACCGCATGATTAATAATGTGATCTTATTATCTACTTAACGATCGTTAATAAGATAATTGCTCATAAAAAAAGTAATTTCATTTTGGAAGAGAAACGCCGCCGGAAGGACTCCACGGAAAACCAGGGTTTGAGACACCTTTTACAGCACTCGTTGGATAAAAAACTGGTACATTTTTTGCCTCCACAGTTCCTCTGTCAGTATTACAACCATGCAAAACTAAAGCTGCAAATTTATTTGGATCATTGTATCTATTCAAAATTTCACTAGTCGGAACGAAATTATTTTTGCGTTGTATAATATTTCCTGAATCGTCTTTTGTCTCGTCCTGATATTGCTCTCCCATACCGCTTAAATCGCCTGAATGTCCATGAACAATAACTAAAGTATCTCCTTTAGATTCTTCCAAGACTTCATTAAATTTTTTTTCACCTTTGCCCGCCGACCCAAAAGTCCAAGTTATCATTGCATTTAATGACTTAAACCTCTCCCCATCTTTTGGTCTGAGCAAATTAAAACCACTACGAATTTTCTCTAACGTTGGATTACCTGGGAGGGCAGGAGTTGCGACGGAGATGAGAGATGAACCACCACGAATGGAATGTGGTTTTATATTTGATCTTATTGTACGCTGATCTGGAGGCAAAGCTTCTTGAGGAGCTAATTCAAGATATTTTATTTTTTTGATATGCTTTGGTATTTTGAATGACTGTTCTTGAAATCTAGCCCTAACTAAATTATCAGATAAGTCTATATCAACCTCAACTCCCCAAGCCAGACCTTCTCCTTCCCCTGGTTTTCCAAAATCAACACGCCTTCCTGCCATTGAAGCTGTTGGATTATTATCAATTAAAAAGTCGCGAGTTACTCGTATATCTTTTGCATTTTTAATTTGAGATTTTAAATCACTTTCTGCAGATTTTAAATTTAACGCCTCAGATTGTTGAATGTTGGCTTTTGAATGTGATATGTCAATGCTTTTTGGTTGGGCATCACCATTCACCACTCTTTTTGCATGTTCTAGCGCTGCCGTATTATCCACGCCTCAATAATAAGAGAGAGAGAGAGAGAAGAAAATCAATGGTATTTTATACTACAAATCACGCGATCAATCACTTGATACAAATATCTTATAAACGATCGTTAATAAGATAAAATATTTAAGGACATGTTCCCGCTTTGATATATCCAGCCTCAATCGCCTCTTTTTCAGTGCAAAACCACCTCTCTCCCAGATCTTTCTCCACCTGAACAAATTTGTATTGTGCACAGTTTGGTAAATAATAAAGCTTGCGACCAGATTTATCTTTATTCTCAAGATTACCTTTAATTATGCAATTTGGTTTTTCTAAATTTGTATCTGAAAAACAAAGCTTGCTAAAGATACCAAGTTTATTTGTCTTTGCAGTGTCAGCTACTTTTTTAAGCTCAACTGTTTTCGTAGTTTTATCAGAATGATACCTCGCCCAACCGAATTCCAATAATTTTTCGTTAACTAATATTTTATCGACATAAACTAATCCCATCGCCCGCCCCATCTGATCAGGAATCTGTTCCTCAATCGCGATTGATTTTCCGTTTATAAGAGCCGAGACAAACTGCTTTGCCTCCTCACCTCCACAGTTAGCTAACTCTGGAGCATCGATATGGCGAAGTCTCAGTCGCGTTTTATTTTCAAGAACTAAAGTATCCCCATCAATCACCCCAATTACTTTAACCAAATTAGCTTGTCTTTGATTTAAAGTTTTATAACCCAAAAAAACATTAAGTAAAATCGAGGGAATAAAAAGAATAAGTGCTAATTTTTTAAGAAGATTTATAAGAAAATCTAAAAGTTTAAGTTTCTCTTTATTAAATTTTAGAAACATAATTTGAGTATAACAAATTCTATTTTTTATCTCCTTCACGATCGTGAATAAGATATTTTTCAACTCATAATAATCTCCCCTTGCATTTGTGAACAACTGTTCACTATAATGGTTTTCTATGATCGAAGACAGATTGTCAGTGATTAAAAAATTTTTTAGAAAAAATAGAAGACTTCCTTCTTACTCCGAGATGTTGAAGCTTTTTAATATCTCTTCAAAAAACGCTGTTTTTAAAATAATTAATAAGCTGATTGAGCTTGGATTTATTGAAAAAGACAGTAAAAAATTATCCCCAACAAAAAAGTTTTTTGCTCTTCCTTTGCTTGGAGTTATTAAAGCAGGCTTTCCGATTCTCGCCGAAGAAAATAAAGATTATCTGACGATTGACGATTATCTGATCGAAAACCCCCAAACCTCTTTTCTTCTTAAAGTTTCAGGAGATTCGATGACTGGCGTCGGAATATTTGAAGGAGATATCGTAATTATTGAAAGAAATAAAAATGCCAACATCGGCACAATCGTTCTTGCACAAATCGATAACGAATGGACTTTGAAAATATTAAAAACAGATCGAAAAAAGCATATCAATTATCTAGAAGCTGCTAATCCAAAGTATCCTCCTTTTTATCCAATTAACGATTTACAAATTTATGGTATCGTACGAGGAGTCATTCGTAAGATTAATTAGTTTTGTCAACTCCTTTTCTGTTGAAGTGACCACGGTCTGATAATTACCAATCAAGTTGAATATTAATTTTTGATTTTTGTGATCGAGCTCTGAAAAAATATCATCAAGAAGTAGAATTGGTTTTTTTCGATAATATTCTTCCAAATATTTAAGTTCATTGATCTTTAACCAAAAAAGTCCTAATCTCTGTTCGCTACGGGAACCATAAAGATGAATATCTTTTTTCTGTATTTTTTTTTCTATCATAAATATATTATATTCATCTCGATGAGGACCAATCAAAGTTCTCTTAACTAATAATTCTTTTTTCAAGATTTCCGAAAATCTTTCCCGACTAATTTTATTTTCAATATACTCAATTGAAAATTCTTTTGAATCTATTGTTTTATTAGAATTTAAATAATTAATATATTTTCTCCTTTTAATGATTAAATAAGTACCATTATCAATCAAAAGTTTATTCCAATAATCAAGTTGTGCATCGAGATTTTCACTCTCAAATCCTATCTCTAAAATCTTATTTCTTCGTCGGAAAGCCTGATTATAATTAGTTAATTTTTTTTTATATTCTGGATCAATGCTGCTCAAAAATTTGTCAAAATATTCGCGGCGGATGGACATTGTTCGATCAATAATTTCAATCTGCTCCGGTGAAAATAGAACAACCGGTATCAAATTTTTTAAATATGAATGGCGACCTTTTTTTGTCTTTTCTAAAAAATAAGTTTTACTTATTCCAAAATCATTAAGCGTTAAGTCAATTCTTAGATTACTCACATCCTTTGTTTTTCTCTCTTGAAGTTTTGCATCAACGTAAGAATTTTTTTCTGTAAATTTTATCAGTTGTTCCTCACGGCTTTCACGAAAACCTTCGCCTCGAAGTATAAAATATATTCCCTCAAGTAAATTAGTCTTACCTCGTGCATTATCCCCTAATATGGCAGTAAGTTGTGGATGAATTTGAAATTTCTCATCAATAAAATTACGAAAGTTGTGATAAGAAATTGATTTAAGAATCATGAGCTTATGACAGTTCCTATAAATTCTTCTCCATTAATAATTTTTTTTATGTTGTCTATATTATTTCCATTTGCAATCACGACCGTTAGATTAAGAGTGCTTGCAAGTTTTGTTGCAATTGGATCAAATGGAGAATTATGTCCTGGCAACCATTTATCTCCAACTAGCTCTTTCATTTCATCCCATGTAATTTTTTTTAATGGCTTAGCATCAGAAAATTTTCCAGGATCTCGGTCAAAAACATAATCAATATTAGACATATTTATAATTAATTTTGCTCCATGGTCACGAGCCAAAATAATCGCGTCGTAGTCAGTCGACCAACCTGGCATCCATCCGGCTCCAATTGCAAGTGATTCTGTCCAATTTTCTAATTTTCGGTCATAATGTTGAATGACGCGAGGATTGGCAATATCTTGAAATATCGTTCTCAATAATTGTCCATTTAAGTGAGTTGAATGAACTCCTAACCAATCAAGATCTTCTTTGGTTAATTTTCCAATCACTGCCGACCCTGCCTCCTGATATTGGCGAGCAAGCTTTCCTCCACCTGCAATCAACATGAATCTTTTGCCCTTTACCACTTCTTCACGAATTAATTTATTTAGTTTAATTAAAAAATCAGTATTAATTCCGCCATTTGGGACGATTAAACTGCCGCCAACGGAAATAATGATAGGTGGTTCCATAGGTACATTGTAGTTTATTTCGTTAAAAAATTCCACCACCAAGTCCAAAGATGGAGGCAATTATTCTGGTAATTAAAAACGACAAGATTAATAAAATAAAACCAATGATTCCCGAAGTAATTTTTGCTTGACCCGATTTGATTTTATCGGCATTACCCTGTGACATCATATAATCATATCCTCCAGAAATTAACACAAAAAGAAGGACAATGCTTGCCATGGGCATTATGAAGTTTAGACCCTTAGTGATTATTTTCCCCAGCGAATCAACACTCTTGTCAAGCGGACCCTCGATTGTTTGTGACCCTAAATTTAATGATTGTGCCAATATGATTTTCATATTTTTGTAGAGACGTGATTAATCACGTCTCTACTATCTGTCTGTTTAACTGGCGTCTCTGGGACTTTTAATTCTTCCGCTTTTGGTTTTTCAACAACTTTAACGTCATGCTTCATACATTTTGGACAGATAATCGTTGCATTTTGGATAATTTCATTTTCAAAATCCCATCCACAGACCTGACAGTGATATTTCTTAGTATTTACAGGTTGATAAACAGTTTTTTCAATTTCAAAGATCATCTCATCTCGATCAATTCTAACCCTAATTAAATCGCCTGCCTTAGCTTTTCCATCAATGATTAAATTCGAAATCGGATTTTCAATCAGTCGCTGGATTGCCCGCCTCAATGGTCTTGCTCCATAAATTGGATCAAAACCAGCTTTAACAACCTCATTTATTACTTCATCGGTGTAGGCAAAACCCATGTCTTGATCTTCAATGAGTTTGACAACTGCCTTCATCTGAAGTTTAACTATCTGAGTCATATCCTGAAATTTAAGTGGTTCAAAGACAATCACTTCATCAAAACGGTTAATAAGTTCCGGTTTAAAAAACTTGGTTAACTCAACCATGACTTTTGCTTTTATATCGCTAAAATTAGCCTTATCTTTATTATTCTTAGTTTTTGATTTCTTCAACATTTCGTCCTGAATCAATTTTGTGCCAAGATTGGAGGTACAGATCACAACTGTATTTTTGAAAGAAACTACGTGACCCTTATTATCAGTAAGTCGTCCATCGTCAAGTATCTGAAGTAAAATATTAAAAATATCAGGATGAGCTTTTTCAACTTCATCAAAAAGAACAACACTATATGGTTTTCTACGGACTGCCTCAGTTAATTTTCCACCTTCTTCATACCCCACATATCCCGGAGGGGCTCCAAGTAGTTTGGACACTTCATGCTTTTCCATGTACTCGGTCATGTCAAAACGAATCATTAGATCTTCGCTTCCAAATAAAATATCAGCAAGTGACTTAGCCAATTCTGTTTTTCCAACACCTGTTGGTCCCAAGAATATAAAACTACCAATTGGTCGAACGGCTGATTTGAGTCCGGCTCGTCCACGACGTACTGCCTGAGAGACAGATCCGACCGCCCCTTCTTGCCCAATTAACCTCTTATGAAGAATGTCCTCCAGATGAGTTAATTTTTCAGTTTCTGAAGATGAAATTTTGGCAACAGGAATTCCTGTCCAGCGGGCGATTATGTCTTTTATGATCTCAACCGATACTGCTCCAGTCGATTGACCTTTTTTAAGATTAAATTCATCTTTCTTTTCTTTAAGACCAGAGCTTATCTCATCAATCTTTGATCGCAAAATTCTTACCTTAACTTTATCAGCTTTTTTTTCAGTTTCTTTTAATTCTTGATTTAACTGGGCAATTCTTGTTTCGAGTGATTTTATCTCTTCTGGCAATGAGATTAATGGTAATCGAACTGCGGCTGCTGCCTCATCAATCAGATCAACGGCCTTATCAGGTAAGAATCTATCGCCTACATATCGTTTTGATAAAATTACAGCCGCCTCAATCGCGTCATCTGGAATCTTAACTCTATGAAAAGCTTCATATTTATCCTTGATTGATTTGAGCATTTTAATTCCCTGCTCTTCAGTTGGCTCAGGAACTAAGACTGGTTGAAATCTTCGCTCTAAAGCTGGATCTTTTTCCACGTATTTTCTATATTCTGTAAGTGTTGTAGCACCAATTAGCTGAATTTCTCCCCTGGCTAATGCCGGTTTTAGGAAATTTGAAGCATCAAGTGAACCTTCACCCGATGATCCAGCTCCGACGATATTATGCATTTCGTCGATAAATAAAATAATCTGACCTTGTGAGGCTTTTACTTCTTCAATTAAATCTTTCATTCTCTCTTCAAATTCACCGCGGTGAGAAGCTCCAGCGAGTATACTCATTAAATCTAATTGTAAAATTCTTTTGTTTAGAAGTGGCTCCGGTACTTCCTTGGCAACAATCTTTTCAGCTAGTCCTTCAACGATTGCCGTCTTTCCAACTCCTGCTTCTCCAACAAGTGCTGGATTATTTTTGCTTCGTCGAGACAAAATATGAATTGCTCGTTCAATGACAGTCGATCTTTCAACAACCGGATCAAGTAAACCCTGAGAGGCTTTAGCAGTCAAATCAATCGTATATTGTTCCAGTGCCTTTTTTTTATTCTCTGCTTTTTTTTCTTCTTCAGATAAACCTTCTTTTTTCCCAACAACTACCTTATTTAAAGTCTCTTTATTCAATCCTAATTTTACTAAAACTCGGGTACCCACTCCTTCACCTTCTTCAAATAATGCAAGCAACAAATGCTCTGGAGCAATAAATTCAAATCCTAGTTTTCGAGCAACGACGAGTGCATCGTTTAAAATTTTCTTCATTCTTGGGGAAAATTGGGGAACTCGATCAACCGTACCTCTTTTATAAATTTTTGTCAGCTCATCAATGACTAGTTGTGGTGTAACTTTTACTTCAACAAGCAGGTTATAAATTTCGCTATCGGTCGTCAGTGCATAAAGCAGATGTTCACTATCGACCAAATCAGATTTTAATTCCTTGGCTTTCATTTGTGCCGCCATCATCACTTTATTGGAACGTTGAGTTAGATGAGTCATGAGATCAAGATTGTTAGTAGCTGAGGGGTTAGTTGGAGGTTTAGTTACTTGGATAGGAGGAATGACTTTTGAAGGAGGAACAGGATTCGGTGGAACAACTGGATTTGCAGTTTGATTATTTGGTAATTGGTTATTGGAATTTGTTTGTATCTTGGAATTTGGATCTTGAGATTTATCCGTTGGAGGATTTGCTGTTGCATTGTTGGTCGGTTTTTTAATAAAATCAAAATAGTCAGCCATATTTTCATTATCAAGAAAATCGCACTAATTGTCAAATGTTTTAAATGAAAAAAATATATTTAGTCATCGCCGGAGCCTTTCTCATTATTCTCGTGATTACCTCTATGCTTCTTTCACTCCAAAAAAAAACTTCTCCAACTACCCAAAAAAATTCTCCTTTTCCAACCAGTGTTCCTCTATCTGGCTCTTCCAATGAGTCCAATTTGTCAAATGAATCCAATTTACCAAACTTATCCAATCAGTCTAATGAGTCAAATCAATCAAATTTATCAAATATTTCCCCAATCGAAACTCCTGATTTTAAAATGCAATTTAATGCAAATATAAATAAAATTGTTGTTGAGAAAAAAACTCTTCAAGCTGAAGAAAAATTTACACAATGGGCAAATGGTAATAACTATCCTCAATTAATTAATAATCCAACACAAGTTACTTTCATAAGACCAGGACAAGACCCAGAATTTGACCCTCTAATTGATTTTCTAAATATCTTCATGAACATGGGTCAAGGTGCCGAATCTCGGTCCTCCACCCTCCAACCTCCTAACCCGTCTCCAAACCCATCTTCTACCCTCAACACTCCACCTTCCAATTTCTCTTATTTCCCCCAATGCGGCGATTTAGGCGATATCTCTCTTCCTGATGGTTGTGATCTCTGCCAAGCAGGCTGTGGACCAACCGCAGTTTCAATGATTGCCTCAAGTTATTTGGGAAATAACTTTAATCCAAAAACTATTGTAAATTTATACAAATCAAATGGTTATCTTTTAGGATGCGATGGTTCAAGGTATTCAGACGCTCACGAAATTCTAAAAAAATTAGGATTAAAAACTACTGACTATATTGTTTTTGATAAAGAAAAATCCGATACGGTCGTCCCTGATTTGAGAAAATATTTGTCTGCGGGCTGGACGTTTTTCACATTAGCTAGTTTTTGTGAGGGTGGCTGTGGACACTATTTTTGGATTACAGATATTGATGCTAAAGGAAATATCTGGGCATATGATCCAGCTTATGGTCGTTTTGATATTCCGTATAATGAAAATAGCCGTTACCCATACCCGTTATATAGATTGGCATTTGGAGTTAAGAAGTAATGATACGAATAGAAAATATAATACTAATGACGCGAATTTGCGAATGAAAACAAGATTAGCATATTTGTAACATTCGTATGAATTATATTATTCGTATCATATAATAAAAATATGGATTCACAAAACATTAAAGTTTATCTCGCCATTTCCGGAGCATTAATTGTTCTATTAATTTTAATCATCATAATTCCCTTTTCGTCAAAAAAAACTACGGACTACAAACTACCAACTACAAACTCTCTCCCTCTTCCCACCACTGTCCAAACCGGTTCTAACCAAGTAACAAATAACCAAGCTTCAAATACCGTTCCCGCCGACTTTACAGGTGTAGCCGAGGAAGAGCTTCCAGCTCAAGTGATGGATATGGCTTTGCAGAAAAAAGATCTTCGTCAAAAAACTCCCCTCGATCTTACCACTTTTGTGATTGATTTTGATTATGGTCAAGATAAATTCACAGTCTCTTTCAAGGATCCAAAAGATCAAGCCCAAAAAGAGTTTGAAAGCTGGAGGACGGCTAACTATCCAGGATTAAATAACGAACAGTTTTTACTTAAATGATACGAATAGAGAAAATAATGCCAATGATGCGAATTTGCGAATCTTAAAATGAAATGCAATATTATTTATCCCGAGCTTTCTTATAAAATTAACGGTATTCTATTTAAAATTCATAATGAGTTAGGAAAATACTGTAACGAAAAACAGTATTGTGATTCAATAGAAGAATATCTGAAAGAATCAAAAATAGATTATGAACGAGAAAAGATTTTACCAATATCTTTTAAAGGAGAAATTAAAGGCAGAAATAAAGTAGATTTTTTAATTGAAGATTTGATTGTTTTAGAAATTAAAGCTAAAAGAATAACTTCTCGTGAAGATTATTACCAAGCAAGAAGATATTTAAGTGCTTTAAATAAAAAAATGTGTCTATTAGTTAATTTTCATAGTGAATATATAAAACCAAAGCGTATTCTCAACTCCCAAGCCCCGGAATAGTTTTATTAGCATATTAGTATCATTTGCATGACTTGTTTTATTCGTATCATCCTTGATTATTTTTTCTATTCGTATATTCATATCATTCGTATGAATTGCATTATTCGTATCATTTATATTACAATGAATTTATGTTCTTATTTTTTAAACCCTACCTAAATTTTGCCAAAAAAACCTTTCTCGTCATCGCCGTTTACTTTATCGTCATCTCACTTTTCTCCCATTTCATCAACAAGGACAAAACCCAAATCTCCCCTATCTCCCAGATATCCCCAATCGAAAAGAATCGAAAAGAAATTTATAAAGTTATTAATGATAAAGAACTTGGCAAAACAAAAGAAGGAAAAATAACCATTGCTTTTTACCGATCTTTTTTTTGGAGGATAATTAGTGAAGCCTGCATTAAAAATGCAAATGACATTGAAAAAAATTACCAAGAAAGTATGACAGGGTTTTTTTCCAAACTAATTAAAACTCCATTTGCTAATCCTCCCGCTTCTGGCATTGCTTGGGTATCTAATAGTCTTCAACAGGCAGGATTTACTCCAAAAGCTTATGCTGCTGAAGGAATAGGTTTTTCTGCAATAAAACCCTTTGCTGATATTTGGAAAATATTCAGAGACCTTTCGTACATGCTTTTGGTAATTTTTTTAATGGCAATTGGCTTTATGATAATGTTTAGAACAAAACTTAATCCCCAAACTGTTATTTCTGTTGAGAATGCTCTGCCAAAAATCGTAATTTCACTAATATTAATTACTTTTTCTTTTGCTATAGCCGGTTTTTTAATTGATCTTATGTATATTATTACGGCTATAATGATTTCTATATTGACAAAAAATGATGTTAATCATATTCCCACTGCTGTATTTCAAAATCAATATCTACTTTCTTCAGGCTGGGATATTTGGTTAAGAGATGTCAGACTTGGTTTACCAAAGTCAGTAAATCTATCGGGATTATTTACTAGTGCCTTAATAAAAATGCTTCCTGCAGAGGCAGATATAGCATTGCGCACTACTGCAGGTGGAGGACTTTTATTACTTACCCGAAGTTGGGTTCAACCACTAGTTGATGCAATTGGTCAATCACTAAACGCAATATCACCAGGACCAGGAAATGTATTAGGGCTTTTCATGTACCCTGTTGCATATAGTGTCGTATATATTCCTATTTTTATGTGGGGTTTTCTTCACGCCCTTGAGTTTATTTTAACAGCATTAATGTTTTTTTCTTTTGCACTACTTACTTTTAGAATTTTAGCTTTACTGTTTACAAGTTATCTTAAGTTGATAATTTTAATTATTCTTGGACCGTTTTTATTACTATTTGAATCTTTGGGAAAATCTGCTTTTAAATATTGGCTTATGAATATTATTGGTAATCTTATTGCTTTTCCAATTACTATACTTATTTTCTTACTTGGATATCTAATAAATACTCAAGCAAATAATATTGGCTTGACGGGAAGATTACCTTATCTGTATGGAATAGAAGCTAGTGGATTTAAATTTTTAATTGGTTTAGGATTGATATTTTTAATTCCAGATTTGGTAAAGCTTGTAAAAGAGGCCTTAGGCATTAAAGATCTTCCTGTCCAAATCGGACTTGGCACCTTTTTTGGAGGTGTTGCGTCTGGAGTTGGTGGTGGAGTGGGGCTGCTTGGTCAATTTGGGAGTGTTAGCTTAGGTCTACAGGCTTTTGGAGTTAAAGAAGGGCTTCCAGGTCTTGCAAATAAGGTAAAGGGGATATTTAGTAGATCAGGACAAAGCAACAATCCTATAGTTCCTGACAAACCCTAATAAAAAAACTATTTTATAAACCCTGGAATCCTAAGTATATTTACTCCAATTATTTTTAAGATAAATACAGAAAATATAATTAACATCAATCCCATGATACAGCTTGTGATCATTTCTTGTGCTTTCTTTAGTTTTTCAGGATTACCCTGTGAAGATTGCATCATAAATGCGGCATATATGATACAAAGTAATGAAAAACCTCCAGCTAATCCTATTCCAATACCAAATACTGTCTCTTCAATAAAACTTTTAAAATCAGTTTTAACACAACCAATTCCCGAATAAACCCCACCCTCATTTGAACATTTTAAACAGGAATTTCTTTCGTTGAGACTTGACTGACTTTGACAAAAACTATTTAACGACCCAAGATAAGCTGGGCTCGGAGTAATAGCATTAATACATTTACAACTTGCGCTCATTGGATCATTAGTACTTGGTACTCCTGATTGGCAAATTAAACTACCATTCCATGAATTATTTAACTGTTGAATATAGAATTTCTTTAAAAGATCAATGGTCGTTGATGTTCCATCGATGAGTAAAGCTATTGGGGGAGGTATTAATAATTTTAATCTGTCAACAAAAGTATTGGGGATTATTAATTCTGGACTTTGTATTTGGCAACAAGCGTTTTTGCCAGTTTGCCCAGCATAACCACAGTTCAATCCAGGTAGTAAAAAAGCGTTAGTATTTTGAGCAAAAGTGGTGGAAGAAAAAAATAAAAATATTATAACCAAAACTAAAAAAACTAAAAATATTTTCTTCATAATTTTATGATATCAAATTTATTGTTTCTTTTTACCACTCGCTTCATCCATCGCTTCTTTAATATATTGCCATAATAAATATGCCATTGCCAAAGGTATAATTTGATTGATGATATCAAAAGCCATGGCAGGCCAATCTCCTCCGTGTTCCTTTCTTAATTTGGCTCCATTAACAGCCCAGTCAACACGTCGTCTTTTTAATGGAGTTTTGACTGGTTTTCCAAAAAAATTAATCCATATATTCTCATTTAGATTATCACCTCCACGCTTTTGATTATCATATGGATTTTTTGGGATCAAACGATACGATTCTAAAGTTGTTACAAATCTGTCAATATCCCGTGAATCCCATTCCCAAACAGCCGAAGATCGACCAGCATATTCTGCGGCGATTGAATTCCTTTTTCCTAACCTAAATAAGCCAAATAATGGTTTAGCCATCGTGTCTTTTTTAAAATAATTTATTACCACTGAGGCTATTTTGTATGTAAATTCATAATCAGCCGGGGTACCATGGACATCAATGATTGTACTTTGAACTTTCCTTAAATATTCAACGATCGGTGAGAAATCATGTTTACCATTAATGGCGATATCATTCAATAAATTGCCCATTTTTAGTATGGTTGGAATCATGTCCCTCTCCATTGCTCCTGTGTCACCTATTGCTCGTGCAATTGTTCTTGGTCCGGCTCCTCGGAAAGACATTAGGGTAAAGTCGGTATCATCCATACCAAAAGTAAAAGTGTAGTTTTTTCGCAATTCCCAAGCTTCTTTATCCAAAAAATTACGTTCAGGATTTGTGAAAAATTCTTTTCTAATAAGTTTATATACATTAACCGCATTATTGATCCTTTCTTTACTAATTCCTCCCTCTTTTTTAATTTTTTCTGTTAGTAATCTTCTAATAGATTCTTCATTTAGTACTCCTTTAAAATCGGCAACTTGATTAAGAGTTAAGTCATGATTGATATTTAAACGATCTTTGGCTGTCATACTGATTTCATCTCTTAGCAACATTTCAGCAAAGTTTAAATCCTTCATTATTGCGTTAAATCCGTCTCTGGTTAATTCTGGATTAGCTGCTTTCATTTTTTGATATATCAGTCTCCATTTACTTATTCCATCCTCGTTGAATCTGTCTCTATCCATTCTTAAAAATTTTGTTGGAAATCTAGCTGCAATTTCTCTCACTAAAAATTTTTCTAAGAAAAGTTTGGATGTTTGTAGTTCAACTTCTTCATCATAATTAGATATTTTTTCTGAAGATAAGGTTCCTTTTTCTTTTAATTGCTTATCTGCAACTTCAATCCCCTCTTTTCTTAACTTACTCATATAACTCTCAAAGCTTGTGTTTGGATCAAATTCCTTAAAATATTTGTCAAAAACATATCTAAACATTTCATTTTTCTTATTACTATCAACTCCACTTTTTGCCGCTAAAAATTTATCTCCCAGTCGATTCATCATAAAATCATGAATTGCCTCATACCCAATTACATCCATCGCTTTATAGGTTTCTAAATAATTTAAGTCGGGATTGGCTAATTTTTTTCCATCTTTATCGATCGAATCGTAGACAAAATGACCTTCAAGGGTATACTGCATTCTCCAACCTCTTCTTTTTGAAGGACCTCCTACATTGGCAATATCAATTATGTCGTCAATAAATAAACCATTTGGTAGTTTATTATTTTTGCCTTTCGTAAAAGATTCAAAATAGTTATTCATGTTTTTCCATGTTGATTGATGATTCCAAGCGCCTTTGTGACCTTCAAGCGGCATAAAAAATACCATATTCATCAAACCTTCACCCTGCCATCTTAAAATTGTGTGAAGAGGATTGAAGACGTTAAGAGCTCCTGCATCATTGGTCGCATAACTGGCAACCATTCCCCCACCTTCAACGGTTGTTGGATCTGCGTAGGCTGATTTTTCCGGTTCAGTTAAAAAGACGCCGCGTGCAATTCCAACCGCGGCATTTTTAGCATTTATAATTTGAGATTCTGTAAACTTATTTCCATAAAGTTCCTTTAGTCGATCGACCACATCCTGTTCAAGTTGTGTATTTATATATTCAAGCTTATTGGTAAATTGATTGGTGCGATGTTTCCAATCTTGGGATGCAAACTCTTCTTCAACGATTTTATCGTACAAAACATAAGCCTGATAGACCAGTTGCCCATCGGGAAGAAGCATCATCTCATCAATATCTGTACCACTGAGCTTTTCTGCATAACCTGCCAACCCGCCATAAAATCCTTTTTCACCAGGTGGATGATTAAAGCTAGCTCTAACATCATGTAGATACGATTGACGATGGATCCAGTGATCAAAGTTTGTCTGCAAGTTTTGTAAATAATCATGCACTCCTACTGTCTCAAAATATGGCATTGGCACATTTCTTAGGTATGGTTGCTTTTTTCCGTTTGAGTCATTACGTTCTTGAATAAGATATGGTCTTTCTCTATGAACGGCAAACTCCAAACCCTCATATTCTTTTTTACCCTCATCTGTTTTTAATAATTCAGATATATTTTGATTTAGTTTTTGAATAACAGTTTTTATTGCCAATTTAGTCGGCTCAATACCACGCATGAAGTCTTCTTTTTCTATTTCATCAAATACTTTGTGTGGTCGCTCTAACTGAAGACGGATATATAGTTGATTCAATACTTCCGTTAATTTTTCCCCTATCCCTTCCGATACTTCCTGATTTATTTTATTTTTAACTAAATCTTTTAATTTTTCATCGGATAATTCCCCCGCTGTTGGGTTAGTTTTTTTAATATTGTCAAAAAGTTCTTTAATATCTTTTTCTAAATGTTCACTGTGTTCTGAAGTTATATGCTTTCGTTGACTTTCAACATATTCTTTAAAACGCTCAGGAGTATAAAAAATTTTTAAAAATTCCACTTGTTTTTCTGAAAATTTTGGTCCAAAATATTCCTGATGGGTTTGCCAATCTCTTCCTAAGTCCCAATCTCTGATTTGCTCAGGAGAATATTGACCACTGTCAACTAATCTTTTCTCAAAATCAGCAGGAAGATGAGGATTGATCCTTTCTCCATTATTTATGACTGGCGGTGAGTTGTTTATGTTTGTTGGCACTGGATCTTCAAATTGATCTCTAATCTCATCAGCCTTATCAAAACCATAATCTGAGGGTTTTTCTGCCATTGAATCTACTACTTTTTTTCCTAGTTCGCTATCTTTAGCCACCAATTGATCAATTGCTTTTTGAAAGTCGCTTTTTACTCCTTCTTTTCCAAACACGATCGGCATTTTACCCGTAAGCCACGGACTAAGATAATCCATCATTTCAACAGCTTGAGCCTCAGTTGGTTTTGTTTTTACTAAATCCTTAATAAGTGCTTGGGCTTTTGAATCTTGAACTAAATCAATATTTTTATCTGCAGCAACTAAAACTTTTACCAAACTTTCATTCACCTTTTCGTTGGCTTTTTGTTGAGTGTCTGCAGACACTTCTCGTCCTCGTTGTATATCATTCTGAATTTTTTCTCGAGCATCATTAGCAGATTTTAATTCATTAAGAACGTTCTGTGACCAATCCGCCTTCTCTTGAGCAATTTGTTCAGGGCTTTTACTCTTATCTGACTCAATAGCTTTTATTTGTTCATCCAATAACCTATTTATTTCTTGCCACATAAGAGCATTCTTTGCTTCTTTTTGTGCTGCATCATTAGACTTACTCTCAGGAGTATCCATACTAAAAATATATCAATTTTATGGAAGCTAAACAAGTGTCGTGTGTACCATACAGGAAATTCTGAAGATATCAAAAAAAATCAAAAAGGTTGACAAGGAGGAGGAGGAGGAGGAGTAAAATTGTCTCCATATGGCTGGTCTAAACAGTCCAAATCGTTTAAGGAATATCAATTTCTCTCCAAGTAAAAATGTCCTTAAAACTACAACGGCAGCTACTGTTCTCCTTTTATCAACTGTCGCATGTAACTCAAATGAGGTTGTATCAGCTATTAGAAATAATTTATGTTGCATTCTCCCCTTAATTTACATAGGTGGCTACGCTACATTTTTTGCTATTAATGACATAATCAATCGTGGTGGTGGATCATCTGGCGGATCTGGGGGACAAAGCAGTTTTTTA
>JAKAHA010000004.1 GCA_021825445.1 bacterium | reverse complement strand
GGCAGCCGTAAAAAGATTAGGTGGTCAGACTATTGAATATCAAAATCCTCTTTCAACTTCTTCCGTTGTCAAAGGTGAAACTATTGAAGATACTACAAAAATGATGGAGCAGTATTGTGATGCTATCGTTATGCGCCATCCAATTGCAGGAACTTTAAAAAAAGTAGCCGACGTAGCCGATATTCCAATTATCAATGCCGGAGACGGAATCGGCGAACATCCAACTCAAGCTTTTCTTGATATGTTTACGATTTTTGAAAAACAAAAAAAACTAGAAAATATAAAAGGACTAATGGTTGGAGATTTGCTAAATGGTAGGACAGTTCATTCTATCATCAAGGGTCTTTCGATCTTTCCAAATAACACTCTCTATTTATTGTCACCCAAACAATTAAGACTGTCTGATAAAGATATGGAAGAAGCGAAAAAAAGAAAAATAAAATTAATCGAAATAAAATCACTTGAAGAAATTCCTCCGGATTTGCATTTTTGGTATTGGACCAGAGTTCAAAAAGAAAGGTTTACTAATAAGCAAGAATATGAAAAATTGAAACTAAGTTTTATTCTAACCAAAAAATTAGTTGAAAAATATGCAGGAAAAAATACTTTGATCATGCATCCACTTCCTCGGGTTGGGGAGATAGAAACTGCGGTTGATTCGGATCCTCGAGCAGTCTATTTGACCACTGAACCGAAAAATGGGATGTATGTGAGAATGGCACTTTTGAAGTTAATTTTGACTAAATAATAAAAAACTCGATGTCTATTTTTCACCGCCACACCCCGAAGGGGACCCCTGGCGATTGTTCAAAATAAACATCTTCGTTTTAAAATATATATGATCGGAAAACTAATCTTACAAGATGGATCAGAATTTGAGGGACAAAGCTTTGGTTATGAACAACCTCGCTCTGGTGAACTCGTTTTTTCAACAGGCATGGTTGGTTATCCTGAGTCGCTCACAGACCCCTCCTACGAGGGTCAGATTCTTGTTTTAACTTATCCGATTATTGGTAGTTATGGTGTACCTGAAAAAAAGTTTTGGGAGTCTGATCGAATTCATGTTTCGGGACTAATAGTTTCGGAGTATGTCGACACTCCTTCACATTTTCAAAGCAAAATGACTTTGAGTGAATGGTTGAAAAATGAAAAAATTCCCGCGCTTGTTATCAAAGACACCCGTTACTTAACTCAAAAATTACGCGATGGGGGTGCCCAACTGGCGAAAATAGTTTTTCAAAAAGATCCTTCGACTTCGCTCAGGACAGGTTTTGACGATCCAAATAAAAAAAATCTTGTTGACATGGTTTCAACAAAAAAAATTGTTATAGAGAGTAGGGAACAAAAATTTTTGTTCCCTACAAAAACGATTATTTTAATAGATTGTGGAGTCAAAAAAAATATCATCAGAAGTTTACTTTCTCGTGGAGTTAAAGTAATAACAGTTCCGTGGGATTATGATATTTTTTCATTGAAAGAAAAGATTGATGGAGTGTTAGTTTCCAATGGTCCTGGCGATCCTAAAATGTGTGACGCAACAATTCAGACAGTCAAAAAAGTAATGGGCAAAAAAATTCCTTTGCTTGGAATTTGTTTGGGAAATCAAATATTGGCTCTTGCCTCAGGTGGAGATACATATAAAATGAAGTTTGGTCATCGTGGTCAAAATCAGCCGGTACAAATGGTCAGAACGAAAAAATGTTTTTTGACAACTCAAAATCACGGGTTTGCGATTGGTAAAATTCCTGCAGGGTTTAAGCCTTGGTTTGTCAATGCAAACGACGATACAAACGAAGGGATCAAACACGTGCAATTACCATTTATGTCAGTACAATTCCATCCAGAAGCCTGCCCCGGACCGACGGACACAGGATGGATATTTGATGAATTTTTGAAAAAAATATGAAAAAAATTTTAATTTTGGGGTCAGGGGCGTTGAAGATAGGGCAAGCGGGAGAATTTGATTATTCAGGCTCTCAAGCGATCAAGGCCTTTCGCGAGGAGGGGATTAAGACGGTCTTAATTAACCCAAATATTGCAACGATCCAAACTTCAAAAGAACTGGCTGATAAAGTTTATTTTTTGCCAGTGACTTCGGAGTTTGTTGAACGGATTATTGAGAAAGAAAAACCAGATGCGATTGCTCTTTCTTTTGGTGGTCAGACAGCCCTAAATTGCGGACTGGAGCTTTATAAAAAAGGAATTTTAAAGAAATATAATGTTCAAGTTTTAGGGACACCAGTACCTGCTATTGATTTAACCGAAGATCGAGAAAAATTTGCCAATCACTTGCATAAAATTAATGTTTCAACCCCTAAAAGTTTTGCTGTTGGCTCGGTTGAAAATGGTTTGAAAAAAGCGAAAGAAATTGGTTATCCAGTCATGATTCGGGCTGGTTTTTCACTGGGCGGGCAAAAATCAGGAGTAGTATATGATGAAAAAGAATTTATAGCCCTTGCGACCGAAGCATTTGCTTTTTCACCACAAATATTGGTTGAAAAGTATTTAAAACATTTTAAAGAAATTGAATACGAAGTTGTTCGTGACAAATATGATAATTGTGTGACGGTCTGTAATATGGAGAATTTTGATCCGTTGGGAATTCATACGGGAGAATCAATTGTGGTTGCCCCAAGCCAAACCCTCACAAATTTTGAATATCATCGACTGCGAGAACTTTCGATAAAAATTGTAAGAAGTTTAGGAATTGTTGGGGAATGCAATGTTCAGTTCGCCCTTAATCCACACCCTAAATCTCAAATCATAAATTACAAATCACAAATAAATAATAAATCTAAAATTTTAGATACAAAAAATTCAGATTTAGTTGGAGCTTGTGATTTAGAATTTAGTGCTTTCCCATTGGAGTACTATGTCATCGAAGTTAACGCCCGACTTTCCAGGTCTTCCGCTCTCGCCTCAAAAGCGACAGGCTATCCTTTGGCATATGTTGCGGCAAAATTAATATTGGGCAAAAGTCTGATAGAAATAAAAAATCAAGTAACACAAACGACTCAATCGTTTTTTGAACCGGCTCTTGACTATATCGTTGTTAAAATTCCACGATGGGACATGGATAAATTTAAAGGAACATCGGAAAAAATAGGTAGTTCGATGAAATCGGTTGGTGAGGTCATGGCAATTGGTCGTACTTTTGAAGAGGCGATCCAAAAAGGCGTGAGGATGCTTGATATTGGAGCTCAAGGGGTGACTGATACTTCGACTTCGTTCAGTGTGAATTTTACAGAAGAAGAGATTTTAGCAAAAATTAAACAAGCCAATTCCAAAAGAATTTTCTTTATTACAAAAGCTCTAAAATTGGGGATAACGGTTGAGAAAATTTATGAACTGTCAGGAATTGATCCTTGGTTTTTGAATCGGTTAAAGACGATTGTTGATGCGGAACGGGATTTGACTGATGTACGGACAGGTCTAGACCTGTCCTTACGACGATTAAAACAATTAGGATTTTCCGACAAAAAAATTGGTCAATTAACAGGAAAAAAAGAATTAGAGATTCGGGAGCTAAGAATAAAAAATAAAATCATTCCTTCTGTTTTCCAGATCGACACTCTGGCTGGTGAATTTCTCGCTAAAACTAATTATTTATACACAACCTACAATGGTAATCATCATGACGTTAAGCCAATCGGGGAGAAAAGCGTAATGGTTTTAGGGAGCGGACCGTACCGAATTGGTAGCTCGGTTGAGTTTGACTGGACTTGTGTAAACACAGCTTTGAAGCTTAAAAAATACGGAAAAAAATCAATTATTATCAACTGTAACCCAGAAACTGTTTCAACCGATTACGATATTTCCGACCGATTATATTTTGAAGAAATAAGTTTTGAGAGAGTCGCCGATATTTATGATTTTGAAAAATCATCATCGGTCATTGTTTCCGTTGGTGGACAGACCCCAAATAATATTGCCAAAAAAATAGATCAATATGGAATGAAAATATTAGGAACAGGTGCAGTCGATATTGATCGAGCAGAGGATAGAAAAAAATTTTCCCAACTACTTGATGATTTGGAAATTAAACAACCTGTTTGGAACAGCTTTAGTGAAATGGATGTGGCTTTAAAATTTGCACATCTTGTTGGTTATCCGATATTGGTTAGACCTTCCTACGTTTTATCAGGAGCCGCTATGAACCTTTGTTACAATCCAATTGAATTGAAACATTTTATAGAAAAAGCGACCAACATCAATAAGAAACATCCGGTGACGATTTCAAAATATATGGTGAATGCCCGCGAAGTTGAATTTGACGGGGTAGCAGAAAAGGGACAGGTTAAGGTATTTGCGATATCCAATCATATAGAGCACGCAGGCGTTCATTCGGGAGATGCAACTATTGTTTACCCAGCCGAGCGGGTAAGATTTTTTAGCGGGGAGCGAATGATTGAAATTGCCAGGGAACTTTCAAAATCACTTAATATATCAGGACCATTTAATATCCAATTCATGGTTAAAGATAATGAAGTTTATGTAATCGAAATGAATTTGCGAGCGTCTAGAACTTTTCCTTTTATTTCCAAAGTGACTGGAGTTAATTTTGCCGAAGTGATCGTTGATAGTTTTTTTGGAAAAGCTTGCGACTACAAAATTAAATATCCAAACTATGTAGCCGTCAAAGCTCCACAGTTTTCTTTTGCCAGGATGGAAGGTGCAGATCCTGCTCTTGGCGTTGAGATGGGGTCAACTGGGGAGGTCGCCTGTTTTGGAGATACAGCAGAGGAAGCATATTTAAAATCATTATTATCAACAGGAGTATCCTTAAAAAACAAATCGGCATTGGTTACAATCGGGGGAGAGGAATTTAAACTTCGTTTTGCCGAGTCAATCTGGAGACTTAAAAATCTTGGGTTTGTTTTATACGCAACTAAAAAAACACATTTATTTTTAAAAACTAAAGGAGTTATGACAAAATTAGTTCATAAACTTCATGAAAAAGCCAGTCCGACCGTCATGGATCTGATTGAAAAACGCAAAGTATCGCTCGTCATCAATTTAAGTGAGTATGATCAAGAGGGTTCGTTTAAAAAAGAAATTACCGATGGATATTTGATAAGACGCACGGCGATTGATAATAATATTCCGCTTTTTACCGATCTTAATTCCGCTAGATTTTTTGTCAATGCACTGGACAGGTATAAAGTCAAAGACTTAAAAATTAAAAGTTGGGATGAGTATCTATGATCAGGATTCCAGGTTTGATTGACGTTCATGTTCATCTTCGTGATCCGGGGCAGACAGAAAAGGAAGATTTTTTTACTGGTTCTTTGGCGGCTCTTGCCGGTGGGTTTACAACAATTTTGGACATGCCGAATAATAAAACTCCAATTACAACAATAGAAGCATTAAAAGAAAAACAAAGGATCGCCAGTGAAAAAATTGTTTGTGACGTTGGTTTTTATTTTGGCTCACTTGGTGAAAACTTAGAAGATTTTAAAGTAGTTCAAGATAAGGTAATGGGTTTAAAGATTTACCTAAATCAAACAACAGGAAATTATATAATCGATGAAAAAGTTTTTAAAAAAATTTGTGAGGCTTGGCCAAAAGGGAAGCCAATCTTGCTTCATGCCGAAGCAGACGTCATAGAGCAAATGATTGAAATTGCAGAGCAAGCAGAGCAGAGAATTCATATTTGTCATATTAGTTCTGAGACTGAATTTCAAACAATAATTAAAGCAAAAAATAAAGGTTACAAAGTTACTTGTGGAGTCACCCCTCATCATCTTTTTTTGACACAAGACGATGAAAAAAAACTAGGACCGTTTGGGATGATGAAGCCGTCTTTAAAATCAAAAAAAGACGTCGATTTTATTTGGAAAAATTTAAACTACGTTGACGTAATCGAATCAGATCATGCTCCTCACACAATTGAAGAAAAAAATTCTGACAAACCGCCGTTTGGAGTACCAGGACTCGAAACAACCTTACCACTTTTATTAACCACTGTTTCTGAAAATAAACTTTCGATTAATCGAATGATTGAACTATGTTATGAAAATCCAAAAAAAATCTTTAAGGTGAAAACCGATGAAAATACATTTGTAGAAATTGATGAAAAAGAGGAGTATATTATTGATAATAAAAAATTATTTACTAAATGTGGTTGGTCGCCTTTTGCAGGACGGAAAGTAAAAGGTAGGGTAAAGAAAGTTTTTATTCGTGGACGAAAAGTTTTCGAAAACGATAAGTTATTAGTTGGTCCAGGATTTGGAAAATATGTTACATCAACCTTATTATAATCCCAAAGTCTCTTATGAAGAGAATTTTGATAAAGGTCCTTATGGAGCTTTTACTGACAAAAAGGTTTATAAAGATAAAGGCGAACCTAAATATGAATTTTTAGGACATAAAGTTTATCTACCTTTTGGAATACCCGCTGGACCAGTTCTTAATAGTAAATTTGTAAAAAGTGCTTTCGAAAAAGGGTTCGACTTGGTCCTTTATAAAACCGTCAGAAGCGACTCATTTCCTTGTCATCCGTTTCCAAATATAGTTCATGTAAATTTAAAAGGTAATTTAACACTAAAAAGAGCACAAAAGCCACTTATATCAGACCTTAAATATACTGAACCACTTTCGATAACTAATTCTTTTGGTGTGCCTTCAAAATCTCCAAAAGATTGGCAAAAAGATGTGAAAAAAGCAATTTCTTATGCAAAAAAGGGTCAGGTAACGATTTTAAGTTTTATGGGAACAGTGAAAAAAGATCAAACAGAAAGTGAATTTGTCGAAGATTTTTCAAAGTCTGCAAAATTGGCTTTAAATACAGGAGCAAAAATATTAGAAGTTAATTTATCTTGCCCAAATATTGGTAATGAAGGGCTTGTTTGCTACAATCTCAAAATAACTGAAAAAGCTTTAAAAGCAATTAGGAAAGTAATTGGGAAAACTCCTTTGATTGTTAAAACTGGTTATTTTGAAAAAGAAGAAGAGCTAAAAAAATTTGCTGGAATCGTCAATAAGTATGCCGATGCAGTTTCTGCGATTAATACAATCGCCGCTCCTGTAGTTGATAAAAAAGGTAATCAAGCATTGCCTGGTAGTCCCATAAGATTAAAGTCGGGGATTTGTGGCACTGTTATTAGATGGGCGGGTCTTGATATGGTTAAGCGTTTAGCTGATTTACGAAAAAAAATGAGATTTAATTATAAAATTATTGGAGTAGGTGGAGTTATGAACCAAAATGATTATAAAAAATATATTAATGCCGGAGCTGATGCGGTGATGAGCGCAACGGGCTCGATGTGGAATCCGTATTTAGCACAAGAAATTAAAAAACATTTAAAGTAATATATCAGTTAATATGACAAACAAAATTCTTTACGGTTCGCAAACAAAAGCATCGCTAGTTAATTTTCCTTTTGAATATCATCGCGTCCTTAAAGAATTTGTTTATGCGATGGTGGAGATTAAAAAAGCTGCAGCAAGAGCTAATTTAAAAGCAGGAAAAATTGATAAAAAGATATCCGATAAAATTGTCTTTGCCTGCGGTGAGATCTTAAAAGGAAAATATGATGATCAATTTGTAGTATCAGCTCATCATGGGGGAGCGGGAACTTCGGTCAATATGTGCGTCAATGAAGTGATTGGGACTTTAGCGGGTGCTCATCCAAACGATCATGTAAACTCTAGTCAATCAACCAATGATGTTAATCCTTCAGCCCTCAAAATTGCCTCAATCAAACTTACGAAAAAATTATTGAAAAGTCTTGATTATTTAATTGCGACGATGGATACAAAATCGAAAGAATATGCTGATGTTCAAAAACTGGGTCGAACCCATATTCAAGATGCCGTGCCAACGACACTTGGAGCAGAATTTGGATCATATCGAGATATTTTGAAGAGAGATAAAAAAAGGATCGAGGACGCTCTGAATTATTTTTATGAGCTTAATATGGGTGGGACGGCAATCGGAAACAAGATCAATGCACCGGAAACTTATATTAATGAATTTTACAAAGAAATCCGTCAAGTAACGGGGATAAATAAGCTTGTTCCAGCTGAGAACATGATGTCACAAACATCTTCTGACTCCGACTTTTGTTTTTTAAGTACTGCGATCAATATTTTATGTCTTGATATTTCCAAGATGTCGATTGATTTTCGCTTTATGGCAAGCGGTCCAAAAGGGGGAATTGGCGAAATTTCTTTTAAAGAGTTACAGCCGGGCTCATCAATTATGCCGGGCAAAGTCAATCCTGTTATTGCCGAGACGATGAACCAGACATACTACATTGTCTCAGGTAAAAATTTAAGCATTCATCAGGCGGCAGAGGCAAGCCACTTGGAGCTTGGGATAATGCTCCCAGTGATTGCCGATTCGCTGATCACGATTTTGAAATTAGTCGATACTGCGCTAGTCTTATTTGCTGATCGGGGAATTAAAAACATTGTTGTCAACCGAGCACGATGTCTGGAACATTTGGAAAAATCAACTGCCTACTCAACATTGTTGACACCAAGACTTGGTTACGATGCAGTTTCTAAGGTAGTCAAAGAGTCTGTTACAACAGGTAAAACGATGAGAGAAATTATTTTAGAAAGAAAATTATTAACGGTAAGTGAAATGAAAGAGTTATTAAAAATTTAATTTTTTTTATGGATAATGTTGTTGATATCTTGAAAAAAGTCGGTGCAGTTATCACCGACTCTCATTTTGTCTATACTTCCGGAAAACATGGAAGTGTATATGTTAATAAAGATGCTGTCTATCCTCATACAGCAGAAACTTCAAGAATTGGGGAACTGTTTGCCCAAAAATATAAAGATGTCGATATTGACGTTGTTGCCGCCCCGGCTCTTGGTGGAATAATTCTTTCACAGTGGACTGCTTTTCATCTTTCGAAACTCAAAGGTAAAGAGGTTCTTGGGGTTTACACTGAAAAAACTGCCGACAAACAGATGATCTTCACTCGTGGTTATGACAAACTCGTTAAAGGAAAAAAAGTACTTGTGATTGAAGATTTAACAACGACTGGTGGATCAGTTCGAAAAGTGGTTGATACTGTTAAGGCGACCGGTGGAAACGTTGTTGCTGTATGTGTGATGATTAATCGAGATCCTGAAAAAGTTACCTCGGAAGTTATCGGTGGATCGTTTTCTGCACTTGGGGTAATCAAGGCATCGGCTTTTGATGAAAAAGACTGTGAACTATGCAAAAAAAATGTCCCAATCAACACTGACGTTGGTCATGGAAGAAAATACTTAGAGGCAAAAAAAAGGGGGAATGTATGACATTTCAAGAAAAACTAGACAAAATTATTAAAAAAAATAAATCCCTGGTTTGTGTGGGGTTGGATTCTGATATTTCAAAACTTTCATCTGGCGGGAGAGATTTTCCGGTTGGAAATACAACCGAACAATATTTATCACAGCTTTCGTTCAATAAATACATTATTGAGGAGACCCATGATCTTGTTTGTTCATACAAGTTGAACACTGCCTTCTATGAGTCTATAGGACATGAGGGAGTAAATGCACTTAAGGACACTTGTGATTACCTAGTGAAAAAATATCCGGAAATTCCGATCATCATTGATGCCAAGCGGGGGGATATTGGCAATACAAACAATGGTTATGTTCAATTTATTTTTAATTATCTTGGAGGCGACGCCGTGACGGTGCACCCATACCTTGGAGAAGAAGCTATAAGACCATTTTTGGATACGAAAGATAAGGGAGTTATAGTACTTTGTAAAACGTCCAACAAGGGTAGCGATGAATTCCAAAATCTGAAAGTTGATGGAACGCCTCTATACCAAATCGTTGCTAAAAATGTAGCCAAGAAGTGGAATAAGAATAAAAACTGTATGTTGGTGGTTGGAGCAACATATCCAGAAGAACTAAAAGAAGTACGAAAGATAGTAGGTGATATGACACTGCTTATTCCTGGAATTGGAGCTCAGGGAGGCGATCTTGAGGCAACTCTTAAAGCCGGATTGAATTCTAAAAAACAGGGAGTCATCATAAATTCTTCTCGCGGAATTATTTTTTCCGCAAATCCAAGAAACGAAGCAATGAAGTTGAGGAATAGTATTAACAAAATAATAGGTGAGTGACTGTCATTCCCGCCCCCGATCGGAGTCGAGGACAGGCTCCGGCGGGAATCCAAGCTAAATATTCCTGGATCCCCGTTTTCACGGGGATGACACCAAAAACGTATATGATATTTGATAAGGTGGTAATATCTTCAGGTACAGACGGTCATAAAATTGACGTCACCCCACTTCTTTTGGATCCTGATAATTTTTTCGGCGATCATCAAGTTGATCATTTGGTAAAGTTTAAGGACACCTACACGAAGATCATTGGTAAATATCAAGGTCAATTTGGTCCTTGGAATCTAAAAAACATTGAAAAAAATCAAATCTTTGTCCTGGAAAATTATTTTGACGACGCTAAACATCTGATGGATAATATTAACAATATTGCACAAAAAATTGTTTTTAATAGTGTTTTTTATCACGATACGGGAATTGCAAAAGAATATTTTGAGTTGGCAAAGGAGGGTTATAAACTTCTAACCAAACATGAAAAACAATTTAAAATAAAGGACAAAAACATTTTGGCAATTAGTCTTGAGCGGGCAGGTCTAATTACAACTAGGCTTGCCTTAGGAAAAAGTCAGAATGCAAAATTAGATCAGGAAATTCGGGTTGTTACTAAACGGACTCATCTGAAAGGAGAAGCGGCTACTAATTTATCAGTGACAGTTTTATGGAGAGATAAAGAACAGCTAAAACAAATTAATAAAAAAGAAATTTTGATTTCTGATTTTGTCAATCCGGCATCAGGTGCCTCAAGTATGGCGTTTGTTTTGGCGATCAAAAAATTAGGTATTATGCCAAGCAAAATTTTTCATCGTTCAGTTAGTTTGACGCAAGCGGGAACGCTTCTTATGAAAAAAGCTCTGACAGAATTGGGAATAGAATCAGTTTTTTATAGTGTTGGCGTTGCTTCGACCTTGAGCCCAAACTATTATTTAATAGGAAATAGGGCAGTTGCCGATGCAGGACATATCCTAAGACATTTTTTACCGAAAGAATAGTATAATTTATTTCTTATGTTTACTCCGAGCCAAAAAATCCTTGAAAATTATGCGAAAGTGATGATTGATTTTGCTTTAGGCAAGGGGAAAGGAGTGCAAAAAGGAGAGGTAGTTTATCTTCAATACGATTCAGAGGCACTACCGTTGGCTCTTGCCGTTTATAAAAGAATCCTTGAAAAAGGAGCTCACGGACTGGTTCGTGGAATCGAAGAAAGTTTTTCAAAAACAATGTATGATACCGCCTCCGACGATCAACTAAAATTTTTTCCAAAAGAATATACAAGGTCGCTTATTAATACGATTGATCATAGAATTTATCTGATTGCTCCGACCGATCCATTTTTACTTAAAAATGTTGACCCAAAAAAAGTTATGATCAGCAATAGCGGTGATAAACGACTCCTTAGAAAATGGCTTTTTGAAAAAGAAGATCAAGGAAAACTAACTTGGACTTTGTGTCTGTATGGGACGCAGGGGATGGCAAAAGAGTCAGGGATTTCGCTTAAAGAATTTTGGCAAGAAATAATCAACGCCTGTTATTTAGGGTTAGATGACCCGATTCCTACTTGGAAGGAAACTTTTCGATCGATCGATCGACTAAAAAATAAACTCAATGAATTGCCAGTCGATACTTATCATATGATTTCTGAAAAAACTGATTTATATATAAAACTTGGAGAAAAAAGAAAATGGCAGGGTGGAGGAGGAGCAAATATTCCCTCGTTTGAAATTTTTACGTCTCCTGATTGGCGAGGAGTCAACGGTAAAATATTTTTTAACTTTCCACTTTATCGTTATGGAAATATTATTGAAAATATTCAGTTGGAATTTAAAGATGGAATTGTTATAAAGGCAACCGCTACTAAAAACGAAAAGTTGCTCAAAGAAATGATTTCTCAAAAGAACGCCAATAAAATTGGAGAATTTTCCCTCACTGATAAGAGATTTTCGAAAATTTCTAAGTTTATGGCAAATACTTTATATGACGAAAATTTTGGTGGAGAATTTGGTAATAGTCATCTTGCCGTTGGCACATCTTACCATGATTGTTATGACGGTGATGTAAAAAAAATGAAAGAATCCGATTGGGAAAAGCTAGGGTTTAATGAATCGGTTGAACACTGTGATATTATCAATACTAATCCAAAAACGGTTGAGGCAATTATGAAAGACGGTACAAAAAAAATCATTTACTTTCAGGGACAATTTGTGATATAACTAGTTTATGCGTCTTTTAAACATCTTAAAAGAAAATGATATCGTAAAAGTATCTCCAGATGATCACCTTTCGAAAGTTCTAAGTAAACTATCAACTTCACACGATGCTGCTTTTGTTTTTGATAAGGATAATAAATATTTAGGAATTGTTAGTCCATATTTTACGATGATTAAGTCTTCTCTTCCTGCCAACGCCAAAGTCCAGCATTGTATGACTCACACCGCAAAAATATATTTAAATTATCCATTATCCAAAGTTTGTCAATTATTTATAGAATCAAAAATTCATTATCTTCCGGTTTTTGGTGAGAAAGATAAATTTTTAGGGATTATTTCCGCTCGCCGAATTTTGTCGTATTTTAAAGATCTTTCAATTTTTAAAGTAAGCGTTGAAAAGATAATCAACAAAAGATGGCAGGGCTTAATTACTGTATATGAAGATGATACGATCGCTCACGCGATCAGTCTTTTTAAGAGTAAAAGAATATCTAAATTGATTGTCATAAGTCATGAGAAAAAATTAAAGGGGGTCTTGAGTTACTATGACCTTATAAAACTAATGATTAATCCCAAGTATTCTAGCCATCATGGTGAAAGGATTAATGAAAAAGTCAGCCTGTATAATTATCGGGTAAAGAATTTTGCCAAAAATTATGTCTTAACTTTATCAAAAGATAAGCAGGTAATCGAGGTTATCAATCTTATCCTTGATAAAAAAATAGGTAGTGTAATTATTATAGATAAGGATAGGCGACCACTTGGAATTATTACCACTCGCGATATTCTTCGTTTCTTTATCGATAATGAAAAATTTGCATTTATAAAGTCACTTAATCCTTTTAAAAAGATATTTAAGAGGAGTATATAATCTGGATTCCCGCTGGAGCCTGTCTTCGAATGGGGGCGGGAATGACAGCTTGTCATCCCCTTGAAGAAGGGGATCCGGTCTATAATTACATTTTTAAAATGAAAAAATACATTTTTAGTTTTGTCATAATTTTTTTGGCATTTTTTTTCCGTTTTAATAATTTAAATTGGGATGAAAATTTTCACCTTCATCCAGATGAGCGGTTCCTCACAATGGTAGGCACTGCAATGACACTACCTCATACTGTCAGTCAATATTTTGATCAAAAGACATCTCTCATGAATCCAACTAATATTGGTTTTACTTTTTTTGTATACGGACATTTTCCAACGACGCTAACAAAATATTTGAGCGTAGTTTACAAAATGGATAATTATAATGATTTTACGATTTTAGGTCGTCAACTTTCCGCATTTTTTGATTTATTAACAGTTCTATTCATTATTAAAGTAGTTAAATTATTGGAAGATAAACTAAAATTATCGTCGTCAATTAAATATTGGGCGGGATTTTTTTATGCGATTGCAGTTCTTCCGATCCAACTTTCTCATTTTTTTGCCGTAGATACTTTTTTAAATTTTTTTATGTTTGGTTCGTTTTATTTTGTATTACGAAAAAAAAATATTTTGTCTGCAATTTTTTTTGGCTTAGCGCTATCGTGTAAAATTACAGCATTATTTATTCTTCCGTTAAATTTGTTTTTTCTATTAAAGACGGTCTTTGTTCAAAGACATTCTTTAATAAAGGTAGTCCTTAGAGTATTTTTATATTTTATAATAGCTTATCTCACACTTCGTCTAGGTGACCCATATTATTTTCAAAATTCAAGTTTTTTTGATCCAACCTTAAATAAATTATTTGTAGAAAATATCAAATCTCTGCAAAACATGACAGTTAAAAACTTGGACAACTGGTTTCCGCCTATGGTCCAATGGCTTAGTAAAAATACAATTAAGCACAGTTTAGTAAATAATATTGTGTTTGGGTTGGGGATACCGTACGCTATATTAGCAATAATTGGAATGGCTAAAATAATATTAAATATTAAAGATCAAATATCAAAAATACATATAAAATATCAAAAAGTGAAAAACTATATAATAATAAAACAACTTGACAATTTTGATTTAGCAGTCATTCTGTTTTGGACAATCGCTTTTTTTGTTTATCAAAGTTTACAAGCAACTCCGACGCTTCGGTACTTTATAATCATTTATCCATTTTTGGCGATATTTGCCTCGATTGGTATAGATTATTTGATTCATTTTAAGTTAAAATTCAAAGAAAAACATTTAAAATACCCAAAATATTTTAGCTATATTTTTGTTTTTACTTCTGTTTTAATATTGTTAATTTGGCCTGCTATGTTTTCGTCAATTTATTTTCACAAACACACTAGGGTAGAGGCCTCCGAGTGGATTTATAAAAATTTATCAAATAACAGTTTTATTTTGGGCGAAGCTTGGGATGATTCACTACCTTTGTGGGTTACCAGTAACTTTGGAAAACAATTTTTGAATGATCAACTTCGAGTCTTTGATCCAGATACAAATGAGAAATGGAATATAATGAATGAAACGCTGGCGAGAGCAGATTATTATGTTTTGTCGTCCAACCGGGGATGGGGGAGTATCACAACAGTTCCAAAAAAATATCCATTAATGAGTAAATTTTACAATGATTTATTAGCAGATAAAAATTTTAAATATAAAAAAATTAAAGAATTTAATTCTTATCCACAAATTAAATTTCAAGTTTTAAGTTTTAAATTTCAAATTTCTTTTCCTGATCAATGGTCTGACGAAGGTTTTACTGTCTATGACCACCCAAAAGTTTTAATCTATAAAAATGTCAAAAAATAGTAATCTGGAATATTATCCTGAAGAAAAAATACTTAATCCTCCACAGCACGCCAAGGATGAAATTAAAATTATTTTAAGAAATTTAGCAAAAGATAAAAGTAGCATAATTGCTGATTTTGGATGTGGGGGAGGGAGACTGACTATTCCCTTGTTGAAAGACGGATATAAAGTTACAGCAATAGATATTGATGAAAGATCACGAAAACAATTATTAAAAACAGCTGTTAAGATCAAAAAAGATAAGAATCTCCAAATAAGAAAAACGTTTCCAAAAGCAAAAAAATATAACTATATTTTAGGGGCTGATATTCTTCATCATGTTGATATGAGTAAATATTTAAAGTTATTTAATGGTCACTTAAAAAAAGGAGGAAAAATAATCTTTTCCGAACCGAATATTTTAAACATTAGTTGGCCAATATTCATAAGCCTTTTTTTAGACTGGAAAATAGAAAAGGGTATAATCCAGATAAATTATCTTAACTTACAAAAACAGTTAAAATTAGCTGGTTTTAAAGAAATAAAAATTATTTGTTTATCCTTACTTCCTCCGATGATATTCAATAGAATTAGTTTATTGAAAAAGTTAAATATAATTCTTGGAAATTTACCAATATTAAAATTATTTGCTTTTCGTTATATTATTTCTGCTCACCGTTAATTATTTTTTTAAAACAAAAAACAAAGCTGAAGCTTTGTCTGGGATATTTTCATCAACGATAATTTTCTTAATAAACTGAATTTTTATTTTGTTTAAAGAAGGAATAGAAAATAAAATCCATTTACTGAATAGCTTATAACTTACTAGTGAGCCAATTGATAGATAATGGAAAATATCAAGATAGAAAGCGCTTTTTTTATAGAGATATCCATCAATAGTCTGAACTTGAAAACCGGCTTTTTTAAAATATGTCTGCCATTTATTATTTGAAAATAAATTATTATGAACCTGAGTTTTTTGCATATATTTCAAATATTGTTTCCCGAATATTTTAGATCCAAAAAGATTATTTTCCCATTGATCCGCCATTACCGAAGTTATAAAATATCCATCAGGTTTTAGGATGCGATAAATTTCTTTAAGAGACAGTTTAATATTGGGGATATGTTCCAAAACACAGTTTGAAACTACTGTTTTAAAATAATTATCTGGATAAGGAATAGTGACCCCATCGTAAAGTTTAACTTTTTTATAAATTTTATTACTCACGGCTTCATTAGTTCGGTTATTACTAAACAAATCAAGACCTACATCAATTTTTCCTTTACCAAATATTAGTTGGGAAAAAAAACCTTCCCCACAACCAAAGTCTAAAGCTTTATTTTTAATTAATTTATTATATTTTTGAAAAAGCATTGCTTCCTGACTGCGAATAATTGCCATGAACATTGGTCGGTTTTTCAAATATTCGTTAATAAAATAATCAATTTTTTTATTCATAATTAATACTTCATTATATTAATATAATGAAGTAATCAACTGATCAAAAAATTTATAAACTTTGTTGATACTGAATATTTTATTTACATCTTCTACTAACTTAGGATTTGTAAATTTACTTTTGTTCATTAAAATTTCTTCAATTGCATAAGCTATTTGTTTATCATCTTTTGGCTCAGTTATAATGCCCATTTTGGTAAGTTTAATTGGAATTCTTACCCCTGGCAAATTAGAAGCGATGACCGGAGTTCCGGCAATCATCGCCTCAACTTGAACCATGCCAAAGGCTTCAGTTTGATTAATTGATGGTAGAACAAGTAAGTCGACTGACTTGTAAAAAGAACTTAATTGCTCAAAAGTTAAATTTCCAAGAAATAAATAATTTATTTTAAATTTTTCTAATATTACAATAATTTTTTTGTAATAAATATTTTCCCCAACAACATCTGATCCAAAAGGTCCTGCAAAAACTAGCCAAATATTTTTTTTATACTTCAATCGTTTAATCGATTGAAGTAAATATTCAAGTCCTTTTTCTGAAGAAATTCTACCAGCATAACCAATCCAAATATTATTCTTTTTTAATTTTAATAACTTATTAAAAAAATTTTCATTTAATTTAGGTTTTTCAATTGGTGGTAAAATATTAAGCGTTTTATTTTCTAACTTTCTAAAATAGGGTAGAGAATTAACATAATCTTTTGTATAAACAACAATTTTATCTGATAAATTAAGTTGAATTTTCATTGATGTATTTAGAAAGAAATTAATAGTCTTTATCAAAAAATTTCCATCTAAAAATACCTGACAGTGAAAAATGGAAATGATTTTCTTTCTAAATATTTTTGCAATTATTGCTAAAAATAATCCTTCAAAATTGGGTTGATTTAATATGATAATATCAGAATTATTTATTTTGATAAAAAAATAATAAAGTGATTGAGGAGAGATAAAACCCTTGGAAACTTTAAAAAAATAATTCATTCGGATTATTTTATAACCGTCAATATATTCTTCGTTTTTTAGTTTTTTATCATACTTAAAAGTAAGGACTTCAATATCATTTTCTTTTGATAAATATGAAAGTATTTTTTGTGGATAAGTAGTTACGCCTGAAATATAAGGATAAAAATATGGTGAAAAAAGAAGTATTTTCACTCCATTTGTTTTTTAATATTATTAATGGTTGAAATTAAACTTGGAAATTTATATTTATACAAAATATTTCTATCAAGGATATTATAAATCCAAAAAATTTTAATTTTCGAATTTCGAGTTTTAGGTTTCAAGTTTATGTTTTTAACAATATCCCAATTATCCTCAACATATAAATCAAGCTTTAACTTTTGAATCATTTTTCTTTTAAACTCGTATGGTTGTTCATTCATGTCATTGAAATAATACCCTGAAAAATATTTTTTTGCTTCAAGTTTTTTCATCCAATGCTTGAAATCATTCTTCAAGGATTCATTTCTTCCGGTAATAATATATGCATTAATTTTTTTTGATTTTATTAATTTTTTAAGTTCCTCGTATCCAATTGCCGGCCCAAAAACTATTTTGTGAAACATGAGCCAAATTATTTTTTGAATTTTGGTTTGAGGATAATGAAATTTATCTACCTCTTTTTCGAAAAATATTTTTTTAAAAAAAACGATAATTGGTCTCGCAATTCTTGCAGGGTTATATAGAAGAACTCCATCAAGATCAAATCCCACTCTAAGTTGTTTTTTCATATCTCGTAAATTATACTAAAAACTATGTTACCAGTACTTCTAAATTTTGGATTCCTAAAAATTTATACCTATGGTGTATTTTTAGTTTTAGGATTTTTTTGGGCAATATTTTTATTATGGAAAAATATTCGTTTGACTTCGTTTAAAGAAGAGGATGTCTTTGACGGTTTATTTTTGTCGATGTTTGGTTCATTATTTTTTGGAAGACTGGTTTATGTGGCGCTAAATTTTCGAGATTTTGGATTTAGTATTTTAAAATTTTTATTAATTAACGGATATCCAGGTTTATCTCTTTATGGATGTTTATTTGGTGGTCTTTTAGTTTTGTATTTTTATACAAATTCAAAAAAATTAAATTTTAATGATTTAATTGACTACCTAGTTACTCCAGTTTTTATTTCCTTAGTTTTCAGTAAAATAGGAGCATTTTTTTCAGGAGTAGAGGTTGGTACAAAAACTAACTTTTTATTAAAAATCAAATATGTAGGATTTGATGGTGCACGACACTTAGTTGCTTTGTATGAAGGATTATTTTTAATAATTGGATTGTCATTGGCTTATCAAATATTATTTGAAATACGAAAAGAAAAGTACTATAAAGGTTTTCTTTTAAAATTTTTTCTTTGGTTTTTTGCATTAACTACAGTTCTATTTGACAATATTCGTGACAATCGTTTATACTTCCAGGGTCTAAGTCTAGACTTTTTAGTTTCGCTAATAATCCTGTTGACAATTAGTTTTCACTTTGTATATTATTTTAGGAATGGCATTTTAAGTTTTATAAAATATTATGGACAAAAAATTTTCGAAACAGTTCGTTCAAGATCAAAAAAAAAGGTTGGAAGAGGAGAGGAGAAGTAATCTTGATCAAATAGAGGCTCTTAAAAAAGACGATCCTTTTATAGACCCAGACCACGCTTCAGATAATGCGGCAGTTGACACCGATGTTCGTGAGCAAGTAGGTCATGATACGATTGAAGCTGAAGTAAAAGACATGACAAAGAGAGTTCAGGATATCGATAATGCATTGAGAAAAATAAATAAAAATCAATACGGTTATTGTGAAAGATGTAAAAAACCTATTCTTGAGGCAAGATTAGAGTTAATTCCTGAGGCTTCGTTTTGTATCGACTGTGAAAAACATTTGAGAAAGTAAGTGAGAATGTTATACTCATTCTTATGGGCGATATTTCACTAACTTTGGTATTAAGTTATTTCTTATATTTAGTTATCCCTTTCAGCCTAGCATTAATTGCCAAAAAAATTAAACTATCTCCTTTAGTTGGCTATATTACCGGTGGATTGGTAATCGGAAACTTCTTTCCTGAAATGGCAACTAGTGAAGCTATCTCAAATTTTGCATATTTTGGAATTGTGTTTTTGCTTTTTACATTAGGTTTAGAAACAAACTTTTCTAGAATTATGATTCTTAAAAAATTCATAGTCGTCGGTGGAATTTTACAGCTTTTTTTATCGATGTTATTTGTTTTTTTTATCAGTTTATTATTTAAATTTTCACTACTTGAATCTTTTCTAATTGGGATTGCTCTTTCATCATCTTCAACCACGATTGTTGCAAAAATTATTCAAGATAGGGGAGAGGAGTCATCGTTTATTGGTGAAATTGCCATGGGAATTTTGATCTTTCAAGACATTGCCTTCATTCCATATTTGATGATATTCACATCAATTACTGGTCGAGATATTTCCGTTTGGATGGTAATAAAAGATACAGTAATAGGATTAATTAAGGCGACGGTGATTATTACTGCCTTATTTTATTTCGGTCAAAAAATAATTCCAAAAATATTTAATAAAATTGCCCGAGTCTCAAGAGAGTTGTTTGATTTGTTTATTGTTGTTTTTATTTTTTTTGTGGTGGGTCTATCAATAGTCTTAAAAATTCCAACTCTAATTGGTGCGATGGTGGCAGGAGTATTACTCGCCCAAACGATAGAACACTATCATATATTTTCCGAAATCAGACCAATTCGAAATCTTCTTGGCGTGATTTTTTTCGTTTATATTGGCAGTCATATTGAGCTACGATTAATACTTTCGTATTTACCATCAATATTGTTGTTTACATTAGCTGTAATAATTATTAAAGCTGTTGTGGTATTGGCAATATTTTTGGCTTTAAGATTTCATTCAAAAACAAGCTTTAGTTTATCGATGTATCTATTTCAAATTGATGAGGATGCATTTATCTTGATGTCGTCTGCCTATTTAAGTAAGGTGATAACGATTGAGAAATATCTTTTTGTGATTTCGGCAGTACTAATCACTTTTATTTTGACTCCAATATTTATTAATAACAAAGAAAAATTTTATAAAACAATAAGAGAATTTATAAAAAAATATATGCCGTTTTTGGAAAAATTTATTGCCTATAGAATCGATAGTAATCAATCTCCTATTGATACATTGGAGATTAAAGATCATGTAGTAATTTGTGGATACGGAAGAATTGGTAGTTATATTGGTCGTTCCTTGATGTTGGCAAATATTCCATATGTTGCGATTGATTACAACCTTTATCAGGTGGAAAAAGCCAAAAAACAAGGAGCTAATATTATTTATGGTGATCCAGCCGATATTGACATGTTGGATTATGCTCAAGTTGATGAAGCTAAGATAATAATCTTGGCAGTACCTGAAAGATCTGTTCAGGAAGAGATTGTTTTTAATGCCAGAAAACTCAAAAGGGATATTTACATTATTAGTCGAGTTCACAGGCAATCTGATCAAATTAGGATGAAAGATATTGGGGCAAATATTGTAGTTCAACCGGAATTTGAAGCATCACTTTCGATCATAAAGAGAATTTATCGTTGGCATAATTTAGATAAAGAAGAGATTGTTAATAAGATAAAAAGGCTTAAAATAGAACATGGTATATCATAAGCAAATTTCAAATTTCAAATTTCAAATTTCAAAAAGAAGTAGTGTTGTCTTCTTCTTTTTTATTATTTGTTTAAGCTATTACTTATTTAAGTCAATTACTTCTTCAGTATTTATGAGGGGGAGGGATAAGGTCAATGTGGTTTTTTACGGAGAAAAGACGCGTTTCTATTCTTTGGATCAAAAAAACACTAACTATTTATTGTCATACTCAAATTTATCGAAGGTAATTGTTCCAGGAGGTTATGGTAATTATAAAATAGGGTCAATTGGTAAATTGGCAAGTCTTGAAAAAAAACCAGAAATCATAAAAAATGCTTTTTCTTCGGCGACCTCAACTCTCGTAGACTTATATTTTTATCAGAAAAAAACAACGATTTATTATGATGATTCCAATTTAAAACAAACCCCCACTTTTATTGAAATATTTTTTAATAATTCTAATGCCAATATAATTGATAGGTTATATCTTCAATATATTTTTTCAACAAACAATAGGGAAATTTTTCAGATAATTGATTTAAAACCGTTTCAATTAGAAGACGGAATGTTTGATAAAGATTCTTTTTATAAAAAATTTCAGGGAACTTTTTTTCAAATAACCTATAGAAATTTAGATTTTAATGTTCAGATTTTATATAGCAAAAGCTATAAAACCGCTCAACTAATTGGTCAAATGATTGAGGGAGAGGGGATTCGTGTAGTTGATTTATCGGATCAGGGAAAAGTTTCCTCTGGTTGTTTGTTAATTAGCAATAAAGAAATAAGTAAATCAAAAACATTTTTACGATTAGCAGATTATTTTAAATGCAAAACTAAGATAGGGGAGACGACCGTGTCTGATATAATTTTAGAGTTGGGAGACTTAGAGAAAGAGTGGGCAGTCAACTAACTATAGACAATTGTTACATTGTTCCATGGTTTCATTGTTAAAAAACAACAATCGAGCAATGAAACAATGAAACAATTAATTTAAACGTAAAATATGATACTAACTTTAATATTAATTCTAATTCTCGCTTTCTTCCTCGCTCTTTCGTCTATGAAAGATTTTAATGTTCCATCAGAGATCAATCATTTAATACAGGGAAAAAAAGTTAGAGGGAAGATAGTTTTTTTTAGAAATAAAATCGTTCATTATCAAACTAAAAGAAGTTAATCTTCAGCGTCTTCATTTTTTTCTTCATGATCAAAGGGAAGGTATTCTTTTTCTTCATTACTATTTAAATTTTCAGCTAATTTTTCAAGATCCAATAAGCTAATTTCTTCAGTATCTTCGTCGCCTATATCATCGCCTGTCGAGTTTTCCATTTGAGAAAGGTTAATATTCAAATTCGATGGAAAGGCGACGTATTTAGTCATTTTGGCTCCTTTTTTTTCCTCTTTAATCAAAACGGTAGTATTTTTTAATGATGTTTCTTTTATATAGACGGAAAAAACGCCGCCATTTTTTATAAAAATAGCCAGTCTTTTGGAAATATCATCAGGCAGACAGCCAGCATATTCTTTGTTTTCTGTTCTAATTTCAACCCTTCTTTTTTTATTTACCAAAAATACTTTTTGACCGACAGCCAACTTGGCAAGAACGCTTTTTGGACCACAGTTAACCAAACTCACAGTTTTAGTTTTGCCTGGAATATCAACAAAAAGTAGGGGATCAACTGGTGGAGAATTTGAATAATTTAATTTTTTTGATTCTAATATCTTTATTCTTTCAAGATTTTTTTTGACAGAAATATTATTAGGTTGTATCTTTAGGGCTTTAAGATAATATTCTTTGGCTTTTCTAATCTTATTTATTTGAAGATTTGAAAAACCCAATCGTAAATAAGCTTCGATATTCTTCTTATCTATCTTAACAATATTTTCATTTATTTCTATTGCCTCTGTCCAATTACCATTCATGGCACTATTTATCGCTTTGTTTTCTAGGTCGGAAATATCTTTCATAATATGGACAAGTATATTTTAAAATTACCAATTGTCAAGTATAATTGGGGGAGATATGTCAGGACACTCAAAATGGGCAAATATTAAACGTAAAAAAGGTATAAACGATAAAATAAAGGCAAATGTATTTGCTAAAATGTCTCATTTGATTACAATCTCCGTTATTGAGGGTGGGGGAATAACTGATCCAGATAACAACGTCAGACTTCGTTTGGCTATCGATAAAGCCAAAGCAGCCAACATGCCCAAGGAAAATATTAAGAGAGCAATTGAGAAGGGTTTTGGACCAAATAGAGCAATGCTTAAAGAGGTGATATATGAAGGCTTCGGACCGTATGGCGTTTTTTTGTTAATAGTATCTACGACTGATAATTCTAATCGGACTTCGTCCGAGATCAGGAATATGCTTGAAAAAAATTCAGGAAAATTAGGTACTCCAGGATCGGTCGCATATATGTTTAAAAAATGTGCTTTTGTCAGCTTTATGAAGTCAGAAGTAAATGAAGAGGCGGTTTTTAAGGTTGGGGAGGAATTACAAGCCTTTAATATCGATGAAGACGATAGCCATTTTTTTGTATTTTTTCCTTTTAGTAATTTTGGCTTATTGAAAGCACATTTAAATAACATTAAATATGAGGTTGCCGAGGTTGATTATTTGCCTACAATGCCGATCTCTCTTGATTCACCCGAAAAAGAGCAGAAGATTTTGGACTTTGTTGAAGCCTTAGAATCACTTGATGAAGTCCAGAGAGTATATACTAATTTAGAGTAAATTTTATGCTGAATATTAAAGAATTTAGGCGTACATTTGAAAAGAAATCAATAAAAATTGATAAAAGACTACGACTGGTTATCTCTGTTTTGGTTTTGGGCTTACTAATGCTTTTTTCTACTTTCTTCGGTTTTGATAAAGTGTTTTTTTTCATCCCACTATTCATAGTGACAACATATTTATTAAGTTATTTTTCTTTACTTGAAGAGATAAAACAGTTTGGTTGGTTTGGGCTTTTCTTAATGCCTGAATTAGTTACTTTATTTTTTTACTTATTCTTTTTTCTCTTTCCAGGACGATGGTTGACACGTTTACCATTCATTTTTATCTATGAAATATCCATTTATGCTGTTTTACTTTGTGCAAACATTTTTAATGTGGGAGTAGAGAAGAATCTACAGCTATATCGAGCGGCTTTTTCAATCAATTTTTTTTACCATGCGGTAGTTTCTTTTCTTTTTTACAATGTTTTATTCTCATTTAAATATAATTTTTTAATCAATATGATTGGGGCGGGGATAAGCACTTTTTTATTAAGCCTTCAACTTTTTTGGTCGATTCGACTTAATAAGCGCTTGGAAAAAGAAGTGCTAGTCTATTCGGTATTTATGGCTATTTATATAGCTGAAATTAGCTTGTTAGTTTCATTTATACCCATGAAAGTACCAGTTTACTCATTATTTATCACTGCCTGTTACTACAGTGTGACTGGAATGATTAGTCATCATATTGATCAGAAATTGTTTAAAGAAACTGTGCGTGAATATGTAAGTGTATTGATTTTTGTATTAATAATTACATTGCTTTCGCTAAATTGGTAGAGACTTCAAGTAGAGGATAGAGGAGTGGTGTTTTTACGGACGTGCATAAATATATCCTATAATAATTATTGTACAGACGTGAGTTAATTACTATAGGGTTATTTTGATTTAATACAAGGCTAATAATGAGGGATTGGATTGTCACTATACTCCAGATAGTATGTATTCAAGTATGTGGATAGATCTAGAAAATCAAGGCTAAATTAATGATTTAGATTATAATAACGTTCTAAATATCATTACACTACATTATAATGTTATAATGTAGTTTAGCTTCGTTTATTAAGTTTTAGATCATTAATACAATCTAAATCAAACTAAACTCCTTTCTCTCATAAGCAGATACGTGCTATTTCTGATATTTTAGCCTCAAAATATGCAGTTTGGGACTATAAGACGGGCTAAATAATTAACCACATGCCAGCTATCTAGAGAAGAGGTAGAAATAGTGATTAATGGCTAGTAATTAGTGATTAGTAAAATGCGAATGTAAATATTATTATCAATAAAACTGAGAGAAGACGGGTAACATATTCTCCAGAAGATAATAGTGATAAATATCACAACTTGACCAAAGTGACATATTAATGGATATGTATAGTCGGAGAAAGGAAGATATATAACGTCGTAAAATGGAGCTTTTACGACGTCAACCACGGCTCTTGGAAGAGAAGTGATGGTTTGTAATAACGCGATAAATTGTAATTAATTAATTTTTTTATTAATAACTAATCGTTGGTAATTGTTAATTATTCTCCTTTTCTTCCCTTTTCTACCTACTGGCTCTTTGGCTGGTTTTTCCGTTTTGAATCCCCTATTAAAATTAATAGTTTACATTGTCATAAAGACCTAAAGTATTAATTAATTAAAATTTTGACCAGGTCTTCTCTACTATTTTGAGGATGAGAGGAGTGTTATTGATAGAAAAATTGACCTAATTAACCTAACCTATCTAATTTCTAATAAAATTCCAATAACCAGCTGTTTCCTGGTATTTAGTAATCGGTTATTATTTAGATCAATTAGAATAATTAGTAATTAGAAATTATTCTAACATCTATAAGTCTAATATTAAAAAAATATTTATTTATTGATGGAAAAACTATTAAAGTAAGTAGATTATTACTTAAAAAACTTCAAAATTTCATTTTTTAGCCTTGGATGGCAGGAGATGGTGTCGTATGCTAGCTTGGGGTTTTTAAGATCAAAGTTGATTGGCAAGCCATTAAAATCAACCATAATACCTCCAGATTCTTCGATGATTAATTTTACCGCGGATATATCCCAAATAAATGTATGACCGTTGACAACGACGTTAAAGACGTTTTCTGAGAGCAGACAGTTGTCAATAGCCATGGAGTTAAGATTTCGATATCCAGCCACGTGAGGATAGATTTTTTGATAAGTTTTAAAGAGGTTGTTATATATTTCAAGCCTTGAACTGATAAGCCCGCTTAATAATGATTGTTTTAGCGGTTTATAGGTCATTTTTAAAGGTGATTTATTTTTAAAAGCACCAAAACCTTTGGTTGCATAATAATAATTTTTATTTGTCGGTTGGTAGACTAAACCGGAGGTCAAAATACCATTATGAAAGTAAGCTATTGAAATACTGAAAAAATCCAGTCCAAAAGCAAAGTTGACGGTACCATCGAGTGGATCAATGACGAAAAGGTGTTCCTTATTATTTCCGGAAGATAGATTTTCTTCACCGATGAAACCAATTTCTGATTCGCCGATGCCTTTTTTGATCATCAATTTGGTAATTATTTCCTTAATGGCTTTTTGGCTTTCAACATCTGCTATAGTATAAAAGTCTTTGTGGGATGTCTTATAGTTTAGAGTCAGATTCTTCTTATAGTAAGTAAGAAGGATAGTCCCAGCCTCGGAAGCAGCTTGTTTCATGGTATTGATCATACACGCTATTATATACCATATTGTATATAAGGGTATATATCGTCATTTTTATGTTGCTTTAACAATCTAAAAACACACTTTTGTAGGTTATAAGCGATTGACAAGATTTCATAATATTTTATGATTGAATAATTATTAATTATTTGTTTAAATTAAATCCTATGATCACTGATACAGATGTGAGAAAATTAAAAACTTTATTTGCTACAAAGCAAGATTTGAAAAGTACAGAAAATTATCTTAATTACAAAATCGAATCTTTAGAAAAAAAGACAGAAGATTTTAAAAAAGAGTTTACAGAATTTAAAGACAGCGTTTTAAAATCTCTTGACTGGCTAGTGGGTGCTTTTACGAAGTTTAGCGAAGATCATACTGTTTTAACAGAACAAAATGGTAGGTTACATAAAAAGTTAGATAATCATGAAGATCGAATTATCAGCTTAGAACAAAGAGTTGTAACTGGGTAACTTTTATAAAAGAATTATCAGAGGAACTAATATTATTCCTAAAACCATTGTGAAGGCAACTAAGGCACTTGCAAATTTATGGTCAAGATCATGCTCTATGGAAAAAGCCACAGCTAAAGCTGCAGCCGGTGAAACAGCTGAAACCAAAATTACTTTTTGACCAATGCCATCGATATTCAGATACGATGTAAAGATATAAGCTAAAATAGCCGAAACACCCATAACAACTCCCGCTGAAAGAAACAGTTTACCCAAATTTTCTTTCGATTGGAAATATCGGAAATCAAGAAGAATGCCAATTGCAATAAATAAGAGCGGATTGATAAAGCCAGAAAGAGTTGCTTTAAATTGAATAAACATTTGAGGTAGTTGAATATTTAGCAAGCTAAAAATTAATCCAAAAAACAAAGCGAAGATCATTGGATTTTTTGCGAAAGATAAGATTCCTTTTTTAATTCCTAGTTCCTTTTTATTTCCTAGATATCCGGTAATTAAATAAACAACTGTCCAAGCCATCAGACCATTGCCGAAATCGTACATAAATAAATATTTAAGATTTTCGACTCCATAAAAAGCCTGAATAAAAGGAAGAGCAAAAACTAAGGTGCTAGTTATTCCTGCTGAGGCAATCAATGTTCCGATCGTTTTGTTATTAAACTTAAGTAATCTTCCTATGAAATAACTAACGACTATTAATATACTTTGAATAGTTATTGAAATAATTGGATAAATGCCCAAAGTCAAATCAAGTTTAGTTGTAGCAAAAGATAGAAAAACTAAAATTGGTAAAGGAAGAAAAAATAAAAGCTTGATTGCTTTTTTAGCAAAATCTTCATTTATGATATTAAATGATTTTGAAAAATATCCAACAAAGATTAATGAGAAAATGGAAAAAAGAATTTGAAATCGATCTAATTGCATAAAAGTATTATACAAGATAAATATTTAGGAATGATATTCTGTATAATTTATTTATGAATTTATTGCAGAAGGTAAAGAAAATTAGGACTCCAAAAACGTCTTATAAATTAATTAAAAGTATTGGTCTTCGTTTTAGTCCAAGAGTTTTTTCTTCTGATCCAATTGCTGATAAACATTTAAAAATAATTTTTGACGCTGCTCGTCTAGCTCCTTCCGGAAGAAATAACCAGCCATGGTTTTTTTATTGGATAAGAAAGGAATCTAAATCGTATAAAAAGTTAAAAAGTTGCTTACCAGAAAGAAATGCTTGGGCTTTTTCTGCCCCATTGATTATTATTGCTTGCTATGATCAAACAGATCAGGTAGATAAAATAAATAAATGGGCACAGTATGATCTTGGAGCATCAGTAATCTCACTGATACTTCAAGCACAGGAATTAGGTTATTATTGCAGACAGATAGGTATTTTTGACAGTAATAAAATAAAAGATACTTTTAATATTTCACAATCACTAAATCCTTTCACTTTAATTGCACTGGGTAAGATTGGGACAAATGAAGATTATATGAATACTGAAAAGGAAATAATAGGTAAAGAATTATTACCATGGAGCAGAAAGAAAAAAATAGATAAGGAATTAACCATATAATGATTTTATGGCTATGCTTAAGGTAAAAAATTTGTATAAAAAATTTGGTGAATTTATTGCTGTTGACAATATTACTTTCGATATCAAGGAGGGGGAAATATTAGGTCTTCTTGGTCCAAACGGAGCCGGTAAGACAACAACGATACAAATGTTGCTTGGTATAACAACTCCAACCAACGGAACAATCCATTATTTTGAAAAAGATTTTTCTGTGTATCCACAATATTGTTTAAGTCAATTAAACTTCACTTCCGCTTTTAATAATCTACAAGGAAGAAATACTGTTTGGGAAAATTTAATAGTTTTTGCTAATTTATACGGGGTTGAAAATTGTATTACAAAAATAAAAAAGTTAGTGACCCATTTTGAAATGGATGATCTTGTTTATAAACGTTACTTTGATCTTTCAACAGGACAAAAGACGAGAGCGAACTTTATTAAAGCATTGATTAACGACCCAAAAATTATTTTGATGGATGAGCCGACGGCGTCGCTTGACCCAGATATCGCTGATAAAACCTTGACTTTTATTGAAGAGCTAAGAAAAGAAAGACCAATTACGATTCTGTATACCAGCCATAATATGTCTGAAGTAACTAGAATCTGTGATCGAGTCATTTTTATGGACAAGGGAAAGGTTGTTGCTGAAGATACGCCTTTAGGACTAACAAAACGGATTCAAGTCGCGCAACTTCGACTTACATTTAATGATAAAAAAGAAGTCATCGTTGAATATTTGAAAAAAGAAAAACTTGATCATCGATTTGACGACGGACATGTAGTTTTTATAACAACAGAAGAAAAAGCATTACCAAAAATTATTTTTGATCTAAGCAAACTTGGTATTTGGATGACAGATATTGAAGTAAAAAAACCAACTCTTGAACATGTATTTTTACAAATTGCCCGAGGAGAAAAATATGTCTTTCAATAGAATAAAAGCAATGATGTTTCATGAAATATTTATTACTCGTCATTCATTTGAAATTTTTAATGACATAATTTTATTTCCATTATTTTCTATTATCGTATTTGGATACATGACTTTATACTTGGTTGGATCAACTGGAAAAATAATTGCAGACCAAGTACTTTCAGGGATAATTTTGTGGCAAGTAATAAGTATCGCTCAGTATTCGGTTGGTGTAAGTTGTCTGTGGGATGTGTGGTCTCGTAATCTTACTAATATTTTTATTTCACCAATCTCCATTAAAGAATATTTAACTTTTTTTGCAATTTCGGGAACAATAAAAGGATTTATTGTTTTGTTACTTTCAAGTATTCTTGCTTTTTTTGTATTTCATCTAAATATGTTATCAATGGGATTGATTAATATGTTTTTAATGTTTATAAATCTCGCAGTGTTTGGATTTTCATTTGGAGTTGTTATGCTTGGATTAATTATACGATTTGGGACAAGGGTCGCTGCTTTTGCCTGGGGATTGATAAATGTATTCCAGCCTTTAATGGCGGTTATTTATCCAGTTGCAATTCTTCCTCAGCCGTTTCGTAGTATCTCTTTTTTGTTTGCTCCAACATATGTTTTTGAAGCAATGCGAAAAAGTTTAAATGGGCAAAATATTATTTCCGATATTGAGTCTGCCGTAGCACTTAATATTCTTTTTTTAATTGGTGCAGTAATATTTTTTCGATACATGTTTGCTAAGTCCAAAGAAACTGGTCAATTTGCAAGGCTTGAGGGGTAAGTGGCGCGATTTCATTAAATCCCCTTAAGTGAAAGTTTGTTTGAAGAGGCTTGGGTAAGAATATTTGAATTAAAAGTATAAGTAATTTGTTTTTTCTTCTGATATTTTTCTTCTGCAAAGCCAATCAATTTTTTTAATAAATCAGGGAAAGGAATTCCCGATTTTTTCCAAAGATGATGATATAGAGTTCCAGGTAAAGTATTGATTTCGTTTGCATACCACTTTTTAGTTTTTTTATCATAAAGAAAATCGACACGGGCAATGCCTGAGCAACCTATTACTTGATAAGCTTTTTTGGCTGCGTCTTGGATTTCCTTCGTAATTTTTTTATCAAGGCGAGCCGGAATAATTATACTTTGGGTAGCATTGCCAGTTTGAGCTCCGCCACCTTTAAGATATTTATCTTCATAAGAAAAAAATCCACTTGAAAAAACTGACTCCTGAAGAAGGGATGGAATTGGTTCATCATTTCCAATTAGACAGCAAGTGACGTCCATCAGATCATCAATAGCCTTTTCAACGATCACTTTTTCATCATAGTGAAGAGCGACTTCAATGCCAAACTCAAGCTCTTTCTGATTTTTTGCTTTGGAAATTCCAATAGATGATCCAAGCCTGGCTGGTTTAATAATCACCGGAAAATTTAATGGTTTAATTTTTTGGATAATATTTTTTTTATCAACTCGCCAATCATTTAAATTAAAATAAACAAAATCAACTGTTGGAATATTATTTGCTTTATATATCATCTTGGTAAGTACCTTGTCCATCGTGATTGCAGAAGATGTCACATCGCAACCAACATAGGGAACATTTAGCATTTCACAAAGTCCTTGGAATGTCCCATCCTCTCCATTTTGTCCGTGAAAGGCTGGAAAAGCAATATCAAAGGTAGCTTTGCTTTTTAAAAATCCTGATTGTTTGACCATCTTTCCAGACGATTTATTAAAGTCGATATTAAATGATTCAAGTTTTTTGTCCAAGTCTGCGTGAGATTGAGTGAAGAATTTCATTGAGCCAAGCTTAAAATCGGAATACCACTTGCCGGATTTATCAATGTAGACTGGAATGACGTTATATCCACATTCTTTTAAACCAGAGATTATCAGTTGCCCAGTAATAATGGAGACATCGTGTTCAGGAGAACGGCTGCCGAAGAATACCCCAATGGTTTTCATAATTGTATTATACATAATTATCTGGCCAGTCGTTTTGAAAAAGAATTACGTCGCCAGATTTAGCATAATTTATAAGATTACTTTGAGCTTCCATCATTGAGTCAAACCAAATAATGTTTTGCTTTTTAAAACCAGATTTAATTAGCCCTTCTCCGATATCTGGCGTAACTGAATTTTTAACTAATATTACTAAATCTACGACGTCGTTTAATCTTTTTCCTATCCTCTGGTGTACTTCATTACTTTTATTTCCCATTTCAACGAGTCCTGGAGTGATAAATATTTTTCTTCTTTTAGAAAACTTTGATAAAGTTTTTATTGCCTCCTCTACTCCATCGGGGTTACCATTATAACTGTCGTCAATGATGAGAATATTTTTTTCAAGATTTAAAATTGGTTGTAACCTATGAGCTGGTGTTTTTATTTTTTTAAGACCACTTTCAATTTCGAAATCTGTTAATCCAAGTTTTTTTGCCAGGTAAATTACTCCATCGATTTTATCTAAATTATATTCGCCCAATATCGGCAAAAACATTTTTTTATAAATGTATCCTGGAGCATCTTCATTAAATTCAATTTTTCCTTTTGCTTGATAAAGATAAACACTTTGTTTTTTAATAAATTTTTCATAGTTATCCTTCACATATTTATCTTTAACATTTAAAAGCAATACACCGTCTGGTTTCATATTTTGCGCAATCTCAAAAATAGTTTTTATACTATTATTTATCGAATTTAATCTTTCAAAATGTGCTTCATTAATTCCGGTAATAACTCCAACATGTGGAGTGACGATTGAACAAATATTTTTGATATCACCCGGATAGTACTCACCCATTTCGACAACCAAAATTTGCGTTTTTTCATCAACTTGACTTAAAATCGTTTTGGCAATTCCGATTGGAGTATTGACACTTTCTGAAGTTTTGACAACTTGATATTTTTCGGACAGGATAGTTGAGATTAAATCTTTCATGCCGGTTTTTCCATAACTTCCGGCAACTCCGATGACTTTCAATTTTTTCAACTTTTTTATTTTACTTTTTGCCAAAAAAATCAAAAATTCTTTTATAAAAATATCAATAGGAAGAAGTAAGACATTAATTACGATCAAAAAAATATAACTAAAATACAACCCCAGGGCAAAGAAAAGAACTAAACTACCAATTTGGTAGTGATTACTATTGAAAAACTTAGAAACATAAAGTGACACCGATAGAATTAAAAGTGAGTTTAGGGCTGTAATAAGCTTAATTTTTACAGTAAATTTTAAAGGCTTTCTAAAATCACGCCTAGGCGGAATGCCCTTAGTATTGATAACCGCTTTTATAAAACGAGCCAAATCGTATTCTTCAAGTTGAAGAAGAAGAAGATGAAAATAGAAAAATCTGACAGGGTTAATATATCTCATATAAAGTCGATTAATGCCTTAACAAATTTCTCTGGCTGGTCGAGAAAACTAAAATGTCCGGCGTTTTCAAAAACGACAAGCTTTGATTTTTTGATGAGTTTATTCATCAGTTCTCCAAAATAGAGAGGTGTTACCCTATCTTCTTTACCCCAAACAATTAGAGTGGATTTTTTAATAAAAGTTAGAAAACGGGTCAAATCTTCTGAAACAACTTTAGAAAATATTTCTGAAAGTTTTTCATTTTCCAAATACTCGCTTCCGAATAATAAATATAATTTTTTTCTTAACGGTTGCATGAAGGTTAGTCTAAAAAATGGACTAATAGTTTTTGCGATCAATGTAGTTATTTTTTTTATTTTTGATGCAGTTACTATCCCTGCCGTATCAACTAAAATTATTTTTTCCAAAAACTCAGGATTTTCGGCTGCCATTTTGATCGCTATTCTTCCGCCAAAAGAATGACCGACTAAATTAATTTTTTTCAATCCTAATTTTTTAACAAATTCATAAATAATCTTTTTATAATCATTTACATCATAAGTAGTATTTGGTACTTGTGATTGTCCAAAACCGGGAAGATCGATAAAATACATTGAATAATTTTTTTTTGTTAATTCAGGAACAATCTTAAACCAAAGTTTACTATCGACCCCCCAACCATGAAGAAAAACTAGAGTTTTGCCAGATTTTTTTTTAGACAAAACAGAATAATAATTGATAAGGAGATTATTAATAACCAACTGTTTGCAATTTATTTGATTATTCTTCACTATTTATCTTGTTCCTGCCAACCTTGTACTAACCTCCGAGGTTAGTACAGTGTGGCAAAAGTTATAATACTTTTAATACTTTTTTAAATTCATCATATGAATTGACGTCGACTTTTTGTCCGTTTAAGAAAAAAGTTGGGGTTGAGTCAATTCTAATTTGTTGACCTTGGTTTAAGTCCTGCGCAACTCTGTTTTTTACCTCTTGAGAATTAAAGTCTTTTTCAAATTTATTGACATCAAGTTTTAATTTTTTCGCAAAGTTTAAGAAATATTCCTTTTGTGGATTATTACTTTTTGACCAAGCTTGTTGATTGTCAAACAATAAATTTGACATTTCCCAAAACTTATTTTGTTTACCTGCTGCTTCTGCAGCGTAAGCAGACAAATATGCTTTGTCATGGACTTGGTAAAGAGGAAAGTATCTATAAACAAAAGTGACTTTTTTAGTTATGTCAATGTCAGCACTTCCTGACGCTTCAATAGTTTTTAAAAAATCGTGCGCACTTTTACACGACGGACATTGAAAATCGCTGTATTCGACTAAAATATTTTTTTTCTCTTGTGCCCATTTTATATGATCGGTTAAACTAAGCTGTTTGGCTTGAGGAAAGTTGGTAATTTCTGGTTGATTAATTAATTTATAGACACCAAACAAAAATATGAAAGTTCCGACTATTGAAACAAAAGAAATTATTATTGTATTTTTATTCATTTAGTTTTTGCTATTTATAACTATTTAAAACTATCCCAAAATTAACAACCCGTACATAATCGCAATTCCTAAAATGAAAGTAAAAATTTGTACGGCACTTTTTTTAAGTTGTGTTTCTTTATGAAGTTCTGGAATTAAATCCGATCCAGCAATATAAATAAAACTACCGGCGGCAAATGCTGATAAAAAGGTTGTAATTCCTGATATTTTTGATGAAAGAAGGAGAGCAACTAAAGTTCCAAGAATAGCGGTAGTTGCTGTTAAAAAATTATAAAGGAGTGCTTTTTCTCTATCTATTCCTGCGTGGACCAACACTCCAAAATCGCCAATTTCTTGTGGAATTTCATGAAATATCACCGCAAGAGTTGTTGCAATCCCAACAGGAACACTCACTAAATATGAAGCTCCAATAATCAAGCCATCGATAAAATTATGAACAGCATCGCCAAATAAATTCATGTATGCAAAAGGATGAATGTGGGTTTTAGTAACTGGCATATGGCAATGTCTCCAATGTATAATTTTTTCAATAAATAAAGAAAAGACTATTCCTATCAAGATAAAAGTTGCAACTTCTGGAGTTAAGCCTTTTTTTCTTACAATTTCTGGAAGTAAGTGTATAAAAACATCGCCAAATAAGGCACCGGCAGAAAAACTAATAGAATAAATTAAAATATTTTTTAATTTATCTGTTTTAATTGAAAGAGTAAAAATACCGATCAAAGCAATAAGACTAACGACAAAAACGCTTACAAGGGAATATATCCAAATTAACATAGCAATATTATATCATCAATTTGAAGAGGCATGCTTTCTAATAAGAGGAAAAATGTACATGATTATTCCTGTTAAAATCATAAGAATGAATACTATTGAAAAAAGAGGGCTTAAATTATTATGAATATATCGTACTTGGCTTAAGTTGAGGAATTTTAAGTTTGTTGCAATGAATGTGTATTTTAGTAGAATGCCAGTGATTGACATCAAAAAACCAATTGTGGTAATGATTATTACAAGAATTCTGTGAACTGATTTGGAAAATAAATATAGTTTAATCATCTTCGTACTCTCTCCTTCTTCTTGGTCCTGGGGAATTTTTAACAGCATCAATATTGACAGAATTGATCGTATCGTTTAAATTTCCAAGTTTCAGTGATTTTAGATCTTGATTTGCTCCTGAAGAGTGAGAGGATCCTCGACCGTCCTTGGTATTATAAGCAACTGTTGCATCAGATCCACAATACGGAAGCATGATCGAAACCCCTCCTGGATGGGAACTTAAATAACTTGTTACATTATAAACCCCATTGCCAATTATCTGCCAACAGTCGGATTCAGTATTGTGTTTGGCAACCTCAGCAGTTGTTAAATTGACTTTGGATGCCGACTTAACAATCGAATTTTGATTTGCAACCTTTTTCGTATTTAATCTTTGAATATTTGATTTATATTGATTGGCATAAAAAACGGTCATTCCAATAATTATTACAAAACCAACTATTCCGATTATTAATTCATTTTTTGTATTCATAAATTCATTATAGATGAAGTAGTCCGAAAAGTAGATGAGAATTTTGCAGCAAAACGTAAGAAATTTATTCTATAAACTTCATTCAAAATTAATCAAACCCCATCGTATTGATTTGGATTATTAGGATCACCAATCAAATTATCAAGATCTGCTTTTATTTTCTCTCTATTTTCTGCTTGCATTTTTACAATATCTGCTTCCATTTTTCCTTCGTTTGCCATCCATGAAATTGCAGTTTTAACTTGTGCTATATTTTTATAATCTAAAAGCGACTTTCCGTGAGATTTTAATAGATCGATTACTCCTTGATCATCGGCAAAAGTATTTATAACATCGTCGGCACAGACGCCACTTTCAGCCATCCATGGTACAACAGGTGTTTCTATACTCTTCTTTATTTCACCATTGACAATTACTTCATGAGTTGTTCTTGTACGTGCAAATAAATTTGCCAATAAAGATCCTTTGTACCCACTTCGACCTTGTCTCCCTATTTTTTCAATCATGACTAATATTGTTGCATTAAAATTTTAACGTGTTTTTAATACGCTTAATTATATCAAATTCACGCATCATTGTCCATATTCACCCGATTTTTTAGGTGCCGGGGAAAGGACTTGAACCTTCACGCCTTGTTAGGCACAAGTTCCTAAAACTTGCGTGTATACCATTTCACCACCCCGGCTACAATTTAAATGAACTATTTTAATACCATCCCACTTCTGGGACTAACTCGTAGTAGTTCCTCACTTCGTATCGGAAACTACGAGTTGAGTTTCACCACCCCGGCAAAATTAATTCTTAATTTAAAATTTTAAATTTTTATTCAATTTTTAAATCTAAATTTTAGAAATTTGAAATTGATTAGAAATCAGTAATTAAAAATTAGAAATTATGTTTCATTCAGTGATATATTATACCAAGAAGTTAGGCTCTTTTTTTGGCTGAAGATTTTTTTTGTGAGAATATAATCACCATCATCCAAATAAAAAGTACCCAAGAATAATATGTTGGATAAGGAGATTTTAAATATTTTGAAATTTCGCTTACCAAAATTGGTAAAGTAACTGCATGCATTCCCATTTTATACAAAGATCCATAACTAAATCCCTTTTTAAATACCAAATTTATTATCCAAACAAAAAATATTGTAAACAAAAGCCCAAACATTACTCCTATTGTCCAAAAAAACGACCCAAATATCATACATAGCGGTGAAAATGCCAAAACCACGTAGTCAAAAAATAAAGTAACTTTTGGCACATATGGACGAGCGATATTTAAGACATTGTCATATGATTTTTTATCTATAATAAAATCTTTTTTCAAATTTCGGAAATAAAATACTGAGGTCTCCCCTACTCGATTATTGTTTGATTTTGATGGATAAACTACAGCGTTACGAGTCGCCAATATATAGCTGTCATAGCTTGGATAATTTTCAATTGAACCTTGAGTATCAATTATCAACAAATGTTTCTGATCGGATTGAAATTTATTTTCTTCTAAATCAAAGACATATGGTTCTCTAACATTCGTTGACAATTGACCTTTTTTGATTTCGAGTTTAAGCTCCTTTGGATAAAAATTCTCAGCGTAAAGTAAGAGTTTATTTACCCCAGGTTTAATCTGTGGGCGAGTTTTTAAATATTGCCCACCAAATGTAAAAATCTTAATAATTGTCAATAAAAAAAGCAGAAACCAAAGATATTTAAATGAAAATCCAAAACTTGCTTTTGCAACGTCTAAATAATACTTTGGCTCAAAAAGAGATCTTTTTAGAGAATAAAAAAAAGTTTTCAAAGGGTTCATAGAGATAATATACTATATAAAATTTATTTTAGCAATTATCAAAATATTCTCATGTAAATCAGTATCGTGTGTGTTATATGAAAAATTGAGAAGGCAATGCTTGGGATGATAAAATGCCACTTATTATATTTTATTTTAAAGTAATATGAATCAGTCATAAGACTTATACCAGCAAGCCAGATAATTGGAGTATATGCTGGTGCGGCAAACCCCAATATATTATTGCTCCACATAGAATTTGGAGCATACATAAGCACTAACCACGATAGATAATAAATTACACTACCTGCAATATAGACAACCAATCCCCTCTTTGCTGCTGTTTTATGAATATTAATTTTCATAAATAGAGGAATTACAAAAATAATAGTTCTGAATAAGTTTTCGCCAATAAGAATAAGCGGTGGAATATTACTATTAAAATTTTTTAGATCAAAAGCAGGTGGTAATTTTGAACTAAAAATAATATTCCAAACAGAAATTGGAATTAAAAGAATAAAGCCGTTTGTAAATATTTTTTTAATATATTTTTTCATGATTGAACCCTTTAACTATTACCCAAACTCCAAACACAATCTCTTGAATGGCAGTTGGGATTAGCAGGAGTCCTATTCCGACGCCTATATCTGGAGCCAAATGTAGGGGGCTAAACATACTCATAATATAGGCAATGGGATATAGCACTGCACCAACAATTCCCCAGCCTGATAGCCACCTGGGAATTAGTTTGGTTTGGTAAAACAGAATAAACATCATCAGTGTCCCAACACTAAAAATGATTCCATTGATATTTTGGATCCAATGTCCTGCAGCGATGAGCATAGAACCCAGCGATTGATCTGCAGCTCCAGTCTTTCCATAAATCTCACTAACGGTCAACAATAGGAGTATACTGATCACATAGAGTATCTCACCTACCTGCTCAAATATTCCCCTAAATAGAACTGATCCAAAAGCCAGAACTTCATTGTGTTTTTTAAAGATTGGGTACAAGAGCACTGGAATCATGGAGAGGGATAATCCCATCAGTAAGACGAAGAAAGATCCAATAATCCATTGGGTTTCATTTGTGAATATGTTGAGTGGATACGTCAAATCTACTCTGATCGAAGCGGTGACAACACCAGCTAATATACCAGAAAGGGTTCCAATGATGAATAGAATCCCAACGATTAGAGCAGTCCTTCTATAAATATTCATTTTTTACTTATTTTGTTCAGCATTATTAATTCCCAGTAAATCGTAAGGTTTGATACTAAATTTGGCGTTAAAAAAATAACCAACAAGACAGATAAAAATAATAAACACAAGCAAAATAAATAATTGTTCTTTAGATATTTTTTGAATATCTTGTTTTTGTTTTACATCACAGAGTTCACCTGGACAGTATTGTGTTTTATCTTTAAAAAAGAGAGGATAAAATTTACATCCTAAACAAATTCCAAAAGCTGATTCAAAGAATAGAAACGCAAGACAAATAATACAAAAAATACCCGCAATCGGACTGGTAGCATTCAAGATGATAAGATGAAAAAACATGGTGGCAGATAGTACTACTCCGATTGTCCAAGCAAATTTTTTTTGGGGAGCACCAACGTATTCAGGTGTTTGATCTTGGACAATCCAACGTCCAATTATCAATGAAGGAGAAAATCTAGGATTTATAAAAACCCGTATAATCAAATCCGTGAAAAAAAGAGTTATTACATATTTTATTGGAATAAAGTTTTCTTTAAACAGGATAAACATCCACGAAATAAATGTTGCCAAAAACAGGATTCCAGCTGCAGCCCGGATTTCCCGCTCGTTTAAGACAGGGACATTGTATCCTTTTACGTCTTCACCAAATCTGATTAGTTTTTTCATTTCAATCATTAGAATACCAAATAAAGAAAATTTAGACAAATAAAATTTTGCGGAGAGCGTGGGTCTCCTGCGTTAAAACTTCGGTGACCGAAAGACGCTGTTGGAACTTATATAATGACAAATTATACTTTAACGAGTTTTAAAGAAACTAGTAGTAAAATATAAAGTTAATATTGTTGTTACTACTCCTAAAACAAATGTTATTATGGTTTTTGTAATTTCTTTATAATCATCTATTGCTCTGATTTGTGCTTTAGCAATTAATTTTCTACTAGTATCGTCAGTTACACTTCCAACATCTTCCATTGTTGGTTTTATTATTAGCATTGATGCAATCCAGAATTCTAAGGCTTGTCCTAGAAAAACAGGAAAAGAAACTATTGTTATTAGCAATTGTAAAATCAAGTTTACATAACCTAGTGGAAAGTGAGATAAAAATGCACTAAAACTCTTCCACACAAATTTTAAGTAAGTAGTTTGTTGATAACACCATCTTTTACAAAATGTGTTTAGTTTGGTAATATCGTTAGCCATAGCTTAATTATACAGCTGGCAGTGTTATAACAAAGGTCATTATGGATAACGCAGTAAAAATTATGATTTTTTTAGATTAGTTTTTGTTGAATTGGTGAAGGTTTATAATTGAGTATTTTTAAAACCTCATATTTTGCATATATTTCTTCGCCATTAACTTCTTGTATCTCTAACAGATTTACTTCGAGTAAGTCTTCTTTGGATAGTCTAATTTCTCCCGATTTAATTTTATCTAAAAAATCTTGATCTTTGATTGTAGCGGTTATAACGGTTTCTCCACCTTTCCTGAATGACCAGTTATCTGGCTCACCTTCAACACTTAATCTTTTAGGCTTTAAAAAACATTGAGTTATATTTCTTTTATTATCTTTTACTTCGTCTAGCAACGCATTAGCAGGGTTAAAATAGGGGACTTCATCTTTAATAACTTTTACTTCTGTTTCCTTTTGTTCTTCCTTAATATAGCTTTTTACACTATCAACCCCATCTTTGCCTAAAAAATTTCCATAAATATTATAAATATCTTGTTGAATACTATTATTTTGAAATAAAGAAAATGCTTTCTTATTAACAGTTATCGAATTATCATTCTGATCTGTTATTTTTACTTCGTCTGCTTTTGCTTCTGTCTTTTTGGGTGGACCTTTTAAAAATTTATATATTCCGATAACGCCAGCACCACTTCCTATTATTCCAATCCATTCAAGCAATTCTTTTATTTGTTTAACATTATCTTGATTTACAAAATGGATTAATTGTTGTAAGTTGTTAGAGGCAGATAATGCTAACTCTATTACAAATGAACCTTTTTGAAAAGGCTTTACGTTGACGCTTATTCTTTCTGAATTTGGATGAACAATATCGTTACTTTCTTGGATCAATTTACCAATTGACAGGAGTAAGGGTGATAGTTCAAATACATCGATTCCTTTATTTACCAAACTTCCTTCCAGTTTATAAATGAGGTTAACTTTCTTATCCATTAATTGAATGTTACTGAAATTAAAATAAAGAATCAATTTGAATTAAGTTTTTTCCATTATTTTTTTCTTTATTTCAACTTCATTGTAGCTCGATTGATTTTTTATTCTTACTAACGGTATCCCTGCCACTTTCAAAGCTTTTTCAACAAATTCATCTCTTTTTTGTCTTGTGGGTAGTAGGTGTGATGAGTCATCTAATTCTATTACTATTTTTTTATTCATATCGCCTAACCCTAAAAGAACAAAATCAACTGATTTTTGACCAAGTTTTCCTTTATGTTTCCACCATTCTCGACCTGTTTTATTAATTTTTAATAAACTTATTAGTCCTACTTGACAGCAGATAAAATATTTATCTCCTACAGCATTTTTGAGGACTTTAAAAAAATGTTTTTCGCTTTCCGTCATGAAATGTGGATTTTCGTAGTATGGGTATTCTTCCTCTTTCATGAATAACTTTCTGGCTACTGCGATCAATACAATAAATAAGACCATGAAGAAATAAAATCGTACTGTTTCATTTGGTATTAATGTGGTGAAGAAAGTTAGGTTCATATTATTGATATGACAATTAATATTAGCATAAATTTTATAGTCAAAATAAATGTTTCTTCATGAAAGCTCTTCCTGAACCGGATTTGAGATATTTTTCAAAGTTAAAAGCAGTGTATTTGTTGGAAAATGCGAAGTAGGAAATGAGTTTTATTGGTAATCTATCTTTGGTTGCGGGGACATTCCCCTTTTCATGCCTGATTATCCTTTCTTTGAGATTATCACAACATCCTAAATAGGTTTTGTCATCTTTACAAAGAAGAACGTAAACGTAGAACATAATATAATATTATCAAGAAAAGCGACTTCACACTTCGTGCTTCGTCTATCTGAAAGCGGACAGTGTCTCACCGAAGTCTCGACGAATATTAGCAATGAATTCCGACTTCGCCCCGATTTCATCGGGGCTTCGTCGAGACGAAGGCGGAGAAGGCGAGATTCGAACTCGCGATGAGCTTGCGCCCATACAGACTTTCCAGGTCTGCGCCATAAACCAGCTAGGCGACTTCTCCATTACAAGTACTGGATTCTAGAATTATATCACGATATTGCTGTCTAAATAGCCGCTTTCCCTCCGTGGTTTTTAAAAATTTTTCTCTGCGCAGTGCGTCAGATTTTTTAATATAGCTTTCATAACCAACTAAGCGTAATGGTATAAATGATTTTGTAGATTTTACTTTTCCTAATTGATGTTCTAAAAATCTTACTTTTAAATCTGAAGTAAATCCAGTATAAAAATGTTTATTTGAAAGAAGCAAGAAATATACGTAGTACATATTAAAATTTGATTCGCCCTATTATTCGATAGGGCGGCGTGTCGTATGACGCGCCGAACTCGCGATGAGTTTTCACCCATACAGACTTTCCAGGTCTGCGCCATAAACCAGCTAGGCGACTTCTCCAATATTTGATAGCAAATTATATCACGAATAAATGGTGAGGAAATTTATTTTAGGGTTGACGAATGATTATTAAGTATTATAATAAACTTGTAAACAAATGGAACCAACAACTTTTCAATACACTACTCAACCAAAAAAAAATAAAATACTACCAAATGTTGTAGTTGTGGCGGTTTTATTGACTGCGATTGTTGGAAGTTTTTTGATCTTAAACAAATCAAAAAAAGATGAAGAGAAAAAGCCTGTCGTCACCGAAACGAAAGAAGTATCCCCTACTCCTCGTCCGGTAATTGATAAAAAAACCGTCAAGATTCAAGTCCAAAATGGTACGGGTACTCCAGGACAAGCGGGATTGGTTGTCAAAGCTTTAACTGGTGCAGGATATGTTTCAGACAACATTAAAACAGGCAATGCAGAAAAATTTGATAATTTGACGACCTCAATCACAGCAAAAGAAAATTATGATGAAATAATTAAAGATATTGAAGACTCGTTAAAATCAACTTTTGAAAAAATCACAGTTGTCTCACCAAACTTGGGTTCGACGAGCGAATTTGACGTTGTGATTGTGACAGGTGGAAAAATATTTGAAACCGCAAGTCCGACTCCTGCCTCATCGGCTTCCCCTACTTTAACATCAACTCCAACTCCTACCCCAACTCCATAAGTTATCCTTTATACTGATTTGTAAAGTATGAAAAGTTACGACGTGATTATTATTGGTGCGGGACTCGCCGGTTTAAGTCTTGGGAGTGAGCTTTCAAAAAAACATAATGTTCTAGTTATTGAAAAAGGTCAGATAAAAAAAGAGCACAAAACTTGGACGACGGAAGAATCCATCATCAAAGACGCGGGATTAGAAAAATTTATCACAGCTCATTTCGATAAATTATTTTTGAAATTTTTAGATAAAGAAAAAAATTATTTTTATGATAAAGGTGTGACCGTTGATGACATTGCCATCCTAAATTTTTATGAAAAAACTATTAAAGATAATAAGTCTAAAATTTTAGAAAATTGTAATTTTATAGGCATTATTGAAACAAAAGAAAATAATGTAAATATCAAAACAAGCGAAGGTGTCTTTTCAACCCGTTTACTTATTGATTGTTCGGGAATAAATTCAAAGTTAACGACGAAATATCAGATTTATGAAAAAATTTATTATAACCCAACTTATGGTGGCATCTATGATGTATCTTTAAAAAATAAAGAAATTTGTCTTATAGGGGTAATTGATTCAAATTTTCCAATAAGTTGGTTTGAGGCATTTCCGTTTAATTCAAACCAAACAATAATATATACATTTCAATTTTTAGATAAAAACATTGACCCAAAAACTTTAAGAAAGATTCATGAAAGTCAAATAAAGAACTGTTATCTAAAAGAAGAATTAAAAGGGAAAAAAATGATCAGGGAGGTTTATGGAATGATACCAATAGGTGAAATCAAAAAAAATGCCGTTGATAATATTTTTTTCTTTGGAGATACAGATCTTATGGGTTCACCAATTGCATGTACAGGATTTTCAAATATTATTTCGCACTATAAAAGGATTTCCAAGCATCTATCTGATAATTTAGTTAATAATACTCTCAAAGAAACAAATCTGAATTATATATTCGATAAATTAGAACAAATGAATCGAGACATTCAAACAATAATCGGTTTGATTTTGCTTAATTCAAAACCGGAACAAGCTGAGATTTTTTTTGATATGTTTGGAATTTTACCTAATAAAATTATAAAAAATATGATTTTTTTACGGTTAAGCATTTCTGAAGTTGGAATTCTTGTTAAAACAATTGTGAGTAAATTTGGATTTAAAAAATTAGCGGAAATTTTACCTAAAAAAGAATACATGTTTATTACTCGAGAAATTTTTAAAGCAACAGAAGATATTGTGATTGAGAAGGTCATCGAAGATATCTATAATATTCGTCATAATTTTTTATGAAAAAAATATCAGTTCTTGTGACCGGTTGTAGTTCTGGATTTGGAAAACTAATTGTTTTAAAATTAGCACGCGAGGGCTATCAGATTTACGCAACTGCAAGAAATCTAAAGTCGGAAGGAGTCTTAGAAGTTCAGGAGATAACTAAACGAGAAAATTTACCGATTGAATGGTATGAGCTGGACGTCACCAAACAAAGTCAAATTAACACTGTTTTTGATTCTATAAAAGATAGGGGTCTTGACATTCTTATCAACAACGCCGGATTTGGAATTCTTGGTCCGGTTGAAAAATACACTGTACAAGATGTGAAAAATCAGTTTGAAACAAATTTTTTTGGCGTTGTCAGGATGATATATACTTTTTTACCGCTTTTAAAGAAAAGTTTAAGACCAAAAATTATAACAATTTCTTCAATCGCGGGGCTTGTCATAGCCCCAGCCTATGGTCTCTATGCATCATCGAAACACGCTGTCGAAGTCTTTATAGAAGCTTTAAGATATGAATTGTTTGACAGTAATATTAAAATCTCTTTAATTGAACCAGGTGGATTTGACACGAATTTTACAAAAAACTCAATTGGACTAAAAATCAAAAAGGATGAACTAATCCCCTCTTGGTATAGAAATGTCATAAATATTCGAAATCGGCATGTGGGAGCAGAAAATAATATTATCAGTAAAAAAAGAGATCCACAGTTGGTTGCTGATTTAGTTTTTAAAATTATTCAATCAAAAAATCCTCGACTGAGATACGTTATAGGTCAAGGGGCGGGTGTTGGATATTTTTTGAGGAAATTGTTACCTTCATCAATCTGGGATTGGATGATGAGGCGAATACTTCGATACCTTTCTGTGGTAAAATAGTCTTCTCTGGAAACGATTATCAAGTTCTCACAGGTCTCCTTTGACTTTGGCTGGGACAAAACAATTATTGACGAGGTTAGTTTCTCAGTGCGTCGTGGCATGAAGGTTGCTTTGATGGGTCAAAATGGTGCAGGTAAAAGTACTCTTTTTAAATTAATTACTGGAAAATTAATACCAACTTCAGGCACGATTTCGGTTGATAAAAGACTGGTTGTTGCCACTGCCCATCAAGTGATTGCACCTCACGATATGACGCTTACCGTCGAGCAATATTTTCAAAAACATTTGAATGATGTGGAAATTCATGAGCTTCACAGAAGATTGGCGACCGTTTTATCCGTTGTGAACTTAAAAGCTCCACTAGACAAAATCATAAAATCATTTTCCGGAGGACAGCAAGCCCGATTGTTACTTGCCTCAGCTCTTATTCAAGATCCAGATTTATTACTTCTTGACGAGCCAACCAACAATCTTGACGCGATGGGAATTTATCATCTGACAGAATTTTTAATGAACTATAAAAAGAGTGTTATTGTCATTTCTCACGACGCAGAGTTTTTAAATGCCTTTACCCAAGGGGTTTTGTATCTTGATAGTTTTACTAAAAAAATCGAACAGTATTCCGGCGATTATAACGACGTAGTTGAACAGATTGCGGTACGAATTGAGAGAGAGCGAATGCAAAACGCCCAGATGGAGCGAGGAATACAGGAAAATAAAGACCGATCAAATTTCTTTGCTCACAAAGGAGGAAAAATGAGGCTAGTTGCTAAAAAAATGCGTGAGAAAGCCGAGAAAATGGAGAGTGAAAAGGTTGCCGTAAGGCGTGAAGACAAAACTATTCGCTCGTTTATCATCCCCACTCAAGAAGGTCTAGTCAACGAAGAGTTAAGAATTTCGTCATTCACGGTCATGCAAGATCATAAAGAGGTGATAAAACCAGCGAGGATTTTTTTGGTAAAAAACAAACATCTATTGATAAGTGGTCCAAATGGAATCGGGAAAAGTACGTTGATTGAATCACTTGCCAATCGTACAGCCAAAGGAGTTACGTATACAGATGGCATTCGTATCGGATATTATCGCCAGGACTTCTCAACGTTGGATTTTACCGACACGGTTTATGAATCTTTTACAAAAGTTTTAAAAGAAATAGATGGGGTTATTAATGAACAACATATTCGCTCGGTTGCTTCAGGATTTTTGATTACTCAAGAGCACATCCACAGCAAAATTGGCTCTCTTTCCGAAGGACAAAAAGGACTAGTTTCATTTGCCCGTCTAGTATTGCAAAAACCAGGATTACTCATTCTTGACGAGCCAACTAATCATATTAATTTCCGTCATCTTCCGCAAATTGCCGAGGCTTTAAGTAATTATAAAGGCATGATGATTTTGGTCTCCCACGTCCCCGACTTCGTTTCTCAAGTAAGGATTGATGAAGTGTTAGATCTGGAAAAATAATCACAGTTTAGATTGATAGAACGCTCCAAATATATTTTATACGCTGATTAGCAGACAAATGCTTGCTCTGCTACTTATGTAATCCGCCCCATTCTACCAATGTAAACCCATGTCTGACAAACGTATTAAACCGCTGTGGTTTTATGCTAACTGTCGGTTTTTTGCTGAGTGCTTTATAGTCAAGAAAAACTCGAAGAACAGAACTTGGTAAAGGATCAACTTTCATCGGAATAAACTTATTCATTTGATTCGTTGTCAAAAAGCTAACTTGATAATATGGAGCGTTCTTTTCTTTCATCTTTGGTGTCCAGTAAGAAGTCATGTCGCCAGATTCTTTTTTAGTTAAACCAATCGCCTTCAATTTTTCATTCATGAAATTTTTCAAATCTTTTTGTTCAACTATCCACCCTTCATTGGTTTTCGGATAGTTATTTTCGACCACTTTACCTGACCAGTAAAGATATGGATAAGTATTATTATGACAGGCTTTTTTTGCATATTCTGATCCAAATTTTGAACTATCAATCTTTGAACAGTCAGTATACTGCGGTTGAAGATCTGTTAAGACACCGTCAGGTTGAGCCTTGACTAACCAACCATTGTTATAAATTGGTATTTGAGTATCCAGAGTCACGGGTGTCATAAAAGAAATGTGAATATCAGTCGATTTGTCTGGATACAAATAAATAACTGGTTTTCCACAACCACCCATAAGCTTTATATCGAACTCCCCCATCACGCCCCACCTTCCCCAAGCATCCTTGAAAAAAAGTAGAGGATGTTTGGCGATGTATTCTTGGTAGGTAGGCTTAGCTTTTCCATCGTTGACCGATTTATAAGTTTCATCATCAATATCTGCTTTGGTTTGATAGGCTAGCTTATATAAAGGATGATTATTGTCTTTAAGAAAATAAAGCGGATAAGGGGTCGACGAAATGACTATTTCCATGTCCTCATCATTGACTGAATCAACTATGAAAGTGCTCTGAGAACCACCACAGGCACCGGGGAAAGCCGATTCGTAAGTCTCGTAAAAACCAGCTAGCGGTTTGGTCATCTTCATTCCTGGAAGCGACAAATATTCTGGTGATTTTGGATATTCTTTTAATTTTTTTTCATTAAATAAAACCAACTGTTTTTTGTAAGTAATCATATCTTGCTCATAATTTGAAAGTTTGCTCAAATACTCATTTATATCTTTTTGTGTAGTTAAGATGTATGAATATGTAAGTCCGGTAGAATCTTGAGCATGTACAAGAGTTGTTGAATGTAAATATTTTTTTCGGATTTCAAGTGCTTTTTTTTCCGTATCACTATATCCTTCACCATTTCCCCAATCAGTGATTCCGGCAAAAAATGCAAGTTGTTTTTCTGTCGACTTAAGTGACTGTGTTTTTTCAAATTCGGTAATTGGAGCGTCTTGATAAATATCGTTTCCATTTTTATCTTTTTGCCCTTTCTTTTCAAATTTTGTTAGCACACTCCCCTCTTTGATAAGTCCGTAAGGCTTTTCCAAACTGATTGTTTTTGGATGTTCTGTATCGAGCACGACAGTTTTTGAAATTTTGCTTTTATCTATATACATATAGGGATTATCCCAATCGGACTCTGGATAATCAGTTGTTTTGTTTTCCGGGTCATCTAGCAAATATGTTTTGTAATCTTTTGTAGCTAAAATAAATTGAAGACTTGGTCCGGGACCCTCAGAGGGTCGAATTGCAAGTATGCGTGTGTAATCCTTAAATTCTCCGCGAAGAAAGACGCCGGCTGCATAATAAACGATATAATCAGAAATATCGTTTTCACGATCAACATCGGTTATTTTAAAAAGCCCAAGATCTTGAGAAATTTTTTTTACACTTCCGGAAAAAAGTGATTCTTGAGATTTTTCTTGAGTTGATTGAGGAGAAATAGACACATCGGTTTGTTTTGAAGAAGTTTTTGATGAAGATCTTTGACCTAAATAATATGCTCCTCCTGCAGTGCTTGCAACAAGGGCGACTAGCAAAACTACAACCAACCAACTAAAGCCTTTTTTTACCATAATTAGACCATAATACTAAACATTTTTACCAAAATGCAAACCCTTTTGTTCTTGACAATATGGATGAAATAGGTATAATTTAGGTATTAATTAAGTTTTTTTATCAATATGAACGGCAATCAGGCACAAATAAAAATAAGTGTATCAGATAAGCTAAACGAACTGCTTAAATATAAAGCTGCACGTCTTGGATTACCAGTAACCCAGTTGATAAAATATATTATTGTCAAAGACATTGAAGACGAAATCCCAGTTTTTACCGCATCGTCTCAACTTGAAAAAATATCAGAAAAAGCTATAAAAGAATTAGATAGCTCAATATTAGTTGACGACATTGACGATTTTTTTAACAAAATATAAAAAACCATGAAAATAAGATTCTCACAGGATTTTATTAAGCTTCTAAAAAAAATTAAAAAAACTGACAAAACTTTAATTGTCCAAGTAAATAAACAATTAAAATTGTTTCAACTTCAACCACAACATCCATCGTTAAGGACTCATAAATTAACTGGGAAAATGAAAAATCGCTGGAGTATTTCTTTGTCAAAAAGTTTAAGAATGATTTATATTTTGTTGGAATCGGACGAGGCATATTTTATTGCTATCGGGACCCACGATAAAGTTTATAGAAGAGATTAAAGATTCAATTGCTAAATAGATATATTCTGTTATAATTAGTTCTAGATTGTAAGGTCAGGTGAACATTGTATTTTAATCCGCCTTCGTACCGCTCAGCGGCACTTCGGACGGACAGGGTTCTTCTTCATTATTCTAGAAGAGCCTTTGGGCTCTTACTTCTATTTATAATTTTTTTTCTATTATTTCTATGTACAACAGGCATTTTCAGACATCAAATAGGTTTAATCGTTTTAGTAGACCAGCGGGTAATTCCCGTTTTGGTGGAAGTCGAGGTCGTGGCGGACGTGGGCGAGGTATGATGGGCGGAAATATTCATGAATTTATTAGGCGAGCCAATGTAAAAAATATTCCAGTTGCCCCCGTTACCGAAACTCCACAAATATTATATTCGAGTCTTGACTTGCCGGCGACATTAAAAGAAACTATTGCTCGTCACAACTACATTAATTTAACTCCAATTCAAGTACAGGGAATTCCAGCCATTCGGGCGGGAAAAGACGTAATAGGAATTGCCAACACCGGAACTGGAAAAACAGCTGCTTTCTTAATTCCACTTGTTGAAAATATTTTAAAAGATTTTAACTATAAAGCTTTGATAATCAGCCCGACTCGAGAACTAGCTTTGCAAACTCGTGATGAACTGCGAAAATTTTCAGGCAACATGCCAATTTATAGTACTTTATGTATCGGACAATCTTCGATGCAGATGCAGATTTCGGGTCTTCGTCATAATCCTCATGTTGTTGTGGGAACACCGGGCAGACTCAAAGATCTTATTAACCGTGGAATCTTAAGATTAGGGAATTTTAAAATGATAATACTCGACGAGACTGATCAGATGCTTGATATGGGTTTCGTCAACGACATCAAAGAGATCATTTCATATTTGCCAAAAGAAAGACAGTCTTTATTTTTTTCAGCTACCATCACTCCTGTAATCACATCGCTTATTAATTCATTTGTAAAAAACGCGGTCACAATCTCCGTCAAAACTCAAGAAACGCTCAGCAACATTAAGCAAGATTTAGTAAGACTTGATAAAAAAGTCATTGGGGGGAAAATGGAAAAACTTTCTTCACTCTTAAAACAAGAAGAGTTTAAAAAAGTTTTGGTCTTTGGAAGAACTAAACATGGAGTTGAGCGAGTTGCAAGAGATTTATTCCAAAAAGGATTTAAGGTGACTTCAATCCACGGAGACAAAGCTCAGTTTCAGCGCCAACAGGCTATCCGTATGTTTAAAGAAGATGTCGTTTCGATCATGGTGGCAACAGATGTTGCCGCCCGCGGACTTGATATTGCGGGCGTCACCCACGTGATAAACTATGATATTCCCCAGACTTACGAAGATTATATTCACCGCATCGGTCGTACCGGTCGTGCCAATTTAAGCGGAACCGCTCTAACTTTTGTAGAAGAATAATACTTCATTATATTAATATAATGAAGTGTTGGATCTACGCATAATATTTTTTTGCTATACTTCTTTTGACGTGAAAAACAAATATATCATACGTCGGATGACAAGAGAAGACTTAGATCTTGCTATCTCCTGGGCTGCAAAGGAAGGCTGGAATCCTGGACTTCATGATGGCGACCCGTTTTATAATACAGATCCCAATGGTTTTTTTATGGGATTTTTAAATGGAAAACCGATCTCATGTATCTCCGCCGTATCATATGGAAAATCTTTTGGTTTTATCGGTTTTTATATAGTCCATTCTGATTACAGAAATAAAGGATACGGAATAAAGATTTGGAAGAAAGCCATTGACTATTTAAAAGCACAAAATATTGGCTTGGATGGAGTGGTTGATCAACAAGAAAATTACAAAAAATCAGGTTTTAAATTGGCTTACAGAAATATTCGTTATCAAGGGGTTGGTAAAAAATTTGAAATTAACAGTAATATTGTCAAAATAAATTCGATCCCATTTTCCGATCTAATAAAATATGACTCTCAGCTCTTTCCTGTTTCTCGACCGCGATTTCTCAAGTCTTGGATCAATGAAAAAGAAAGTCTAACCTTAGGATTATTAAAGAAGAATAAATTATCCGGATATGGAATGATCAGGAAATGCGTGACAGGTTACAAAATCGGTCCTCTTTTTGCCGATAACAAATTGATTGCAGAGAAACTTTTTAAAAAGTTAAATAGTTGTGCTATTGATTCTCCAATATTTTTAGATGTCCCGGAAGTAAATAAAGAAGCACTTGAGATTGTCAGTAAATATAAAATGAAACCTATGTTTGAAACTGCTAGAATGTACACAAGAAAAGAACCGAAAATTGATTTGAATAAAGTTTTTGGCGTAACAAGTTTTGAATTGGGATAGATAAATATGGATAAAAATAAAAGTTTATTTAATACACTTACTCAAGTAGCGATTCCGGTTTTAACGGTGGGAACTCAGATTGCAATTGCCTTAAAATACCCTCAATGGGGGTTGGTTATAAATTTAATATCTCAGCCGTTTTGGCTTTACTCTTCTTGGAAGGCATACAAAAAAGCGGGACAAATTGGACTTTTAGTAACAACTATAATGGTTACAATTGTCATCTCTCTTGGAATAATCAATTATTTCTTCCACTAATATTTTTTATGAAAAATAAGTTATTAGAATCATTAAGATCAATTATTGAAAATTTATCATTTGATACTAGATTAAGTTTTAATTATAAAGATTTATTTAGAATTTCTTCGACGGAGATAGCTACTCCGATTGGTAACTCCTTAGCTTTGTTTAAACAAAAAAGCAAGATTAAAGATAAATTAATAGACTTAAATTTGCTTAAAAGTTTAGTAAATTATTTTAATACTAAAGATTTGATTATTCGACTTAATCATATAGGTTTTGGTTATTTGGTTAACTCTAAGCAGATGGAAAAACAGAGACTAATAAAATTAGTTCAGAAAACAAAATATTTTTTATACGAAGAAGAATCAAATGATTTTGGTTTATGGTTATTTGTAGGAAATACTTGCAATTGGCAAAAACCTTTAATTGAGTTTGTCCCGGTTGAAAAAAGTTCTGAAAACTATGATGAGTTTTTACCCCACATTCAAATTGATATTGATACAAAATTAAATGCCAATGAAATTGAGGATTTGGTTAAAAGATATTTTGGCGATAATATTATTCCTTATAGAATTGCTGTTATAGATGGAATAACTTATATTGTGAGAATTAAACTAGGAGTAATTGACGGAGTAAATATGTTTTTAGATTTAGCTACAAATTCAAGAAATGTAAAATTTCATCGAGAAAAAATATTGAAGAAAATAAGTTGATTTTATTCGGCAATATCTGGCAATATTCGGCAAGATTTGGTAATATTAGGTAATATGATAATTCCTCCAAAGTATTCAATTACACAAGAGATGATTGAGTTACTTGGAAAAATTGAAGGCAATAGACAGTATCTCAAATCACTAAATATTTCTTCGATTATTAATCAAAAAATCCAACGGATCAGTTTACTCAAAAGTTCTTTATTTTCCGCAAAAATAGAAGGTAATCCCCTATCACTTGATGATTATAAACGATCAACCGACAAAATAAAAAAATTAGAAATATTAAATATTTTAAAATCAATAAATTATATTTCAAAACAAAAAATTAATATTATAAATATTTCTTTAATTAAAACCATTCATAGATTGGCGATGAATAATGTCCATTATCAAGCGGGAAATTTTAGACGAGAAATGAGTGCAATATTTAATCAAGCCGGAGTAGCTGCCTATGTTTGTCCACCTCCTGAACAAATTATGCAATCGATTAATCGATTGACAAGCTATATAAATTCAGATGAAGAAAAATTTCCTTTAATAAAAGCTTTTATTACTCATTTAATGTTTGAAAAAATTCACCCCTTTTTAGACGGTAATGGAAGAGTTGGGAGACTGATTATTTATCTAATATGTAAAAAAGACCATTATCAATTTTATCCCAATATTTCGTTTGAAGAATATTTAAATGAACACAAAAACGATTACTACTATTATCTTGATATAGGTTTGAAAAGCACAAATGACTATTTGTTGTTTATGTTGAAAGCTTTTTATGAGCAAACAGAAAAATTAAAAAAGGAAATTGAAAAAGAAGTCAGTAATAAAACAAAAATATTCCTTCCACCCCGCCAAGAAGAAATATTGCTAATAATAAAAGATCATCAAATAGTATCTTTAGATTTTATAAAAAGAAGATTTTTAAAAGTACCATCTCGAACTTTAAGATATGACTTAAAAAAACTTTGTGATAAAAATTTAGTTATTAAAATTGGAAAAACCAAAGGAAGTTATTATAAAATAATTTGATTTAAAAAAATACCCAGAGCTTGTGAAATGAAGTGCTCTGAGTATAAAAAGTTATCGTAAAACAAATATTTTTATTGTTTGGTGTTTTGTTTGTTAGATTACTTTTTTATTGACTCATGTATAACCCTGATATACACTTAACTTACTTTTAATCTTTGATTCTGAAGAAAAGCTGAAAGATTGTAAATAAAATTATGGAACGATGAATCGCTCCACTACAAAAAATACAATATGGTTAGAAATGTAAAAATTGATCCAACTTGGAAAGCGGTTTTGAAGCCAGAGTTTGAGAAAAAATATTGGGAAGAATTGACGGAGTTTGTTCGTCAACAATATTTATCCGGTAAAGTATATCCGCACGCCAAAAATATTTTTCGGGCTTTTGATCTATGCCCCTTAGACAAAGTCAAGGTTGTCATCGTTGGACAAGATCCATATCATGGTGCCCGTCAAGCCAATGGTTTATCTTTTGCAGTGAATGATGGAATCCCTCTTCCCCCATCTCTCAAAAATATTTATAAAGAAATTCAAAATGATTTAGGGATTGCTCCTCTACCATCAGGCGATCTTTCTCGTTGGGCTTCGCAGGGGGTCTTAATGTTAAATAGCGTTCTCACAGTTTTGGCAGGCAATCCAGCTTCTCACAAAGCAAAAGGTTGGGAAACGTTTACTGATGCAGTCATCAAGATTCTTAATGAAAAACGTCAAAATATTGTTTATTTGCTTTGGGGAAAATATGCTCAAACAAAAGGCGAAGTCATAGATAGACAAAAAAATTTAGTTTTGATTTCTGCTCATCCTTCACCATATTCGGTGCAATTATTTTACGGCAATCATCACTTTTCAAAATGTAATAAATATCTCAGTCAACACAATATAAAAGAGATAGATTGGAAATAAAGTTTCCCGCCTTAGGCGGGACCAGAAAAATAAGCACTGTATCCCCGCCTCCGCGGGGATGACAAGAACAGCACGATTTGATACAATTTGATAATGAACATCAAGGATTTAACTCGCGAAGTCGAAGAAGTCTCAAAAATCTATTCCAAACGATTTGATATCGATCGAGACGGTAATTGGTTTGTCCTTAAACTTCAAGAAGAAATGGGAGAGTTGATCCAATCGTACCTGATGATGATAAAACAAGGACGCCATAAAGGGAAGACGGAAGAAGAGATAAAAGAAAATTTTCGCAACGAAGTTGCCGACGTTTTTTGTCACGTTTTGTTACTTTCAAAATTTTACAAAATTGATTTGGAAAAAGAGGTTGAAGAAAAGTGGTTGAAATGGAAATAACAATTTGATAAAGTATTCCCTAATATGATTACAAAGATTAAATCTTGGTTTGCGATTCAGAAACTTGATTTTCTAATTGCTCTGTATGTTTTTTGTACAATTGTTTCGGAGCTGATGGGATCAAAAACATTTCCAATTCTTTCGCTTGGAGCTTTTAAACTCAATGCCAGTACTGCTATTTTTGTTTTACCAATAATTTATTCGATCAACGATATTATCACCGAAGTATTTGGACCAGAGCGGACTCGAAGTATCATCAGATCAAGCATAATCATGGTTTTTTTACTTTCCATAATTTCACTTTTTTTTACATCTCTTCCACCGTCAACTCGTTATTTAAAAAGTGAACCTGCCTATGATTTGATTTTTAAACAAACTGCGAGAATTTCTATAGCTAGTTTATTAGCTTTTGCGATTTCAGACATGTTGGATCTGGCAATATTTATGAAAATACGAAAAAGTATGGGTAAAAAAGCCTTATGGTTTAGGAATAATGCTTCAAATATTATTTCTTTATTTTTTGACACAGTTATTTTTATGACTTTAGCATTCTATGCTTTTGATAAATCATTTGCGGAAAACTACAGCTTTTTAGTAAGTGTTATTCTCCCCTATTGGGCAATGAAATGTTTTATGTCGGTTATTGAAACTCCTTTTGTTTATGTCGGGGTTAAATGGCTAAAAGCAAATCAAGAAAAATGAAAATAACGATAGTAATGCTTTCGTCAATTGATGGTAGGACTACTTTTGCAAACGATAAAAATATTTATACTTGGTCATCTGCCGAAGACCAAAAACATTTTTTTTCTCTAATTAAAAAAAACAATTTGATTGTCATGGGAAGAAAAACTTATGAAGCATCTCGCCCAGTAATAAAGTTGGAAAAGGGGAAGTTGAGAATCGTCTTGACAAGAAATCCAAAAAAATATTTAAATCAGACAGTTACTGGGCAACTGGAATTTTCCGATGAGATTCCAGAAGAATTAATTCAACGACTAGCATCGTTAGGTTATAAAAAAATGCTACTTGTAGGCGGCGGCATTATCAACGGTTTGTTTTTAAAACATAATTTAGTTAATGAGCTTTATTTGACGATCGAACCAAGAATTTTTGGAGTAGGTAAAAATATTGCTGAGGGACAGTTATTAAACACCAAGATGCAACTTATAAGTAGCAAAAAAATTAATAAAATAGGAACGCTACTTTTAAAATATAAAATTATTTAGCGTTTTGAATTTGGGCAGCATCAAGCTGATCAATCACACCATCATTATTTAAATCCAAGTCAAATGCGTAAATGGGATTGTCTCCATTTATCGTTTTTCCAACAACCTTATTCCAGCAGAGATCACCCTTTTTACAGTTTAATTGTTTATTAACAAATTCTTGATCAGCTTCATCAACTTTTTCATTCTTGTCAATATCCTCTTTTTTATAAACAGAAGTTGACTGATTATAAGAAGGTGCTGGTGATAAAATCTTTTTTAAAAAACCAGTTGAGAAATATATGAGAAGACTAATAGCAGCAATAATCAACGAAATGGTAATTGCTTTTTTCATAGTTTAATAATTCCTGTTTTTTTTAGTCTGTCTATTATCATAGTATTCCTAATTTTTTGTTTTTCAAGTACTTTATTTGTCGAAAAAAGTATACCTGGAAAATTTTGCTGATTTTCAAAAACAACTCTTTCAACATTTGGAATAATTTCTTGAGCAAACAGCACAAGCATTTCATCTGTCATAACATCAATAGGAAGCGAATCGTCCAGTCTACTACCAATTGGAAAATGGATACCATTAAAAATTTGCTTACCATTTTTATCTGTTAAAAGAATATACGATTTTAATTCTGAGACTAACCTTTGCCAATTTATTTGTAGACTACGGGCATAATTGGCTACATAATGGTAAATATCCAACATCCCGCTTGCATTAATTTTATTTTCCCTATAGATATTTATTTGCTTAATTGCATCATCCACTCCTTTTTTCTCAGGCAGATGATTTTCAATCCAAATTTTTTTAGCTTGTTGTTTAAGTATAGTTTGTTTTATTAATTCTTTTTCAAAATATGGTGCATGAGACAAAAATTCAATTTCAGGAAATTTTTTTAAAAGTATTTCAGCGTCGATTATGCAAAGATTGATGAATGTCATGATAATCTTTCCCGAAAGACTAAGTAAATTTTCACCTCCGGTTTTTCCATGAAAAGAAAGAACTGGAATATTATTATTTTTCAAAGTTTCAATTAATTTATTCAACCGATCTAAGGGTTTGAAAGCAACTATCTCTACTCCATCAAGAGTCTTATCGTCAAAAAATTCTTTCCAAAGAAAAAGAAATTGCTGCGAACTTCCTAAAAATCCAATTGAATCGGTCGAAACTAAATATTGAGGGCGGGCAAGTTTTGACATAAGATCAAGTATTAATTATACTTGAAGTATCTTATGAAAAATAAGCTGCTCGTACTGTTTGTTTTTGGTGTTATAATATTCACTGCGATTGCATACTATATAAACTATATGAAAACAACTACGGTAATTTTAAAAACTGAAAAAGGAAATATAACTCTTAAATTGACAACAGGAAAAACTCCAAAAACAGTTAATAACTTTGTTACTTTAGCCAAAAAAGGTTTTTACAATAAAACTATTTTTCACCGAATCATTAAGGGTTTTATGATCCAGGGTGGAGATCCTAAGGGAGATGGCACCGGTGGACCTGGGTATAAATTTGACGATGAACCATTCACAGGAGAGTATACTCGTGGTACGATTGCGATGGCAAATGCCGGTCCAAACACAAATGGTAGTCAATTTTTTATCATGCATGCGGATAACCCGTTACCAAAAAACTATGTGATTTTTGGAAAGGTCATTTCAGGGATGGATGTCGTTGATGAAATCGCGAAATCTCCAGTAGAGCCAAGTTATATGGGCGAAATGTCAACACCAGTTACTCCAATAAAAATTATTTCAGTCGAGATTCAGGAAAAGTGATAAAATTAGTACATGGAAATAAAAGAGGCTATCTTACGTTTTTTGGAATACTGCGAGCTTGATAAAAATCTATCACTTAAAACTGTCAGAATGTATAGTTATTACTTAAATTTTTTTCAAAAATGGTTGTATTCAAGTAATAAAACCGAAAGTTTTTCAGTTGTAAAAATCGACGATAATATTGTTCGTAATTTTCGATTGTATCTAAGTCATGAGTATAAAAATCCAGATAAAGGGGCTTTAAAACGTCAGACACAAAATTATTTTTTGGTAGCTCTAAGAAGTATGCTTCGCTACTTGGTTCGTCAACATGTGGAGTCGCTTTCTCCGGACATGGTTGAACTTGGAAAAAATAGAGATAGAATAGTAAAATTTTTGTCGCCTGCAGAACTAAAAAAATTGTTTGAAGTCGTGGATACAAAAAACGAGCCAGGACTTCGGGACAGGACAATCCTTGAAGTGCTTTTTTCAACAGGTCTTCGAGTATCCGAACTAGTATCTTTAAATCGTGATCAAGCCAATATTCAATCTGGCGAGTTTGGAGTAGTTGGAAAGGGCGGAAAAGGTCGCGTTGTATTTCTTACAAAACAAGCAAAAACTTGGCTAGGTTTATATTTGACTAAAAGATCAGATCCCTATAAACCTCTTTTTATTAGATATTCGGGACCAAAGGGAAACGAAGGGTTGACTGATGAGAAATTGAGGTTGTCTGCCCGGTCAATTGAGCGAATGATAGATAAGTATCGAAAAATAGCCGGAATTACTCTACGAATTGGTCCTCATATTTTACGCCACAGCTATGCCACGGATCTTCTTCAACATGGGGCAGATCTAAGATCAGTCCAGGAAATGTTGGGGCACAAAAATATTGCCACGACTCAAATTTATACTCATGTGACAAACTTTGGACTGAAACAAATTCATGAAAAGTTTCACTCAGGAAATAAATGAAAAAATATATTACTCAAATTTTGTTAAGCTTGTCGATTATTTTCTTTATTGTAATATTCTCATATCTTTCAATCCGTCGATATAAGACTTTAAATTCTTATTACTACGATTTGGGAATTATGAATCAAGTCGCCTACAACACTTCACAAGGACGGTTTCTTGAAATGACCAACCAGGATTTGAAGAAAAATGTTTCCCGACTGGCAATTCACTTTGATCCGATTTTAGCTATGTTTGCACCATTTTATAAATTATATGAAGGTCCAGAAGTATTGTTGATTGGACAAGCAATAGTATTGGGTTTGGGAGCATTGGCGATTTTTTTAATTTCTCAGAAAGTTTTGAAAAAAAAATTAATTAGTTTAATTTTTTCAATTACATATTTATCATATTTTGCAATACAGCGTGCCGCCCTTTTTGATTTTCACGCAGTGACATTGGCAACAACGTTTTTTTTATTTGGACTTTATTTTCAAGAATTAAAAAAATGGAGTTGGTTTTTTGTTTTTATTTTTTTGGCACTTTTGACTAAAGAACATACAGGGTTGGTAGTATTTTTTTTAGGTATTTATATATTTTTTATAAAGAAAGAGAAAAAGATTGGAACAATAACTGCAATTTTAGGACTAGTGTTTTTTTTCACTACAGTATATTTTATTATCCCTTATTTTCGCGGTAGTGAGCATTTTGCCACGGGGTATTTTGTAGATATAAAATCAAGAATTCCAAACATAATAAAGGAAGGAATTAGTTATTCAAGATTGATGATTAATCCGGTATTTTATTCATTATTTTCTCCTTTGACACTTCTTATTAGCTTGCCTGAATGGGCAATTAATATCATAAGTATCAATAGTAATCAGAGATCTGTTTTATTTCACTACAACTCAATAATCATTGCTTTCTTATTTTATTCCTTAATTTTAGGATATAAAAATTTTGATAAATTTATTAAAAATAAAATAATAAAAATAATATTTTTTTTAATTTTTATTTTCCTTAATTTTAGATCAATTTATCTTTACAATCCAATCCCCTATTTTGTAAAATACTCAGTAGACTATAAAGAAATTAACAAAACAAAAAGTAGTTCCATCGAAATTTGGATAAATAAACTTAAAGACGAAAATATCAAAGTATCAACAACTCCAAAACTTGCCCCATTTTTTACTAATAGAAAATATTATTTTAATTTTCTTTATGATAGTTCATATGCGACGATGGGCAAAACCGACGAGGATATCTACAAAAATGAAATTGATAAATATAGTTTAGCCGATTATATTATCATTAATCGGTCGGAAATTGGAGACATGGCAAAAGAGGGTTTCCCAGTTAAATTTTATTTTAAATTATTGGATGACAAAAAATTTCAAATGATTTTTACAGACGACCAAAAGGATGATAGTATAGAAGTTTACAAAAAAATATGATTTCAATAATAATTCCCTTTCATAATGAAAAAGAAAACATTCCAGTGTTAGCTGAGCAGTTAGTCGACATACTTAAAACTACGGCGGTCAAAGAAAAATGGGAGATTATTTTGGTGGATGATGGGTCGACAGAAAATTACAAATTACAAATTACAAATGACAAATCAAATCCAAATGTAAAAATTTTTAAACATAAAAAAAGATTAGGAAAAGGAGCAGCTTTGAAGACAGGAATAGAAAATTCTCAAGGAGATGTCGTTGTCTTTATGGATGGAGATTTACAAGATGATCCAGAAGATTTGCCAAAATTTCTTGAAAAAATTAATGAAGGCTTTGATTTTATTAATGGGATTAGAGAAAAGAGACAAGACAATTTAATTGTTAAATTTTATTCAAAGATTGTTGCCTGGTTTTTGAAATCTTTTTTGAGCTCTCCTTATACTGATATTAATTGCGGGTACAAAGCTTTTAAACGTGACGTTCTAAAAGATTTTATTTTCTATGGAAATAACTTCCGTTTTTTTCCTCTCGCCATGTTTTATAATGGATATAAGGTGACTGAAATTAGTATAAAAAATAACGAGCGAAAATTTGGCAAATCAAAATTTGGTCCCAGTAAATTGTTTACTGGACTACTTGATACTTTAACGGCTTATTTTTTGTTTAAATTTTCGGAAAAGCCACTTCATTTTTTTGGAACGATTGGAGGAATTACTTTTTTAATTGGTTTTCTAATTTCTTTGTACTTGACGATCGAGAGATTATTTTTCGGAGTACTGCTTGTCACTCGCCCGCTTCTTTGGTTGGGAATATTGTTGATCATTATTGGAATACAAGTTATGATGACAGGGATTATTGGGGAGCTAATTGTGTATTTGAGTAAAAAAAATTCTAAATCCTAAATACCAAGTTCCAAACAAATTTAAAATTTTAAATTTAAAACGTTTAAAATTTATTTGTGATTTGAGATTTAATATTTATAATTTTGTATGAATCCTATTCTCGCCCTTATCATCGCCAATGTCATCTGGGGTATGGCGAGCCCAATCTTTAAATTTGCATTGACAAACATTCCTCCCTTTTCTTTGGCATTTATTCGTTTCTTTTTTGCCGGACTAATATTTTTACCATTGACTTTAAATAAATGGCAGAAATTAACATTAAAACAATGGTTTCAAGTATTACTTGTTGGATTTTTTGGAATTACGATAAATATTTCTTTTTTCTTTTTGGGAGTGGTCAAGACTGAGAGTATCAATGTTCCAATCATTGCCTCATCTGGTCCGGTATTTATTTATTTACTCTCAATATTATTTTTGCGTGAAAAACCAAAATTAAAAGTATTGGCTGGAATGTTATTTGCGCTGCTTGGAGTATTACTCATTATATTATCCCCACTTATTTTAGACGGAAAAAAATTGATATTGGGTGCGATTGAAGGAAATATTTTTATATTAATCGCGACGTTAGGTAGTGTTTTTCAAACGATAATTGGACGGGATGTTTTGAAAAAAATTAATGCAATTCAAGTTTCAGCAATTACTTTTTTATTTGGAAGTCTTTCATTTATTCCGTTTATTCCAAAAGAGCTTACTAGTTGGGATATTTCGTTTTTAAATTTGGCAGGTTGGACAGGGATAATATTTGGAGTGTTTTTTTCCTCAGCCTTAGCTTATTTCCTTTTTTACTATGGTGTTTCTCGCCTTAAGGCACAAGATGTAGGAATTTTTACATATATCGATCCGCTTGCGGCAATAATCGTTGCTGCTCCTCTACTTCATGAGTATCCAAATTTGTTTTATGTGATAGGTGGGGTCTTAATCTTTGGCGGAATTTATTTTGCCGAAGGAAGAGTACACTGGCACCCTTTCCATATGATAAAAAAATTTCTAATTTCTAATTTACCTAATTGACCTAAGAAATGTTCAAACTTCAATTTGGATTATTAGGTATTATTTAGAATAATTAGATCAATTAGATTAATTAGGTCAATTTTTGTTAAAATATATTATGTCTAAAATTTTAATCACCGGTTGTGGAGGTTACATCGGTTCAGTTGCCGCTGACATATTTTTAGCGAAAGGTTATGAAGTGGTCGGGATTGATAATTTTCAAACTGGCTACAGAGAGCCGCTTGAACTTTTAAAAAACAAATACCCGGGTAAATTTAGTTATTACGAGACTGATTTAAAAAGCGACCTCTCCCCTATCTTCGAGAAAGAATCAAAAGGTCGCGAAGCCGCGTTTGACGCGGTCATCCATTACGCGGCCTCATGCCTGGTTGACGAGTCGATGAAGGATCCTGGTAAATATTTTTTGAATAACGTTGCCGTTACCTCAAATCTTCTTTCAACGATGGATAAATTTAATATCAAAAATATTATTTTTTCCTCAACATGTGCGGTATATGGCGAGGCGGAATATTATCCGATTGATGAAAAGCATCCTCTTAATCCAACGACACCCTATGGTGCTTCAAAACAAATGGCAGAAGAAGTTATTCAATGGTTTGCCAAGATTAAGGGGATACAGTATTGTATCCTCCGTTATTTTAATGTCTGCGGGGCGTCGGACGACGGGTCAATCGGAGACTCAAAAAAACCATCAAGCCTTCTTGTACAAAATGCCGTGCGAGGTGCACTTGGAATTGAAAAGTTTTATCTGACTTGCCCAGAGGTTGAGACTCCAGACAAGACTCCTATAAGAGATTATATCGACGTAGTCGATTTGAATGAAGCACATTTAAAGGCATTGGAATATTTACTGTCTACAAAAAAAAGTGAAATAATAAATTTGGGTACGGGAACAGGAAGTTCAGTACTTGAAGTTGTCTCTCAAGTTAAAAAATTAACAGGTATCGAGATTCCGATCGAAAAAGCCAATATACGCCAAGGTGACGACGCCAAAAAAATCGCCGATATAAAAAAAGCCCAAAAGATATTGGGTTGGGAACCAAAAAGAACGATTGAAGACTCCGTCAAGTCACTGCTTGTCTGGTACAAAGCTCATCCGAACGGTTGGGAAAAATGAGCGGGATACGGGAGTCGAACCCGTCCTATCTGATTGGAAATCAGATGTTCTACCGATGAACTAATCCCGCTTTTGTATAATTATACTAAATGAACAAAAAAATTCTTCTCATTTTTCTTTTTGCTTTTCTTATTCGCTTGATTGCCCTCAGTCAGTCCCTATGGCTTGACGAGGCGGTGACAGCCAACGTTGTCAAGAATTTTAGTTTTATAAATATTATTACAAAGTTTTCGCCGACTGATTTTCATCCCCCACTTTATTATTTGTTTATGAAATTATGGACAAATATGTTTGGGTATGGTGAAGTATCTTTGAGATTTCCGTCGATAATGTTTTCACTAATAACTGGTTACTTCGTATTCAAAATTGCTAAATTGTTAAATGGCTACATTGCTGGATTATTGAGTGCAATCTTTTTTTTATTTAACCCGCTTATTGTTTATTATTCACAGGAAGCCAGGATGTACATGATGGCAACGTTTTTTCTGACAGCGGGTTTATATTATTTTTTAAAAATACAAAATACAAAAGTTCTGGATCCCCGTTTTCACGGGGATGACAAAGACAAATTATTTTTTGGATTATCTATATCGTTGGCATTTTTAACATTTTACGGATCGATATTTTTTATAGTTAGTTTTTTAATATATTCTTTATATAAAAAAAATTACAAATTTTTTATGCTTAATACTTGCTACTTAATACTTACTACTTTATTAGTCAGCCCCTTACTTTATCAACAATTAATTAATTCTAAAATTGCGCTGAGACATGTGGCTAATTGGTCAATGATTTTAGGAAAAGCCAATATTAAAAACCTATTATTGATTCCCATCAAATTTTCAATAGGCAGAATTAGTTTTCTTCCAAAATGGCTGTATTGGTTGATTGCCGGAGGGTGGACAACTTTCATAGGGTCAGTCCTTATAAGGACTGACCCTACAAGGAGAGTCCTTTTTTTACTGATTTTTCCGTTGATCTTAGGATTTATAGTTTCATTTTTCATTCCGATGTTACAGTATTTTAGATTCATCTACTTAATTCCAATAATATGTATTTTGTTGGGTTCAGGTAAATTGCTATCTTGGAGCGATCGCACCAAGATAGTAATGAATCTTATATTAATGTTTGGTTTTGTTATTTTTTCGCTGACTTATTTATTGTTTCCTCAATTTTATCGGGAAGATTGGAAAAGTTTAGTTAAAAATTTGCCGAAAAATAAGCCTATCTATATGACAGGTAGTTCGAAAGATCCAATTAATTATTACTCGAATAATTTAATAATAAAAGACCTAAATAGTTTGCAAGTTGAAAGTAAAGAAAAAGAAGTTGTTGTTATCCCCTATGCATCGCAGATCTATGGATTGGATTATAAAATAACACTTGGTAAGGTGGGATATAGTTTGAAAAAAGAATATAGTTTTCGTGAAGTTACTTACGAACAATGGGTGAAGAATTAATGATAGGTAGTTTTTTGTACTCATAAATTGAAGCTATAAGAAGAACAATTCCTCCAAGAAAAAACGAAAGTGCCAAAACATACGGTGGTCCAGAAACACCCTTTAAAGGAATGCTGATATAACATCCGACTACAACTGTGACAAAAGTCACAAGATTAGAAACCAAAATGTAGATTGGTTTTTTAACAGTATATAAAAGATATAACAAGGGAAGATTCAAGATTGGGTAGATGAGAAACGCAAGACTTAGATTTTTTGTAATTGTTGCCGTTGGTGCAAATTTTTCCGTAAAGAAAATAAAGAAAATCCAGTTTGGAGTCAAGTATAGTAATATAAAAAGAACCGTTGGAATAAGTAAATAATAAAAACCAATCTTGAATTGATGCTTTATTTCCTCCCTCGTTTTAATATTGGAAAAATTAGGTGATAGAACCTGAGTGATTGAGGCAATTGAAGCCATCACGGTTAAGATAATTTTTTGAGAAAGTCCATAGTAACCTATCTCTGGAGAACGGGAAAGAAAAAAAGATAGTAAAAATAAATCCATTCGAAGGGCGAGATTAAAAAATTGCGATGCAATAAAAAATGTTAGAGTATACCCTAGCCTAAACTCGCTTTTGACAATTGGAGATGTGATAACTTTCAAAAAAATGTGCTTCTTTTCAAAAAACAGAAGAATGAAGAAAACCATCGGTCCAAGAATTCCAAAAGTAAAAATGATTGTCCCGACACCGACGGCCTTAAAAGGTATAAGACTAATGATGATTATCGTTTTGATTAAGTTTGATAAATTTAAAAACAGATTAGCTTTAAAAAATTGCTTGGCTGCGTTAAGAGCGTTGATTGCATAATTTTGCCAGACAAAAAATAATACTGAAAAAGTAGTTATATAAAGCTCCCATGCAGGTGCTCCTGTTTTAAAAAATATTTTATCGAGGTATGGAAAAAAAATTAAAAGTATTGTAATTACAATTGCTGAAAATCCAGTCTGATACGATAAAATCGTTTTTAGAAAAATATAAATATTTTTGTGTTTCTTTTCAATCATTGGAGGAAGGTACGAATAAATACTTGCCGTGGTCCCAAAATCAAGAAGATTTGCCAGGACGTAGGCAATTCCCAAAAGTACACTTAGTATCCCGTATTCGGAAGGTTGCATTATCCTTACCAACAGGAAGGCAAAAAATGCAATAAAAACCACATTTAGGTAATTACCAATAGTATTAATGATAATATCTTTACTGGTAGGTTTTTTGATAAAATCAAATATTCTTTTGATCATTTATTAATTATAATTGAAATTAAAATAATCTGTTATAATTTACACTATTATGGCAAAAACAGCACTAGTCACGGGGATCTTGGGTCAGGATGGACCTTATTTAGCAAAGTTACTTCTTGAGAAAGGTTATAAGGTTTACGGCTTGATTCGTCGTTATTCAAATATTTCTTTTGACAATCTTGATTACTTGGGCATTACTAAAAAAATAAATTTTGTTGAGGGGGATATGACCGACGAATCCTCTCTTCTTCATTTAGTTAAAAGGACTATGCCTGATGAGATTTATAATTTGGCGGCTCAATCGTTTGTAGGGGCTTCATGGGCACAAGCCAAATTAACTACTGAAATTAATGCTTTAGGGGTCCTTTATATGCTTAATGCTATTAAACTCTTTTCCCCAACAACAAAATTTTATCAAGCGTCAACAAGTGAAATGTTTGGTACCAGTCATGAAAACGGTTCTCAGGATGAAAATACGATCTTTCATCCTCGATCGCCTTACGGAATTTCTAAGGTTTATGCTTATTGGATGACCGTGAACTTTCGAGAATCTTACGATATTTTTACGTGCAATGGAATTTTATTCAATCATGAATCCCCTATTCGAGGTATGCAGTTTGTTACTCGAAAAATCACCGATGGAGTTGCAAAAATAAAAATGGGTTTGATGGATAAGTTAAGCTTAGGAAACTTGGATGCTAAACGTGATTGGGGTTTTGCCGGAGATTATGTCGAGGCAATGTATCTGATGCTGCAAAATGAAAAGCCCGATGATTATGTGATTGGAACTGGCGAAAATCACTCCGTTCGAGAATTTGTAAAATTAGCTTTTAAACATGCGGGTATTAATGATTGGGAAAAACATGTTGTAGTTGACGTCAGATTCAATAGACCAGCTGAAGTACCAAATCTTAAAGCACGACCAAATAAAGCTCAAAAACAATTGGGTTGGAAAGCTAAGACTTCGTTTGATGATTTGGTGAAAATGATGGTCGAGGCAGATCTTAAAAGGTATTCGGTTAAATCGGTTTAATCGGTTAAATCAGTAATTATTTTCAAAAATTGCTGTGCTGATTTTTTCCAGTTAAATTTATTTTGCACTTCTTTAGCGTTAATTTTTATCTTATTATTAAGTAAGTATTTCATTTTTTCCAACACTTTATTTTTGTCGGCAATGTCTACTAAAAATTTTTTATCAACTGTTTCAACAAGTGATGAATTATCTCCAGCTATAACAGGTGTACCACAGGCAAGAGATTCGAGAGGTGGAAGCCCAAAACCTTCATACGATGACAAATAAACCGTTAAATTAGTCGCGTTATACAAGTATGGTAGATCCTCATCTTCGACAAAACCTGTAAATATCACTTTATCCTCCAACTTCAATCGTTTAATCGATTGAAAAACATCTTCATTTTTCCACCCAGCTCGACCGGTAATTATAAATTTATAATTGGAAAAATTATTATCTTTGATCAATTCACTAAAAACTTTAATTGCCAGGACAAGATTTTTGCGGGGCTCTATTGCTCCAACGTATAATAAGAAGGGGGTAGGTTGTAGGGGGTAGGCTGTAGTTTTTAAAATATTATATTTTATAAGAACATTTTTTATTTTTGGCTGATCTGTTATCGGTTTAAACCCCTCTCCGATACCTGGGTAAATTACATGAACTTTATTTTTTTTAACCTTCGGGTAAAATTTTATTAAGTCGTTTTTAGTGCTTTGAGAATCAACGATGATCGTGTCATTATATTTAATCGTTTTTTCGAGTTTTTTTTCATGAGCTTTTATTATTCTTTCTTCGTGATATTCGGGGAAAATTTTCCAAGTAAGATCGTGAATAGTGGTGACACCTTTTGTTCCGGGCAAAAGTGGCGGTCGAAGAAAATCCGAGAAAAAAAATACGTCAACTTTTCCCGTAAACCATTCTATCGGAATAATATTAAATTTCCCCCAAATGATTTTTAAAAACGATGGTGGAAACGGATATTCATAAATTTTTCCTCCAAATTTTTTTAACTCGTTTAAATAATAAAAATTCTTTGGTCGTCTTAAACTTGAATAAAAAAGACGGTATTTGTTATTTTTATCTATTTCAAGAAGAGTTTTGACAAGGTTAAATGTATAGTTGGCAACCCCAGATCCTGCATAAACAAGCATGGTAATATCGACACCGATTATCATAGATTTAAGTTTATCAAATTATTTTTCCAACAGATATACAGTCATTTTTTTATCAGTTCTAAATGAAGAGATTTTTTTAACTTCTTTGAAATTAAACTCGGACATTTCCCAAGTATTAAACTTTTCAAAATTTATTTTTTTATCTTCGCTAAATATAAATAATTTTGATGAATCCTTATATAAAAATTCGCTTTGAGGTTCAAATCCATTTATAAGAAAGAAAAAGCGGTACTCATTACCTGTTGGCGTTGGTAAATTATCTGTACGCTTCATGATGATATTGAAACGGTCGCCTTTTTTTATGAGATGTTTTGATAGTATTTTTTCAGTGCGATTTTTTACTAAATCATAGTTTCTCGTAGCAGTTGTGTAATTTTTACTTGATAAAAAGATTACAAACATCGGAATAAAAAAAATAAAAAAATATTTACCGAATTTACTATTAAGGACAGTGATAAAAAATGTGAACATCAGAAGCGTCAAAAATGGTATTAGATAGTGGGTAGAATATTGAAATCTAACCATGAAAATCAAAATAAAATAACCAAATACCGATGCATAGATAAAAAGTTTATCCTTAAATTTTTTTATCAAAAAAATTAAGGATATTAAAAATAAAAAAATTGAATAAATGTTTATGCCAGTTAAAAGGTAGATTCGCTCATCCAAATCTATAGCATTAAAAAAAATATTTTTATTTAATTTTATTCCATCGGGTAGATTTGTATTATTGACAAAGGATAAATATGACTTATCAATGAAAGTATTTTTCAACATAACAAAATTATTTTTTAACTCGAAAATAATTAAGGGAAAAAATGCTACAAAAATACCAGCAATAAAAAGAATTAACATTTTTTTATTTTTTAGCAAAAAATACAAAAGAAAAAAAATGGCAAAAAAAACTGTAATATAAGCAAACAGTGTCGAGAGTATGACACCAAAGAAAAAACCAAGTACTAAAATTTTTGCAGAACTAAATTTATTTAAATCGTAGAAATAAATAATCGTCAAAAATATCACAAAAAAGGCTGTTGGGATAAAACCATTTCCAGGGTTTCTGGCAGAAAAAATAAAAAATGGCAACAACACTAAAGCCAATCCAGATAGAGACCCGTTGACCACCCCGAATTTTTTAATGGAATTGTAACTAAAAAAAATCAAAGCAGAAATAAATATAAATATATTGAAAAACAAAACTCCATCAATCTGCCTTCCAGTAATGAGGAATGCTGGAAGATGCAAGTAGTAATAATAAGGAGCGGTATAAATTCCACCAAAGCTGCCCTTTGGTCCAAGTAAGGTAAGATTTCCAAAACTTATTTTTGCAATTTCAAATAAATCTCGTCCTAGATCACCCTCAAATGAAACAGCCGATTTGATTTTGTAAGAAAATATAAAAAAACTAAGTAGCCCCAAAATAATTAAAAACCAGTACTTTTTAAAAATTTTCATTAGGGTTATTATACATTTTCACTGTGGTAAAATTATGAGACATTATGAATATATTTAAGAAGCCACTGGTATCGATTGTCCTAGCCTCCTATAACCATGTCGATTTTATTCATCAAGCAGTTCAAACTGTATTGGATCAGACAATGTCTGACTTGGAACTTTTAGTATTGGATGACGGATCAAATGATGGTACTCCCGACGTCGTTGCAAAAATTAATGACAAACGTTTAAAACTTATTAGACTTATACCTAACCGTCGTTATCATCCAAGAAATTTAGGGATTGAAATAGCTCGTGGAAAATATATTGCATTTCAAAATTCTGACGATATTTGGTTCCCAAGTAAATTAGAAAAACAAATGAGTTGGATGGAAAAAAATAAACAAACGTCAGTTTGTTTTACGCGTTTTGAAATAATCGATGAAAAAGGAAAGACTTTAAAAAATTCTTGGGCGAATAAAAATATCGCTGGAGAAAATAGAAATAATGATGCTTGGCTTAGAATTTTATTTACATCAGGATTTAATTTTGGGATCGCGTCTGCGATTGTAAAAAAAGACAATCTAAAAAAACTAAGTGGGTTTAATGAAAGTATGGTACAGATGTCAGATTATGATCTTTGGGTTCGTCTGGCGGGATTAGGGCAGATCCATATAATTGATGAAATACTCATGAAGATGAGAGTGGTTAAAGGAGTAAACTTCAGTCGTCCTATGAAGGAAGTATATTCTCGAAGTGCTCTGGAGTATGTTGATATTTTAAATCGTTATACTGAATGGCCGGTTAATAAATATCTAAATTATGTTTTTCCAGAGATTATGCCAAAAGACAATAAATCTATAAACATTCAATATGCTTCCTTAGCTAAATTTGCTTGGAGACTTAATACCCCTCATCATAATTTATTTGCCGATCAGTTAATGGCAAAATTGCTAAATAATAAAGTAGTAAGTAAAGAGATATTGGAATATTTTGGTGCAGATTTAAGAAGAGAATTTATTAAACGCAGGGGTAAATTAAGATTAACTAATCATGAATAACTGGTTTTCAACTCTCATTAAAAAATCCAATTTTCATCTAGAATGGATTCCCCTTTCTAAAAGTCGTTTTTGGTGTTTTAAAAAAGGCAAGATCGTCCACAAATCCGGACGATTTTTTAAAATAATTGGTTTAGCTAATCAGCCGTTTATTGATCAGCGTGAAATTGGCACATTGGGGTTTTTGATAAGAAAAACAAAACAAAAAAATGAAATTTTGGTTCAGGCAAAAATTGAACCTGGAAACTCGCATATTATTCAACTGGCTCCAACATGCCAGGCAACAGAAAGTAATTCTCTAATGATCCATGGTGGAAAAGAACCGCCTTTTTCACATCTATTTACAAAAGAACATCCACGTATTATCAATAGCACGTTACAAAGTGAACAAGGGACAAGATTTTATAAAAAACATAATCGAAATATTTTAGCTTTTTATTCGGAGTCATTAAAATTGCCAGACTCTCACAGGTGGATACCTGTCGATACGTTATTAAATTTATTATCAGCAAATTATATTGTCAATACTGATGCCAGATCAGTTCTTGTTTGTAGTATGTGGGGGAAGTTAGTTAACCATACCCCATTCACTAGTCATAATACAAATTTCTCCAATGAACTATTATTTTCGTATGAACAAAAAACTGAAAATGCTGAATTTAAAAAGATGAAAAAAGAAATCACTATAATGCGACGAAAAAAATATATAAATAAAATCATCTCATTAGATCAATTGCCAAATTGGAAAATTACAGATTTTGGTATAGATTCTCTAGAAAAAAAATTATTTAAAATAAGATATATAAAAATAATTGCCAAAAGTCGTGAAGTACCCGAGTGGGATCAGCCGATCATCGATAGTTATAATGAAGCTAAAGTTGATCTGATTTGCGGAAGGGTTGACGGTGTTTTGCATTTTTATTTTGAAATTATTCATGAACCCGGTCTTTACAATAATGCCGAACTATCACCTGCTGTAATAAATTGTCCGACGGCAAAAGTAATCAAATCCGTCCTGCAGTCTGATGAAGGTGGAAGATTTTTTAAAGATGTAACTAAATATAGAATTATTGATGTTGGAAAGGCAAATACTAAATTACAGGGGTATTGGTTAAATTTGGCACAAATTCAAAAACTTGTGCAAAAAAATGGCTGGTTTACCAACGAAGCTCGATCAGCAATATCACTGCTATTGTGTTGGTTGTAAGATTCAATAATATCTATTGTAAACACTCCAAAAAGTTGCTGATGTTAGGTACAAGATTGTGGAAATATAAATAATATTTAGTATCCACTTGCTAATTTTTAGTTTCGGAAATTTTATTTTCTGCGTAAACTGTGTAATTAGCAATATGATAAATGGTACAAATGGAATAAAGTATCTTCCCTGGACTCCATGAGCAATCTGCGTTCCCGGTGATGTATTAAAAACAAAAGCCAATAGAATAATAAAAATGTAGGAAAAAATCAATATGGCAAATAATAATATTGTTTTGTTTTTATGTAGAGACAAGGCATGCCTTGTCTCTACGATAACATAAATAAAAAACAAACCGTAAAGAATATATGACACCGGATCCAGCCCATATTCAAGCCAGCCAAAAATTCCAATTAAGCTTTGCAGATAAAAAGGAAATCTATTGATAGAAGTGGATATCAAGATACTAAAAATATTCAGCGGGTTTGAGATTAAGAAATTTATTTGTTGCAAAGGATTTATAGCAGTATTAGTTAAGGAGGCCTGTAAATCAAAAGACCCGGTGAGTTTTGACAAAATATAAAAAGGTATAAAAACTAAGCTCGACATTATCATCGGTTTTACTTCAATTGGAATCAAAAAAAGAAATAAAAAAAATGTTTCATAACCAATTTTTTTACTGGCAAGGAATAAAAAGAGAATAGAAAAAAGATTAAAATATTTTTTTGTTGTTTGTGTCATTCCCGCCCCCGATCGGAGTCGAGGGCAGGCTCCTGCGGGAATCCATGTGTTTATCAACAACACAAAAAACGTCAACCCAAACATAATATGCAATGCGTCATAACTAAACGACGAAACTTGATGTAACGTCATCGGCAAGGTAAAAGTAAAAAGAAGAATTAATTTATAGTGATGATTAATTTTTTTATAAAGATATAAAAACCAAAAGTAACAAAGTACACCCATAGCTAAGCGAACAAAATAAATTGATTGGATTGGATTAATATTTACCAAGGTCAATATTATTAAAGTAAATGCTTGAGGTAGATAAGAAATTACTGGAAAACTACAAAGTTGATCGACATTAAAATCAACTAGCGTATTTGACTGATTGTTAGCAAATAAATCTTTTAAAAATACTTTCGTTGGTAGTTTTGATTTTCCATGAGTTAGTAAATCAAGATATGGAGTTTTTATCAAATCGACATATTTTTTTTCAAGTTTGACTATGTTGTTGATTTTTTTATCACAAAATATATAACCCTTGCTGAAGAGTAATGATTTTTCAAAGTGCGGTTGCTCATCGGGTTTTTGAAAAGGAGGAACCAGAAAGGTGAAGATAAAAAGTTGAAAAGGGATTAGCAAGAAAAGAACTAATTTTAAAAAAGTTTTATTCATAAAAATCGACGTATTTATTATATAATAACATCATATGAAGGTAATCATTCTCTGTGGTGGGACGGGCACGAGGCTTAAAGAGGAAACGGAATATAAACCAAAACCAATGGTTTACGTCGGTAGTCAACCAGTCTTGTGGCACATAATGAAGATTTATGCCTCCTACGGTTATAACGAATTTATCCTTGCGCTCGGTTATAAAGCCGACTACATAAAAGATTTTTTTCTTAATCAAAAAGCTTTTACCTCAGATTTTTCATTGGAAACTCGCCATCACAAGACAAAGTTTTATCTTGATGACCGTCAAGAAATTGATAATTTTAAAATAACGTTTGTCAACACTGGTGTTGATACATTGCCTGGAGAAAGAATTCTAAGATGTAAAAAATATATTCCAGAAAAAGATAAATATTTTATGGTTACCTATGGAGATGGTGTTACAGACTTAGATATTGATGCTCTAGTCAAATTTCACAAAAAACAAAAAACCATCGGGACGATAACATTAGTCCATCCGAGATCAAAATATGGATTAGTAAATATTGACAAAAAAAATTTAGTTAATAAATTTGTTGAAAAGCCGATTTTAAATGATTGGGTAAACGGTGGATATATGGTTTTTGATAGGCGAGTTTTTAATTATCTAAAACCAGGAGAAACCGAACATCCAGCTTTAAAAAAACTAAGTAGCGAAAGAGAATTATCAGCAAAAAAACATGACGGTTTTTGGTTTTGTATGGATACTTATAAAGAAGTTGAAGATTTAAATAAGATGTGGAAAAAAGGAAATGCACCTTGGAAAGTTTGGCGTTAATTAAAAGTGTGACACTAAATTTTATTTCTCCGTGGGAACCTTCCCCTTTTCGGGGACTCCCAAGTCGAAAAAAATTAAGCGTCCCACTTTTACATCAGTTTATTATTGACTGTCTCCCGACTAAGTCGGAACCAGTCTATAATTACTTTTTATTATGTTCAGTTTAGAAAATAAGAATGTCTTAGTCACAGGTGGAGCTGGTTTTGTTGGCGGACACCTGGTTGAAGAATTGATTAATCAGAAAGCCAATGTTGTCGTTGTTGATATTTTATTTAATAAAAAGTCATATCTAAAGCGTAATAAAGATAAAAAATGTGTTTTGATAAAACAGGATATCTGTGATTACAAAAAACTCTTAAACCTGATTAAAAAATATAAAATTGAGTTAATCTTTCATCTGGCTGCCCAAGCACTGGTTGAGGATGCCTATAAAGACCCAAAGTACACTCTTGAAAATAATATTGTCAGTACGATCAATATACTCGAGGCAGTAAGAACAAATTCCAGGATAAAGGGAGTGATTGTCGCTTCTTCTGACAAAAGTTACGGAAAATTAAAGAAACAGAAATATATTGAAACCGATCCTCTATCAGGAGATCATCCGTACGACACTTCAAAATCCGTCACCGACTTATTAAGTTCAACTTACTATAAAACTTATAAAATTCCGGTAGTCATTACTCGTTTTGGAAATATTTATGGTGAAGGTGATCTAAATTTTTCAAGAATTATTCCCGGGATTATGAATTCAATAATTAAAAATTCAGAATTAAAAATTAGGAGTAATGGTAAGTATGTTCGCGATTATTTATACGTCAAAGATGTTGTTGCAGGCTATTTATTACTTGCACAAAATATAGAAAAAGTAAAAGGTGAGGCTTTTAATTTTGGTTCTGACGACACACTAACAGTTATCGATGTAATTAAACAAGTAGAAAAAGTTTTAGGTAAAAAAATAAAATTTAAAATTTTAAATAACGCTAAAAACGAAATTCCCTATCAGTCGCTCGATTATACAAAAATAAAAAAGTTGCTTGGCTGGAAACCAAAGGAAAACGTTAAATCAACAGCGGAGAAAATATTGAAGTGGTATAGAAATTAATTTTTTTTGTGATTATTTAATATTTCCTCAATCACGTACGAAGGTCTGCGTTTAACCTCTTCAAAAACAATTTGAATATATTTCCCGACGATACTGATTCCAAGCATTTGTATCCCACCGAAAACAAATATCGAAAGCATGATTGGAATTGAGGCATTGATCGGATTTCCAAAAAATATTACCCAAGAAAGATAGCCAATTGCCAGAACAAAAGAAAAAAAAGTAATTAAGAATCCAAGAGTCGACATCAGATCCAATGGTATAAATGAAAATCCAAGCAAACCTCTTTGGGCATCGCGAATATAATCCAGTAGTGAATTTTTTGTCTTTCCAAATTTTCTTTCTCTTCTTTCATATTCAACGTAAGCCGTTTTAAATCCTGCCCATGCTCTAAGACCCCTGAAAAAACGATTTCGTTCAGGTAATTCTATAATTACATCAAGCACTTTTCTATCAAGCACACAGAATGTTCCAGCGTTAAGTGGCATCTCAATATTTGCCATTTTTTTAAAGATGACATAAAAAAATTTTCTTACATATTTCATTATGAAAGTGTCGTTGATGACATTTCTGACTCCAATGACGACCGGATAGCCTTCATCCAATTTTTTAAGAAATTTTGGTAAAACTTCCGGGTGATCTTGAAGATCGCAGTCAAGGATCGTCAAAATATCACCAGTTGCTTGTCTCATGGCAGCATGTGAAGAATATTCCGAAGTAAAATTTCTAGATAAAAATATCGCTGTGGTTTTTTTATCTTTTTTTGTAATGGACCTAATAATCTTTCGAGAATTGTCAGTGCTGTAATTATCAACAAAAATAATTTCATAATTATATTTAGGCATAGTTTTCATTACCTTGACCGTTTCTTTATATGCGTATTGGATATTTTCTTCTTCATTATATGTAGGAATAACAATCGAGAGGACTTTCTTTTTTGTAGCCATTTTAATCTATTTTATAAATGCGGGACATTAACATTTCCATTCTGGAATCATCTTCCATGGCAATATTTGTGTAATATTTCTTTTTGTTTTGTAGCCAGAACAGCTCAAATAAATTTGCTTTGATTATCCCCTCTTCCATTTTAGTGGCGGTTGCCTGAGGGTCGGTATGAAAAATTATTTTTCTTGTTTCGTATCGATCAAGAAGTTTTTTTGATACAAGTTTTTTGATAAAAGGTATTGCCTCTTTTGCAATTCCTCCGCCCATGACGGTTTCTAATTTTCTTTTTTTAGTTTTTGTAAAAATATCTTCTACTATCTGATACATCTTGTCATTATTTACTTCATTACGTTGCAAACCCAATGACCCTGATAAATCAACCCTTCCAACACTGATTATATTTAAAAAATTATTTTTATCGATAGCCAACATTTCGTCGACATTTTTATATCCCTGTATAGTTTCAATCATGGCAACAAATTTAATATTTTTTCTTGCATCTTTTGGTAAATATTTTTCAAGTGCGAGCAGATATTTGGAAAGTGCGTATGGACTTTCGAGCATTGGAGCAACGAGGGCACTGACTCCGATTTTTTGTGATTCAAAAATATCGGTAATTGCCTCAGCTCCTCCGATTTTCATAGCAATCGAGAGTCCTGCATTGCTTGCAATTTCTTTAAGCCTCATTAACTCATTAATTCGTGATCCTTCGGCTTCAAATTCTGCTTTTAAATCGATGACTCCGTAGTTTTTTTTCATGTCGAGAAGAAGTTCTACCATTTTGTATTCGAGCGTATTCATTGGCAATATTTTTACATATTGTTTTGAATATGTCAATAGGAAAGGCTATCGCTGCATGGATTCCCGTTTTCACGGGGATGACACAAGAAACAATTATACGATAATCTTAATTAGTTTATGAAGTGTGGTACCAAATTCATCAAAATCCAAATCAATTATTTTTACAAGTTCAAAATTATTTTTTGGCAATACGAGTGGTAACTTATCAGAAATTCTTTTTTTGTCTTTTTTTATTTTTTCCAAAATTATTTCATAATTAAAATATTCTTTTTTTAGTTTTATAGTTTTTATATTTGGTAGAAGTAGTAATCTATTTATTTTTTTATTTAATTTTTCATCAATCCAACCCCGATGCACTGAGACAAGATTAGCAAAAATGATTCCGATGATCACGCCGATGCCATGAGGGACGGCAAAATTTGAGGTTGCCTCCAGTGCGTGTCCAAGTTCATGTCCGTAATTTAAAAGATTACGTTTTCCCAAATCAAATTCATCACCCTCCATGTAAGATTTTTTAATTTCAATACTTTCCTTAATTACGTTTATGATAAATTTTTTATTATTGTTTAGTTTGAGTTCTTCAATTTTATTTATTGATCCGTCAAGATTTTTAACAGGATTTTTTTTCATCAGCATAAATTTTATTATCTCTCCGACTCCACTTAGATAATCTGTTTTTTTTAATGTCTTTAAAAAATCAGTACAAATATAAATTTTTGAAGGAGGATAAAAAGTTCCCAAAACGTTTTTATAAGATTCGTGATTCAGAGAAGTTTTTAAACCAATCGCACTATCTGCCATAGCTAGGAGCGTTGTTGGGATATATACCCAATTGATACCTCGATAAAGAGTTGAGGCAACAAAACCGGTCACATCCTGATTGATCCCACCTCCAAAAGAAATTAAAGTAAGATTTTTTTTTGAGGAAAGGGGAAGAAGTTTTTTGTAAATTTTCATGACCGTATCAAGAGTTTTTCTTTTTTCATCAAGTTTGATGATAATTAGTTGCTCCTTGGGGAAACGGGAAAAAATTGTGTTTTTATAATGTTTGTAAACAGTTTGCCCGACGATGACAACATAGTTTTTTAAATCAAGGAGTTTATCTACAAAAGAAAAATCATCAACAAACTCAACGTCAAAATCTCTAATACGGGATTTGATAATTAGTTTGTCCATATTATCTGCAGGTAAATCCACCGTCAATCACTAAACATTGACCGTTGATATAAGTATTTTTATCGGAAATTAAGAATGAGACCAGTTCTGCGATCTCCTCGGGCTGCGCAAATCTACCCATGGGAATATCTTTGGCGATCAGTGCATTTTTTTCCGGAGGGTTACGTTTTACCAAATCGGTATTGGTAAAGCCTGGGCAAACTGAGTTGACTAAAATATTGCTTGGTCCAAGTTCAAGTGCCAAGGCTTTTGTTACTCCGTTTATGGCGTGTTTTGTGGCCGAATACATTGTCTGCTTTCCTCGGGCAACAACTCCAAAAATTGAAGAAATATTTATGATTTTCCCCCACTGATTTTTTTTCATATATGGAACAAAAGCTCGAATCAGTTTGATGGGACTTATAAGATTTATTTGCATATGTTTATCAATATTGTCATCAGTCAATTCATCAATCCAACTGGGAAAATTTACCCCGGCGTTATTTATAAGAATATCTATTTTTAAATTTTTGTGTGTTTCAATATATCGATATATTGAAACATTATCATTGAGATCAAGTTCATCTCGAGAGGGAGCGATTATTTTGTATTTTTCTGTTTTTAATTTTTTGTAAATCGCCTCGCCAATTCCCCGCCCGGCTCCGGTAATAAAAACAGTTTTCTTGCTCATACTTTATTCTTATTTTATCAAATTAATGTTTGTCATCCCCTTGAAAAAGGGGATCCATGATTTCTGGATTCCCGCAGGAGCCTGCCCTCGACTCCGATCGGGGGCGGGAATGACACAGACTTATCTCTATACCACCTATATAGTTCATTCAAAGATTTATCAAAGTCGGTGAACTCAAATTTTTTTAGCTCAGTTTTCAATCTCGAACTGTTACAAGTATATTCGTTATTCAGTCCTTTATTTTTTATCGTTATTTTCGATTTTTTGTCAGCGATCTTATTTATCTTATTGGCAATCGTCAATATATCAATTTTTTTCCCGGTACCGATATTATAAAACTTATGTTTTGCTTTATGATTGATGAAGTGATCAACAATCCTAACAAAATCGTTAATATCCGTATAATCAAAAAAGACGTTTTGATTCATAGTGATAGGAAGCCCTTTTAAGTTATTAACGATCGCATTGGAGATAAAGCGATATCTGTAATCTTCGTATTTTCCAAATAGACCAAAAATTCTAATACAAACAATATCTTTTTCTTTTTCAATATATTTTGAGCAAATATATTTGAAAAAACCATATTCGTCTTTGGGAATGGTTTTTCCCAAATCAGTTTCTTTTACTTTGATAATCGGTTTGGTTTTGTCGTATTCTGCACCTGACCCAAGATGAATCATCTTTTTATATCGACCTTTATTTTTCAAAAGATTGAAAAATATTCTTAAATTTCCGGAAAGTGAGGAGTCGACGTGTTCTTCTTTTCTGCTTCCGCCAATGACGGCACAGTTAATGACAACGTCAATCTTATTTTTCTTGAAAAAATTATCAACAGCTTTTTCGTCCAACAAATCAAGTTCCTTATGTCCGGGTGTCAACAGATTATATTTTCCGTTTAATTGTTCCGTCAAATTCTTTCCAATAAACCCCCCCGCCCCGGTGATAAAAATTGTTTTTTTATTCATTTTTTTCTAGCAGTAATAACTGGCACAGGTTCTCCATGTGTTAAATTTTCTGGCATTTGATTCATAACCTCACTAGTTTCTTGTGATAATTCATTCCATAAATCAGAGCGACTCAATTTAGCTTGCTCAAAAGCCTGTTTGCCAATTTCTTCCATTAAATTCTCAGGTATTTCTTTTAATCTTTTGCTTTTAAAAAGATGCATTTTTAACATTGATAATTCAGCACATCTTTTTTTCCATTCTTCTGGACCAAGACGGGCAAAGTATATATCAATTTTTACGTCTTTGAAACCAGCTTTTTTGATTATTTTACGAATGTCATGAAGAGTATATTTGTGATAAAAAGGATTAACTTTGTGGTTCCATGGTACAAATTCACCTTGATCTTCACTCCAGAACCCATGTTCAATTAATAATTTTTTAACTTCTGGAAGATAGGCTTCAAGATAAAAAGGTGCACGGGTAAAATGATATTTATTATATTCTTTCAAGTCAACTAAGCCGGAAACTGCGTGAACTAAAAAACCATCTTTTACTAATATTCGTGATCCTTCCTTAAACAATTCCAGTAATTTTTTGCTTGTAGTAACCCAATGAAGTACCTGAGAAGATAAAAAGCCTTTGGCAGAATTAGTTTTAATCGGAAGAATTTCACCATTTCGAATTAAAGGAGGGGTTGACTGATCTCCCGAATCAACTTTAGGTGCCATTTTTGTTTGTTCCGAAGACGGTTCCAATGGAATAATTGTTACGTTTGAAAAACCATGTTTTTTAAGTGAGGCGTCAATTCCTATAGTAGCTTTTCTTTGACCTGCACCAATCTCTACAATCCAAGCATGACCCTTTATATTTTTGAGAAAAAGTGTCATTTTGTCAACAATGGCTTTTACAGAAGTATCGTAACCTATTGAATTTAATCTTGCATAAGATTCAGCAGACTTCGTAGTATCAAAACCTTGTACTCCCTCTGCTAATTTGACCATAAATTATTTTATAAATTTATTCTTTCCACAACGGAATTAACATGTTCTTTTCAAATTCATCTCTTGGCAAAAATGGTCCCATGTCTTCAAGGGGAGGCGAAGCGAACTGACCGTTAGGTAATTTTTTTGCCATCAGTTTTGGTGCAAGTGCCAAATTTCTGACAGCATTAATATCACAGATTACGGGACCGGGGGTAGATAATACTTTTTTTATTTTTTCATCCATATCTGCGTGGTTGTTGATTTTTATAGTTTTAATTCCATAAGCTTTTCCGATTTTCACAATATCCGGACAACTGATTCCAGACTCATTGTCAACTGCCACATGAACTCCTGCAAATAAATTATTTTGGGTATTTTTAATTGAAAGATAACCGTCGTTTGTATAAATAAATAATTTGATTGGAAGATTATGATGTTTCATCACTTGGAGTTCGTGGATATTTAGTTGAATACTTCCATCACCATCAAAACAGATGACTCTTTGTTTTTTATCGGCGGCAAAGGCGACTCCAACGGCAGCAGGTAGTCCATACCCCATCTGGGCACAACCGTTATTGAGAATAATTCTTTGACCCGGTTTTACATAAAATGCCTGGTACATGCAGTTTAGGGGTCCGACTCCATTTGACTCAACAATTAATTCATTTGGCTTAAGTTGTTTTCCAATAGCCTCAATAAAACAGTAGTTGTTAACAAATTTTTTTTCCTGCCAATATTCTTTTAAAACTACCGGGTATTTTTTATTTAATTTTCTTCCGTAATCCAGCCAATCATTTATTTGTAATTTCAACGAATTTTCTTTTAGTTGTCTTATCATTTCTTCGATAAAATCTTTAGCGTCAAAATTAACAGGCATGTTAATTGAAAGAATTGGTTTTTTTATCTCTTTCATATCAATATCAACCATTATCTTGTAGGCGGCTCTGGCAAATGCTTTATAAGTAAATCCAATCGTCCTAATATCAAATCTGGCTCCAATTGAAAGTAATAAATCACTGTTTTGTAAAACAAAATTACCAGCTCGTTGACCAAAAGCATGTCCCCGACCAAAAAAATATGGATGAGCGGACGGCATCAGGTCGTAACCTGCATAACTTGTCAAAACAGGAATTTTCAGAAGGTCAACTAATTTTAAAAACTCTTTATAAGCACCGGCAAGTCTAATTCCGTTTCCTGCGTATAAAACCGGGCGTTTAGAATTTTTAATTTTTTCAATTGTTTTACTAACCAATTCACTTAATTTTTTCTTGTCAGTATTAAAATCGGGTTTAATTTCTTTTGATTCAAATTTTTTTAACTTTTCGATTTCAATCGTTGATCCTTGAATATCAAGCGGGATATCGATCCAAACTGGACCCGGTCTGCCGGATTTGGCAATATGAGTAGCCTTTGATAGCTCGTAATCGACATCAAGTGGATTCATAATAGTTGCGGCATATTTGGTTAACGGTTTGACGATATCTATAATATTTACTTCTTGGTCTCCGTACTGTCTGGTGATTTTTCCCGCTCCCATAGTTTCTCTTTTTACTTGTCCTGATATGACAAGCATAGGTATTGAATCTTGGTAGGCTCCAAGGACGCCGGTAATGGCATTTGTTCCACCAGGTCCTGTTGTCACCAAGCAAACCCCAAAGCCCGCAATTCTGGCATACGCTTCAGCTGCGGTTGAAGAAGCTTGTTCGTGATGATTGCAAACATATTTTATTTTTTTGCTTTTTCCAAGGGAGTCAACAAGGTGAATATTTCCGCCACCAGAAATTAAAAAAATATGCTTTACTCCAAGATTTTCTATAAATTGAATTACATAATCAGAAAGCTTTATTTTAGTATCTTTCATACATGGTATTTTATCATATTATGGGTGGTTGGCTTGCTTAAATTCTTTTCTATCCAAAAAAGGAAACATGTCCTCGTATGGTTTGGCAACCAGTGTTCCATCAGGTCTTTTTTCTGATGCCGTCCTTGGAATCAACAGTTGCCACTCAGGAGTCATCACATCACAAATTACAGGTCCCTTATAATCAAGGACTTCTTTAATTTTTTTATCAATTTCGTCGATAGAACTAATTCTTACCCCCTTAATTCCATAGGCTGTAGCGATCTTTAAAGAATCAGGACACCAAACACCATTTTTCTCACTCTCCCCCATAAGCCTTCCGTCCATAAAATTCTTTTGGGTGTGTCTGATTAATAAGTATCCGTTATTATTTAAAATGAAAACTTTTATGGGCAGATTATTATGTTTGATCGTTGCAAATTCTTGGATATTAAATTGAAGACTTCCGTCCCCCGTTATTACAATCGTATTTTTTCGATTATTTGCTAGACATGCACCAATTCCTGCCGCCCAATAGCCCATCGAAGAGATTCCACCGGTCGTCAAAAAACGCTGATTTTTTTTGATTTTCCATGCTTGACAGGCAACATGAAAACAAGATCCTGTATCAACTAAGATCATATCACGGTCAGAGGCAAGGCATGATAATCTTTCAGTAAAATAATAAGAGTTAATTGGTTTTTCTTTTTTATATTCTGGTAAAACCACCGGATATTTATACTTCCAAAAATTACATCTTTCAACCCAATTTTTATAATTTGGAATTTTATGCGTACCTATCTGTTTTAATAGTTCATTTAAAAATAATTTAACATCGGTATTAATTTTTAGGAAGATGTCTATACCTGGTTTTTCGAGTTCTTCGATATCAATATCAACAACGATTTTTTTGGCATTTTTACCAAATTCCTTTGAGTTATGACCAACCGTTGATGTTGAAAGTCGGGAACCTATAGCCAAAATTAAATCTGAATTTTGAATTGCAAAATGAGCAGCTCTTTCTCCATATGTTCCAGGTCGTCCTACATATAGCTTATTATCACTATCAATGAGATCAATCCCTAGTCGAGAGGTGATAACTGGCATTTGAAGTTTTTTGACAATTTTATCAAATTCATTAAAAGTATTTGCTAATCTAATTCCTTGACCAGCAAAAAGAATTGGTCGTTTAGATTTTGATAATAATTCCAACGTTTCTTTTACTTTTGTAGAAAGATCACTGTCTAGATCTTTGTTTTCCTCAGGGATAAATTCTTTTAGGAGCTTTTTAGGAACTTCCATTCTCTGAATGTCGAGAGGAACTTCGATCCATACTGGACCGGGTCGACCGCTTAGTGCCAGATAATAAGCTTTTTGCATATAGTACTGAATTAGAGAAGGATCGTCCACAGTAACAAAATATTTGGTAATTTTTTCAACAATTGGCTTAATATTTATGCCTTGAATTCCAAACTGTCTAATTTTGGTTTTTTGCTGATATTGAACAAAAGACAAAGCCGATTGACCTGAAATGACCATCATTGGAGATGAGTCAACCCATCCACCAACGACTCCGTTTATAATGTTGATAGCAGCAGGTCCGGCGGTAACCAAACTAACTCCTAGTTTTCCAGTAATTCGACCATAAGCATCAGCTGACATTCCAAGCGCTTGTTCATGGTGCCCACAGATATATTTTAATTTTTTGTTGCGAAAAACCGCATCATTCAAAAACATCGCTTGTCCTCCTGTAATCATGAATATCGTATCAACTCCCTTATCTGTTAAAAATTTAAAAATATAATCGCTAACGGTCATATAATTATTTTAAATTTATAATAATGATTCTATCTGATAATCTTCATCTTTAAATTCTTTTTTTTGTTTGAGGAAATTTGCCACGTCAATAATTATATCTTCTTGACCACCTATAATTTTTCTTTTTCCAAGTTCAATTAATAAATCATGGACGTCGATACCAAATTTAATAGCAGCTTTTTTTGCATGAGGAGCAAATCCGGAAAAAACGCCGGCAAGACCACTTGTTAAAGTAATATCATTTATTTCAATCGGGGCTTTCATTAATTTTGCAATAATATTTTCACTATTATTCATCAGTTGGTAAAGGTCCAATCCGGTTTTTATTCCAACTTTATTGAGAACTGCCGCGATTACTTCCAGTTGACAGTTACCTGCTCCAGCCCCTAGCCCACGAGAACAAGCATCTAAAATATTAGCTCCAGATTCCACAGCAATTAAAGAATTGGCAACCGCCATACCTAAATTATTGTGAGCATGAAAACCCACATCAACTTTCAAACCTTTAACTAAGGTTGATACTTTTTCGGATACATCTTTTGGTAAGTAAGTTCCAGCTGAGTCCATAAGCAAAACTCCTGCCACTCCATATTCTTCCATTAATTTTGCTTGTACCAGAAGTTCTTCAGCCGAAATCATATGAGACATCATCAAAACACCATAAGTTTTAATATTTTTTTTTGTGGCATATTGAATATGTTGGCGAGTTATATTTGCCTCGGTACAATGACAAGCAACCATGATAACATCAACCCCATAATCGACGATCGCCGGCTCAATATCATTTTTAATAGTTCCAAATCCTGGAATCAGAAAGGCTCCAAGCTGAGTTTTTTTTAGTTGTTTTTTTGCTGCAACTAACATTTCTTTATCAGATACTAAAGATAGTCCTAGTTGGAGTGAAGAAGCGCCCAATCCATTTCCATGTCCGACCATAAGTATTTTCGTTCCGGCGAGCTCTGCCCCTCTGGCATATTGAACAATGTCTTGAACAGTAAATTGATGTTTCATAGCATGAGATCCATCACGAAGAGTTGAGTCAACGATAAGTACTTCCCTATTATTTGATTTCATGTTTTTTTATTTTTAATTTTCGCCTGGCATATTCTTCAGCTACGGCAATTGCAGCACAGTTAATTATATCTAAATTGCCCGCATATATTGGCAAAAAATCGCCTCGTCCAATCACTTCTATCATAGTTGTCAATCGACCATTATCGTAAACAGGTTCTAAAACTAATTTATAACCAGGAACATACTGTTGAATTTTTTTTACTACTTTTTTTATTTCTTTAGTAGTCAAATCTATTTTTGGATTTTTAATTTGAGCATAAATTGTATTATGCATTAAAATAGGTGGGTCGGCAGGATTAAGATTGACAATTGCCTTAGCTTTTTTGACACCACTAAAATACACTAGAGCTTCACTAGTGGTTTGAGTATACTCATCGATATTATTTCGTGTACCAATACCAGCTGATTTTGAAGAAATGCTGGAAACAATTTCAATGTATTGGGTATTAGGATTAATTTTCATGATGGCTTTGGCAATCGGGGTGGTCGCCTGTCCTCCACAGCTAACCATATTAATATTATTTTCTTTTAATGAACTTTCCAAATTAAGACTTGGGACGCACATCTTGCCAATTCTTGATGGGGTCATATCAATGACAAATTTTTTTAATTTTTTTAAGATGGGAGCATTATATAAATGTCCTTTAGCTGAAGTTGCATCAAAAACTATTTCACAGCATTTAGGATTTTTTTCAATCGCGCGGATTGACTCAAAAGAAGTTTTGACTCCAAGTTTTTTGGCTCTCAAAATTCCCTCAGAGTCAGGATTTTGTCCAGTAAAAATTCCACACTCCAAATATGGAGATCTTATAATTTTAATTAATAGATCAGAGCCAATATTTCCAGTACCAATAATTCCGACCTTAATTTTTTTCATTTGTCTATTACAAATTTATTTTATTTTTTACAATAAAAGATGGTCGGGCTTTGACTTCATCGTAGATCCTCGCCAGGTATTCACTAATGATTCCCAGGATAAAAAATAAAATTCCAAACAAACTCAATATCAACAAAATTGTTGTTGCGGCTCCCGGTGCTTCTCGACCATGAATAAAAAATAGATAAAGATAAAAAAATATCATTATAAAAGAGACAATTGTAATCGTTATTCCCAGCCCTGTGACAAATCGTAAAGGTAAATAGGAAAAAGAAAAAATGCCGTTAAGCGCGACTTTGAGTACTGTGACAAAATTAGCTTTTGAAACTCCTGCAAATCGTTTTGACCTATTAAAGGGAATTCCAATATTTTTAAAACCAGTCCACATAATTAATCCTCTTAAATATTTGTTTTGTTCCCCCATTTGATTTATTGTTAGATAAACTTTTCGATCTATCAGTCGAAAGTCACTGGCATTTTCCGGGAACATGTTTTTGGTAAATAAATTTATTACTTTATAAAATAAAACAGAGCTAAAATTTCTCAAAAATCCAGCTGCCCTTTTTTGTACTACGCCATAAACAATCTCGTAACCAGCTTCCCATTTTTTGATAAATTCCAAAATTAATCCTATCGGCTCTTGAAGATCTGCCATCATAATTACTAAAGCGTCGCCTTTTGCAAACTGCATACCTGCAGCAATCCCGCCATCACAACCAAAATTTTTAGAAAGTTGAAGAATTTTTATCTGACTGTTTTTTTTAGCAAATTCTTGCAAAAGATTGAAAGAATCGTCATGTGATCCATGTTCGACGAATATAATTTCGAAATCATAGTTTTTGTTTCCACCAATAAATTTTGTTAGTTGCTTGACCAGTTCTGGAATTCCTAATTCCTCATTATAAATAGGAATGACAATGGAGATAAGTTTTTTAGATTTCATTAGGTAATATTATACTATAAAGCTTTTTTTTTGATAAAATTATGAAAATGAACAAATTTATTCGAGGAGAGACTTACGTTCCAGTATCAGGTAAAGTATATGACGAGAGGGAGATAAATAATGCAATTGAGGCAGCACGCGAGGGTTGGTGGACTGAAGGACGATGGACTAAAGAATTTGAAAGAGAATTTAAAAAATTTCTTGGAGTCAATTATGTTTCGCTTGTTAATTCTGGATCATCTGCCAATTTAGTTGCTTTATCTGCTCTAACTTCTTCAGTCTTTGGAGAACGCCAACTTAAACCAGGCGATGAATTTATAACCTGTTCAGTTGCTTTCCCAACGACCGTCAACCCCGGTCTTCAATACGGCTTAAAGCCGATTTTTATTGATGCAGAGATTGACACTCTAAACATCGACGTTGACAAAATTGAAAAAGCGATTACCAAAAAAACTAAATTGATCATGATGGCTCATACTTTGGGAAAACCTTATAATCTGAAAAAAATTATGAAGTTGGCAAAAAAACATAATCTTTGGGTGATTGAAGATTCCTGCGATGCCTTGGGTTCAAAATATGACGGAAAACTTGTTAGTTCGTTTGGAGATATTGCGACCTTCAGTTTTTATCCGGCACATCAGATGACTATGGGCGAGGGCGGAGCTGTCGTCACTAATAATTCTTTGATTCACAAATCGATCCGCCAATTTCGCGATTGGGGTCGTGATTGCTGGTGCGATACAGGGCGTGATAATACTTGCCGAAAAAGATTTGGATGGAAATTGGGCGATCTTCCTCAAGGATACGATCATAAATATATTTATTCTCAAATTGGTTACAATTTAAAGGCGACGGATTTCCAGGCGGCAATCGGCGTTGCGCAACTTAAAAAACTGCCAACTTTCATTAAAAAAAGACAGGAAAATTACAAGGCTCTTTATGAATTTTTTTCACAATATAAAAAGTATTTTATTTTAATGAAAAATGATAAGAAAGAAGAAGTAAGTTATTTTGGATTTCCAGCAATCGTCAAACCCGACTCCCCTTTTTCAAGGAATGAATTTACCGAGTATTTGGAAAAAAATAAAATTGGAACGAGAAATGTTTTTTCAGGAAATATTCTTCGTCACCCTGCTTACGTCAACCGTAAGAAAAGTTTTAAGATTATTGGGGATATGAAAAACGCCGACCTGATTATGAATAATGCTTTTTGGTTAGGAGTTTATCCTGGAATTAATGAAGAGATGTTAGAGTATGTGAAAGAAAAAATAACAAAATTCATTAATTTGGTATAATATAAGCATGGTTATTTCATTGGTTAACGACTTACCTCAATCAGTTAACTCGGTTTTATGGTCATATAAACTGGATCAAATAAAAAAAGATAAACATAAGAAAATTATAATTTTTCAAGTTCTTAATTTTGGTTCAGAAGAAGCAGTTAAATGGTTATTTAAGCAATATGGTTTTGAGTTAATTACATCTGTGGTAAATGATATCCCCTTATTTCAATGGAACAAAAAATCTTTATCACTTTGGAGACTCGTTCTTTCAATTAACCCAAAAAATAGAAGAATTTAATACATGGACAAACTAAAACTCTTTATATTATCTGAGAGTAGGAAAAAAATTATTCCAACTTTTATTTCATGGAAAAACGAGTTTTATTTGGCTGGAGGGACCGGACTCGCTCTTCAAATTGGACATCGTGACAGCGTTGATTTCGATTTTTTTTCGAATAATTCATTTGATCCAAATAAGTTAATAAAACGTCTTTCATCGATTTTTGGTCATACGTTATTTACTGTGACTCAAATTGAAAAAAACACTTTATCTATCTTGTTGAATTCTGAAATAAAAATAAGTTTTATGACATATGATTACCCCTTGTTAAACTCTCTCATTATGACTGAATTTTTAAATATTGCTTCAATTCCTGACATAGCCTGTATGAAATTATCTACGATTATGCAGAGGTCTGCCTTAAAGGATTATATAGATTTATATGAAGTTATGAAGATGTATTCCCTTGAACAATTACTTTCATTTTCAAAAAAAAAGTATCCAATGATTGACTCGACTGTTATATTAAAAAGCCTTAGTTATCTAGATGATATCACTGATGAGCCTTTGATTTATAAAAATGAAAAATTTAAGCCCACCATTACTGCATTAAAACAATTTTTTCAAAATGAAGTTAAAAGATATGTTAATAAAATAATATAAAACTACTGAAAAGTAATTAATGAAGTACGTCAAAAAACCATCTTAGAGTTCATTAATTCTTTTAAATAGGTATAGATTATAAACTTCATTTAACTTCCAACTTTTTATCAACTTATTTGGAACGAAGGTATTAATCTCATAAGCAGGATCCTTGAAAATATCTGCATTTTTACTGATTACGTAGAGATAATCGTTGCGGTAATAATCATCGTAATTAATATTTACCCCGTCTTTTTTTAGATGAAATTTTACAACGATCGAGAGATTGTCATAAATGTGATTGACTATATTATAATTTTTAATATTTTGTTTTTTAATTATTTTATAGGCTTTTTTCTCCATCAGATAATTCCAATTTGGTGACATTCCAAATCCATGAGAAGGTATTGGTAAATAAATAAAAGCATCTAAGATAATTAAAATAATTGTAGTGATGATTATTAACGTATAAGAAATATATTTTTTAAAATAAGTACCAACCAGAGCGAAAAAAAGAATGCTTATTGAAAGATATCGATGTGGAAGAAATTCAAAAGGAGCACCGCTATGAGGTTTTGAGCTAAACAAATAATTTTTTATGACATTAAGATTATAAAACTGATTCTTAAGTTCAAATAAAATCATTGGAGAAAAACCGACGCAAAATCCCCCAACCATAATTAAGAGTGGTTTTGTCATCCCCGTGAAAACGGGGATCCAGAAATAGTAAATAAACAAAATTACCAAAATAATTACTACCTGATAATGAAACTGCATTAATATTCCTATATAAGCAAATATTAAAAACAAGTAAATATTCTTAGGTTTGGTTTTATGCAAACCCATAAGGTAAATCAAAATAGTTGAAAGTGGGATTAAAAAATTTGGACCAAAAAAGAAACGGGTGTAATTAATAAATATTGGAAGTAGTGTGTAAAGAATCACCATAAAAAGAGCTACTTTTTCATTGGCGAGTTTTTTCATTCCTTGGTAAAGTGGGATTATTCCAAGCGAACAAAACAACATAAAAATATATGAAGATATAATCGGATCAAATTTTCCAAGAAGAGCAAAAATAAGCATGAAATAATAAATAATGCTTCCTTGAAGCAATTCCTTATTATCTGCCGAAATTGAGCTTGCAGGTCCTACAAGCGTGATCTCTTTATTTCTCCACATTTCAAGAATATGAGTAAAGCCATTACCTTGGTCAAAGGAAAAGTTAAGAGCGGAAGTAAAATGAAGAGACCTGATGGTAATAAAAAAAATTATTGCTACAAAAAAGACAAAATAATTACTTCGAAATAATTTTATAGATTTTTTTAGCATAATTCTTATTATATATATTTTTTAATCCTTCAAAAATGATTAGTGAAGATAAAGCAATCATTAATATCGGATTTAAAAATATTGCCAAGCTTACATCGGGTAAATTTAATAATGAAGTGTAATAATTTTTTGGTACTAATAGTAGTGAAAATAAAATTACATAAATTAAATCAGTTTTACTCTTTTCTTTCTTGTTAATAAATAGATATAGGGGTATAAAAAAATTTATTAATTTGTAATCAGCCGAAACATAGGGCAGTGCATTCATCGAAATTACCAGAAGAGTAATTTTTTTCCATAACTCTTTTTCTATAAAAATAACATAAGAAGCGATAAACGCGAATAACCCTATCTCCACGAATGAATACAATTTAAAAAGGCGCGTGACTTCCCGTAAGGTCACATCAGTAATACTGGTTGATTTATAGAAGCTAAATATTTTTAATTTTAAAAGTCCGTATAAACTATGCGCAAAAACCAATCCTCGATTATCAATAACCTGTTCTTTCATGTAGGATCCACTATAAATACCCAAATAATCAACAATAATTTTATAAATATCCTTTGATAATGTCTTGGTGATTATTATTAATGATGATAAATTTAAAAATATTGTCAGCAGGCAAGTATATATAAAAGCTCTAAATTTTCTAAATGATAAAAAAACAATTAAAAATACTACCGGAAATAGTTTCATTGAAATCGCTAAAGAAAGGAACACGGCACTCGTTACAAATTTTTTTTTGTTTAAATAATAAGCAAATAAATATAAGGTAAAAAAAACTAATATTTCAAAATTCCCTCGATTTATGGCAAAAAGTACAGGATAGCTAAGTATAGAAAAAACGGCGATATGGAAAATTGAAGATCTACTAAGTCTTGCTTCACTAATTTCCTTAGCATTTATTATTGTTAATAAACATATTGAACCAACAATAAAGAGAGTTAAAGACATTTCCTCACCAATAAAAAGGAAAAACTGTTTTATCGCCGTCATAAAAAATGAATAGGTAACGATATCTGGAGCTCTAACGGGACCAATAAAATCAGTAAACATATTTCCGGGTGTAAAAAGAAAGGTGTTTTTTGGGTCAGTATAGCCTAATATATTTTGACCGACCGAATAAAAAATAGCCATTAAAAAACCAATGAAAAGTAGAGCGGCGACATATTTTATTCTTTCTTCACGGGTAAAAAATTTTAAATTATTTCTAAGTAATTGCGTGCTTAAAGCAATGAAAAATAAAACTAAAATATATTTAATTATTGTCATTAATTGCGATTTACGATAAAGAGTATATTTAACATTTACATCAGATATATTTCTTCCAAAATTTTTATCTATTTTTATATCGGCAATATCAAAATTAAATTTTTTATCATAAATATTAATGACTACGACGTTATCAATGACGACCCAAAGCTGTTTTTCTTTAAAAACTTTTATTCTTATTTTATGCGGCTTATCATATTCAAATAAATCCGTCAAGGAATAAACTTTGTTGCCAAGTGGATTATTATGACCGATGATTATTTGCAATGAAGATGGTTTGACAAGCCGTAGCATCAAAGGATTAGTTTCAGTTCCAAAATTAAAAATGGTTGAAATATTATTTTCTTTATCGATCTTAAATAAAAAATTTATGTCAATATCTTTTATTTTTGAATCAACAGGTTCTGGATAATTTTTATTGATATTTAAATTATTAAATGCGACCTTCTTGATTGTCTGATATTGGAGTCGATCATTAAAGGTATAAATAACCCAAAGCAGACTAAGAATAAATAAGAATAATATGGTTAAATAATTTTTTTTCATTTTTTTTGTAGTATGACTGTTAAACTCAATCCTACAGGTGGTCGTACATATTTTTCAATAAGACTTTGCAAAGGAACCAAGTATCGATCATAAAATTTTCCTTGTTTACTTACAAGACTAACCCCCGAGTCTGAATTTAAAATTGTTTTTTTGAATTTAAAATATAAAAGTGACCCCAAAATTCCGATAAAATCTTGATACCAAATATCCACGATATTAAATTTTCTTTTATTTATCAAAGAAAGCATGTATTTCTTCGTATATCTTCGATAATGCCCCAAAAATTTATCATGAGAAGAATATAAAAACGGCAAAGCCGGGACTTCAATTAAGATCCTTCCATTCGGTTTAAGAAGTTCGTAGGCTTTTTCTATAGCTTTTTTGTCTTCCTTTATATGCTCAAGTACATGGACAAATAATATCGTGTCAAAAGATCCAAATGTTTTTTTCTTAAGATCAAAAAGATCCTTCATGTAAAAGGAAGTGTATTTTGGAAATTTAAATTTATTTTTATGAAGTTTGAAAAGAGTACTGGAAGGTTCTATCGAAATCAATCTTTTAATATTTTTTTTATTATTTACAATCTCGTTTGTAAATCCTTTTTCGCCACTGCCAACTTCCAATATATTATTTCCTATGAATTTAGAAATAAGGTCATACTGATATTTTCGATAATTATTTAACTCATAATTTTTTACTTTTTTTGTCCAGTCCATGCCATGGACAAACTTATCTTTTTTTGTCATATATTATTTTTTAAATGATTGAATTAAAGTGATAATTTTTTCAGCATCCCCTATAGGCAATGTTCCATAAAACGGTAAGACTAATACTTCTTCAACTACTTGGTGTGCAATTGGTAAATTTTTTGGTTTTGCAGATGGTAAATGTTTATAGTAAGGATACTGACTACAAAGCGGAAAGAAATATTTTCTTGTAAAAATATTATATGTTTTTAAAATATCATAGACCTCGTCGCGGGAGCGTCCGAATATTTCTTTATTTATTCTGATAACAAAATATTGAAAACTACTTTTTACATCGACCAGATCTTTCAAATAGGTAATTCCCTCAATATCATCAAGGTAATGTTTATATATTTTGCCAATCAGCTCTCTCTTTTTTCTTTCGGTTTTAATGAGAGGTAAAACAGCTAAACCAAGAACAGCCTGAATTTCATTCATCTTGCCGTTAATGCCGTGTACAAGTACCTCAACTTCATTTTTTATTCCAAAGTTTCTAAGCAGATTAATTTTATCTCTTAATAAGACATCATTACAGGTAAGAGCGCCTCCTTCGGCGGTATGAAATAATTTTGTCGGATGAAAACTAAACATCGAAATATCTCCAAAATTGCCAATCCCAACATCATCAATCTCCGTTCCAAAAGCGTGAGCGGCATCATAAATAACTTTTAATTTATATTTTTTTGCGATTTTTTGAATTTTTTTCACATCACATGGTGTACCAAAAACATGAACGCCCAAAATTGCCGTCGTTTTTTTAGTAATACTTTTTTCTATTTTGTCTGCATCAATATTCATTGTTACGGGATTAATATCACAAAAAACCGGAGTGACATTGCACCAAGTAAGACTATTGGGAGTTGCCGGAAAAGTGAACGGGGTTGTGATAACTTCTCCTTTTAATTCCAAACTTTTGATTGCAGTCATCAAAGCGATTGTGCCGTTATTAAATATTGAGGCATGAGGTACCTTGAGTGTCTTTTGGATCTCTCTCTCTAATAATTGAAGTTGTGTTCCGTTGTTTGACAGCCATTTGCTTTCCCAAATTTGCTCAATCTTATCCGTAAATTCACCAAGCGGAGGCATGATCGGTCTTGTGACATAGATGGGCTCTTCAAACGGTTTCATATGTGTTTACTTCTTATAATATAATTTGGTTTTTTTCTCAGTTCATCATAAATCCTCCAAATATATTCGCCGATTATTCCAAGCATAATCATTATTAATCCTCCAACGAATAAAATCACAATCATAATCGGTGCCCAACCGGTAAACGGAGTCTTACGGAAGGCCCACGCATAAACAATTGTCAAACTATATAAAGCCCCGATGATCGAGGTCATAAAACCGATTAACGAAATAAATCTGATTGGCATATATGATGCATCAAGCAAGGCATCCAAAAAATTTTTGAGTTTTTTTGCAAAATTATACTGCGATTGACCAATAGTCCGTTTAAGTCGAAAATAAGGAATAAAACTTGTTCGATATCCTGACCATAGTAAATCACCTTGGAAAGATCTATTTCTTACGTTAATTGAGTTATATTGACCCAATGGTTTTTTGTCGATCAAAACATAATCAAATCCCCCGGATGGCAGTTGAGGAAAAGACAATTTGAGAAGTCCATAAGCAAAACGCGAAAAAAACTTAGATACAAATGAATCAGCACGACCGATACGATAACAAACCACAATTTCCGATCCTTCTCTCCATTTTTTTACCATTTGCGGAATCATTTCGATCGGATCTTGCAGGTCCGCGGAAATATTTATGGTTGCACTACCTGTAGTTTCTTTGAGTCCCGCAAGCATGGCAGCCATCTGACCAAAGTTTCTGGTAAACGATATCGCTTTGACTCTGGGATCTTTTTTTCGTAAGCTCAATATTTCTTGAAGTGATCCGTCGTCGGAGCCATCATCAACAAAAACAATCTCATAACTATATTTTTTCAAAAAACGGGTAAAAACTGATTTTATTTTTTCATAAGTACTCCGAATCGACCCTTCATTTCGGTATACGGCGACTACAAATGATATTTTCATAATTATTTTCCTTTTTCACAAAGTAAAAAAATACTAGAACATAGATCGGGATATTGTTGACCCAATTCATAACATCCATCTAAATATTCTGACGAGATAATATCAGTTTTTAATAATTTATCCCACTGGAAATTAGCCAGTGCTTTAAAAAATATACCTGAACGATGAATTACTTTGAGTCCCCCTGCTTTTGCATCGTGCTCTAAAGTATCAAGAGAATATGTGATTCTATGTCCGTGTTTTTTTTCAGCTGGCGTTACCGCAGAATTATGACTTATCAGACCCATCTTTACGGCAATTTGACGTGAAGGAGCATTGGCGTTGGGGCATACCAAAAATAATCGACCATTATCTGATAACCATTTATCATTTATTTTTTTTAGTAATTTTATGGGATTGTCAAGATGCTCCAATACGTGAGTTAAAACAATATTGTCATATTTAGTTGGTAGAGTTGTCTTTTCAAAAAGTCCGTTAAAAAATTTAATTTTTTTACCTAATTTTTTTTTCGCAAATTTGATTGCTTCACTAGAGGCTTCAACACAAGTAATATCTCCAAAATACGGTAGTAATCTTTTGGTAAAATCTCCTTTAAAGCTTCCAAGTTCAAGAAGATTTCCTTTTTTGAAAAAAGGGATAAAAGATTTGAGCATTAAAGGATGCATGACATCATAATCAAAGCCATAAAAATATTTACGATTATCTACATCTTTTATCTCTTTATTGTAATTTCTTTTGCTATTCATAAATATTTATTCAATGTTAGGAAAAAATACAGTTTGTTTGTAATTGGCGTTTTTAATAATAACTCCTTTTTTTCCGATAGTTAGTCGATCACCGACGATCCATTTGTATATTTGCTCGATCATTGGAATTTGCATATCGAGAATACTTTCACAAGTTGCGTCTCTATAACAAATACTTTGCATAATTGCGGGTCCAGTATCTACTCCTGAGTCGACAAAATGAGCGGTATTACCAATAAGAAAAGCATTATTATTTTTTGCTTTATCAATAGATTTTTCTCCAGGAAACATCGGTAGGATTGAAGGATGAAAATTAATTATTTTATTTTTGTATTTTTTTAATAAATCTTCTGTTAAGATTTTTCTTCCAAAACAAAAACAATAATTTATATTATGTTCTGTAAATTTTTTTAATAATAATTTAGAAAGATATATATTTTTTTCATTAGCGATCAACTTTAAATTTTCATAATTAACCTCAACATAATTTATTTTTTTCTTTATTAGCAGAGTTTTTAATTTTAAATTAGGAGCATTGTCGTTTACTACAAGGACAGTATTATCTAAAATCTTAGAATTTTTCTTTATTAATTTTAATAATCGTGAGGCACCACCAGAAACGTAAAAGGCAAAATTAATTTTTTGTTTATTTTTCATATTAATACTGCCAGTCCAAATCCAAATCGTCCAAATTGATTCCCATTATATAACAGATATATTTTATTATCACAATGAAACATGTGCGGATAACAGAGCATTTCCGAGTCCCAATTGTTTTCTGAAAAATCAATTCCGACATTTTTATCATCGCGAGTCCAATTGATTAAATCTTTTGAAAAAGCGTAGCCGATTTTATATCCTCTGTTTTTATTTTTTCTAAAATCAATTGCTTGTCTGTAACAAAACAACATGTGATATTTATTATCAAATTTAATAACTGTTGGAAGTGCCTGACATTCTTGCAGATTAAGTTTGTCCGCTATTAATTGTCGGTTTTCTTTTTCCCAATTAATACCATCGTTTGATGTTGCATGACCAATTTTATAAATACGTTGTGGTTCTTTATCAGCGACTGATCTTATCCATTTTGTTCCG
>JAKAHA010000003.1 GCA_021825445.1 bacterium | reverse complement strand
TTTTGAATTTTATTTCTGAAAAATTCAAATATAATTGGCAGTAGTGATATAATAATAACTCCAAATATTACCAAAGAAAAATTTTTTTTGACAAACTCAATGTTGCCAAAAAAATATCCGGAAAAAGTTGCAACAGCTACCCATAAAATTCCACCAATTAAATTAAAAGAAATAAATTGCTTGTAATCCATCCTTCCAATTCCGGCTACAAATGGAGCAAAGGTTCTCACAAAAGGCATGAATCGCGCCATGATAATTGTCTTACCACCATGTTTATGAAAAAATTTTTGGGTTTCTTCGATATGGCTTTCGTCAATTGGAATCTTCGGATGAGCAACAATTTTTTTGCCGAATAAATAACCGATCCAGTAGTTAGCTGTATCACCAAGTACTGCAGCTATTGCCATAAGTAAAAACAGTAGCCAAATATTTAAAGAGCCAATGGCCGCAAAAGCACCAGCGGCAAAAAGAAGAGAGTCTCCTGGTAAAAAAGGTGTAAATACGAGTCCAGTTTCCATGAAAATAATAAGAAATAAAATAATGTAAGTTACAAGTCCATAAGTGGAGATGATTGATCCCAAATGTACGTCGATATGTATTATAAAGTCAATCAGAAATTTAATTACATCCATTTAACAATTATATCTACTAAATTGATAAAAAGTGGTGTAAAATTATTGGTTGCTTATGTTTAAACTAAAATCCTCATTTTCCCCAACAGGAGATCAGCCGCAGGCGATTGAAAAACTAGTCGCAGGCGTTAAGTTGGGTAAAAAAGATCAAGTGCTTCTAGGAGTGACAGGGTCAGGGAAGACTTTTACTCTCGCCAATGTCATCCAAAAATTACAAATGCCGACTTTAATTATTTCTCACAATAAAACTTTAGCAGGTCAACTTTATCAAGAGTTTCGTGATTTCTTTCCTGAAAACGCCGTTTCATATTTTGTCTCTTACTACGATTATTATCAACCGGAAGCTTATATGCCATCGTCTGATACTTACATCGAAAAAGAAGCTCAGATCAATGAATTGATTGATAAGCTTCGATTAAAAGCCACAACTAATATTTTGACCCGTAAGGACGTAGTAGTCGTTGCCTCTGTTTCTTGTATTTATAACATCGGCTCACCAGTTGAATATGGTCGTTTTATTTTAGAATTAGAAATTGGACAAAAAATTGAGATTAAACAAATTGCCAGACGTTTGATAGAACTCCAATATTCTCGAAGTGAATTTGATTTTAAAAGAGGAACTTTTAGAATTCGAGGAGACAGAATCGACATTTATCCTGCCTACGAAGATATTGGTTATAGAGTAACTTTGGAAAATAATATTGTTAAAAAAATTGAGCAGTTTGAGCCCATTTCCGGCAAACTAATCACTAATCACCAGTCACTAGTCACGAGTTTAATAATCTATCCCGCCAAACATTACCTAATGGATCCAGCTATTTTTAAAAGTGCCGAACAACAAATCAGGGACGATTTAAAAAAAGAAGCGGATGCCTTAAAAAAGAAAAATAAGATAGTTGAAATGCAAAGATTAGTCCGCAAAGTTAATTATGATTTGGAAATGATAAAAGAGGTCGGTTATGTAAATGGAATTGAAAATTATTCTCGATATTTTGACGGGAGGAAACCTGGCGATGCTCCCTATTCTTTGATCAATTATTTTAATCAACAATATGGAGATGATTGGTTACTTTTTATCGATGAATCTCATATGACGGTTCCCCAAATTCGCGGAATGTTTAATGGAGATTACTCACGAAAGAATACTTTGATTGATTATGGATTTCGCTTAAGGTCGGCTCTTGATAATCGACCTCTAAAATTTGAAGAGTTTTATCCGATGGTAAAAAAAATAATTTATGTTTCAGCAACACCGAATGAATGGGAGATAGAAAGGTCAAAAATCAAAGATCAAAGTTCAAAGTCTAGCGGTATTGTTGAGCAACTAATCAGACCAACTGGGATAGTTGATCCGGAAATCATTATTAAACCAGCGACTAATGAAGTCCAGGATTTAATTTTAGAAATTGAAAAGCGAGTTTCTAAGAAAGAAAAAGTTCTTGTCACAACTTTAACAAAAAAAATGGCTGAGGATTTGTCGACTTACTTAAAAGAGAAAAAAATTAATGCCGCATATCTCCATAGTGATGTAAAAACTTTGGAAAGATCAAATATTTTGGAAAATTTAAGAAAGGGAAATTTTGACGTTTTAATTGGAGTTAATTTGCTTCGGGAAGGATTAGATTTACCTGAGGTAACGTTGGTCGCAATTTTAGACGCCGATCGCGAGGGATTTTTAAGGTCGCGGACTTCACTTGTCCAAACCATGGGGCGCGCTGCCCGCAATATTACCGGTCAAGTTATTCTTTATGCTGATATAATGACCAAATCAATTACGGAGGCAGTTGAGGAAATCAACCGAAGAAGAAAATATCAAGTTGAATACAATACAAAACACAACATTACTCCAAAAACAATTTATAAACCAATCAGAGAGAAAATTGTGAATCAGGATGAAAAAAGTTTGTTTTTGACCCTTGACTTTGATTCAAGATATCTAGATGAAATGAATATTGATAGTTTGACGCCGTTTGATAAAAAAAAGCTAATTAAAAAAATGGAAAAAGAAATGAAAAACCAGGCAGAAAATTTGAACTTTGAACTGGCGATTAAGATAAGAGAGAAAGTTAAGGAGATTAAAAATTGACATAATTAATCAAATTGACCTAATTTCTAAAAAATAACCAAACTCCAATAACCAATTGGAATATTGGTCATTATTTAGGTTAATTAGGTAATTAGTAATTAGAAATTTTGCATATGGATTACATAAAAATACGCGGTGCTCGCCAACATAACTTAAAAAATATCGGCGTTGATATTCCAAAAAACAAATTTGTTGTTATCACTGGAATCTCAGGAAGTGGCAAATCTTCTTTGGCTTTTGACACGATCTATGCCGAAGGACAACGGCGTTATGTTGAGTCGCTATCTGCGTATGCTCGCCAGTTTTTAGGAATAATGGATAAACCTGATGTTGACTTGATTGAAGGATTATCTCCTGCAATATCAATTGATCAAAAGACAACTTCTCATAATCCTCGATCAACGGTTGGAACAATTACCGAAATTTACGATTATCTTCGACTTCTTTTTGCTAAAGTCGGTCATCCACATTGTCCAACATGCAAAAGGGAGATAGTTAAAATGTCGATTGATGAAATTGTTGAAAGAATAATGAAAGAAATAGAAAATAAAACTTTAATAGATAAAATTAAACCACATAAATTTTTAATAATATCTCCAATTGTTAGAAATAAAAAAGGCGAATTCAAAGATCTTTTTGACAATCTCAGGTCAAAAGGTTTAAGTCAAATAATTGTCGACGGAAAGACTTTTAGTTTAGATTCGGAAATAAATTTAATTAAAACTAATAAACATAAAATTGAAACAATCATCGATGCGATTTCATTTGGATATAAAGAAATGAAAAATAAGGTTTTTGTAGAAAATTTAAGATCGAGATTGGTCACAGCTGTTGAACAATCATTAAAACTTTCAGACGGGCTGGTGATTATCAAAACTGGGGAATTGGAGCATTTATATTCGGAAAAATTTTCTTGTCCAGTTTGTAATATTTCTTTATTTGAAATTGAGCCAAGGATGTTTTCATTTAATTCGCCACTTGGAGCCTGTGAAAATTGTCGCGGAATAGGAACAATATTTGCGGTAGAACCCGAATTGATTTTAAATAAAAATCTTTCGGTCCTGGAAGGTGGAATTCTTCCTTTTAACAAGTTATTTTTTCATGAAACGTGGTATGTAAAGTTGATAAAACAAGTATGTAAAACTGAAAAAATAAATACTAATTTACCAATGGGTAAATTAACTAGTAAAGAAATAAATATACTTCTTAAGGGGACAAATAAAGAATATCTAGTTGAAGGAGTAAATCGTTTTGGTAAGCCAACCACAATCAAAGAAAAATTTACAGGAATCGTTACGGAATTGGAAAGAAGACATAGTGAAACTCAAGGTGATTATTCAGCGATGGAAATACAAAAATATATGCGTGAGGAAACTTGTCCAAAGTGTAAAGGTTTAAGACTCAAACCTGAGATTTTAGCAATCACTATTGATAAAAATAATATTACTCAAGTTTCGGATTTTTCCATAGATCATCTAACGATTTATTTTAAAGAAAAACTTGAATTGAGCTTATCAATTTACGAAAAGCAAATTGCCCAACCGATAATTAAAGAAATTCTAAGCAGACTAAATTTTTTAAACAGCGTCGGTTTATCGTATTTGACAATAAGTAGAAAAGCTGGAACATTATCTGGTGGTGAACTTCAAAGGATTCGGCTTGCTTCCCAAATTGGAAGTGGTTTGACTGGGGTTCTTTATGTATTGGACGAACCATCAATCGGACTCCATCCAAAAGACGTCGCCTCATTAATTACAACTTTGAAAAATCTTCGTGATTTAGGAAATAGTTTAATTGTAGTTGAACATGATAGGGAAACGATGGAAACAGCCGATTATTTAGTTGAGCTTGGAGAAAAGGCAGGTAAAAATGGAGGTAAAATAACTTTCAGCGGTCAACTTTCAGAAATGAAAAAATCAAAAACATCATTGACGGGGCAATATTTAACAGGGGAAAAAACGATTAACGTAGGGAACAAAAATATTTGTTCCCTACAAAAAAATCATGGAGAATTGATAATTTCTGGAATCACTCATAACAATTTAAAAAATATCAACGTAAAAATTCCTCTTGGAAATTTAATTGGAGTGACGGGAGTTTCGGGAACTGGTAAATCTTCTTTAGTTACCGAGACTATCTATCCTGCTCTTAAATATTATTTAGATGGGTATTTTCACGATAAAATTGGTGAGTTTAAAAAAATTGAAGGTTATCAATATCTTGATCGAGTCCATATGGTTGATCAATCACCAATAGGTAGAACGCCTCGGTCAAACCCAGCAACTTATATAGGCTTTTTTGATGAAATCAGAGAGATTTTTGCATCAACCGTTGATGCTCGAGAGCGAGGATTTGAGAAAGGAAGGTTTTCCTTTAATATTAAAGGTGGTCGATGTGAAAAATGTCAAGGAGCAGGAGTTTTGAAAATTGAAATGCAATTTTTGGCTGATGTTTATGTAATTTGTGATGTCTGCCAAGGTAATCGCTATAACAAAGAGACACTGGAAGTTAAATATAAAGGTAAAAATATTTATGAAATTTTAAAGATGACAGTTGACGAAGCTTTAATATTTTTTAATAGTTATTTTAAAGTTTACTCAAAATTAAGTTTCTTGCAAAAAACCGGATTAGGGTACTTGGAATTAGGTCAACCAGCTCCTACTTTGTCTGGAGGAGAAGCTCAAAGATTAAAGCTTGCTAATGAGCTTTCACGTCGCGATACGGGACGAACTATCTACATACTTGATGAGCCAACAACAGGTCTTCATTTTTATGATATTGAAAAATTACTTCATTCAATTACAGAATTGGTCGATCGTGGCAATACAGTCATAGTGATAGAACATAATCTTGATGTTATTAAAAGTTGTCAATATATAATTGATCTAGGACCTGATGGAGGAGATAAAGGTGGAGAAGTTATATATCAGGGTCCACTTGATGGAATATTTAAGGTAAAATCTTCCTATACGGGACAATATTTAAGTAAAATGAAATAATCTCACTATGAAATTTTTTAAATATTTTTTTGTTTTGTTTCTATCATCTATCATCTTTCATCTATCATCTATTCCTGTTTATGCTTCTGACTTCAAGACCGATTATCAGGTGGAATACAATCTTTCTCAGTCTCAAAATAATTTAAATTCGCAAGTAGATTTTAAGATAAAAATTACCAATCTAAAGACGGAGGTTTATGTTAGTAAATTTTCTATAAGTTTTCCTAATACTTTTGCGATTAATAATCTGAAAACATCAGACGACAACGGGTATATTACACCAAAAATTATTAACGAATCGGAAAAAACAAAAATTGAACTGGAATTTAAAAATCCAAATATCGGCAAAGATTCCGTTAATACTTTTTTTTTAAGTTTTGATCAAGCAAATTTATTTAAAGTCAATGGAAAAGTTTGGGAAGTTGTTTTACCGGTAATTGAAAATACGCAAAATGAGTCTTATTCAATTACGGTTAATCTACCAGAAACCACAAATAAAAAAATTTCAATTGCAAAACCTAATCCAGATGTAGTTACAGGTAATAAAATAATTTGGAATAATCCAAAGACTAAAACAATTTATGCTGTGTTTGGAGAAGCTCAAAATTATCAAGCAGAATTAACATATCATTTAAAAAATAATCAAATATATTCGGTCTTTACAGAAATCGCTTTCCCTCCTGAGACATCGAATCAAAAAATATTTATACAATCTATTGACCCTGCTCCAGAATCAACTAGACTGGACGAGGATGGTAATTATTTAGGTAAATATTTACTCAAACCACTTGAAACAAAGATAATTAATTACAAAAGTTTTATTGAGGTTTATGCAAAAACTAGAGAAGATTCTACTCCGTATTTTCGAACAGAAATTAATAAACAAAAAAATTATCTTCTTACGGCAAAAAAATATTGGCAAATCAATAATGTTGATTTGATCAAAAATTTAACAGATCCAAAATTAATTTATGATTTTGTTGTAGGTAAACTTAAATATGATTACAACAAAGTTAGCTCCAATAATAATAAAAGGCTGGGAGCAGATATTGTCCTAATGCATCCTGATCAAGCAGTTTGCCTTGAATTTACAGATCTTTTTGTGGGAATCGCTCGCGAAAAAGGAATCTATAGCCGAGAGGTGGAAGGTTATGGATTTTCGCTTGATCCAAGATTGCAACCAATCTCTTTATCTTCCGATGTCCTGCATTCATGGCCAGAATATTTTGATTTAAAAACAGAAAATTGGATTTCGGTCGACCCTACTTGGGAAAATACCTCAGGTATCAACTATTTTAATTCATTCGATTTAAATCATATTGCATTTGTAATTCATGGAAAAAATCCAGACTCGCCACTTGCAGCCGGGATGTATAAGATTGAAAATTCACGTGATATTTTAATTAAACCAGTTATCAGCCAGCCACTGGAAAGAAAAGAAATAGTTATTGAGGGGATAGATTTTGCAACAACTATTGCTGATAATGAGTTGTATAAGGGTAAATTTATTATAAAAAATAACGGAAGTAGTTATTTGTGGTCTGTACCCATATTTTTAAAAGCAAAAAATATTATTCTTGAGAAAGATAAGCTTATTATTCCAGTATTGGCACCATTTGAAAAAAGAACAATATCATTTAATTTTTCATCCAAAGTAAAAAATAGAAGTGTTGATGGAGAATTGGTAATCGATGTTTTAAATAAAGAATTATTGAAGCAAAATATTAAAGTTATTCCTGCTTTTTATACGTTAATTATTGACATTTTTGCAGTTATTTTTGGTTTATCTTTTCTATTTTTACTTTACCGGGCATTTACGATTAAGATAAAAAAATAATGATTACCAAAAATCAAGTCAACTTTTTGCCAAGTACAATAGGTCTTTATTTCTTTAAAAAAGGACAAGAAATCAATTATATTGGTAAATCAATTAACATAAAAGCTCGAGTAATATCGCATTTAGAAAATGCAAAAATTGATAATAAAGAAAGATTGATTGTTGAAAATTCAGATAAGATAGAAACGATCATATTAGAATCAGAATTTAAATCATTATTACTTGAGGCAAAATTAATAAGAGAACTTCAGCCAAAATATAATTCGATTTGGAAAGATGATAAAAGTCCTCTCTATATAAAAATCACAATAAAAGATGAGTTTCCAAAAATTTTTATAACACGCAAGCCTTCGGACAGTCAAAATCTTTATTTTGGTCCCTTTTCATCCGTCAGAATGGTAGAAAAAATCATTAATGATATTCGAAAAATCATTCCTTTTTGTACTCAAAAAAATCTCACTAAAAAAGCCTGTTTTTATTCAAAAATTGGTTTATGTAATCCTTGTCCAAATGTTATTACCAACTGTAGAGACAAGGCATGCCTTGTCTCTACCAAAAAACAATACAAAAAAAATATTAGACAGGTTATTTCAATCTTAAACGGTAATGTAAAAACAATCATTGGTTCATTAAATCGTCAATTAAAAATTTTGATAAAAAATGAAGATTATGAAAAGGCAATTATAACAAGAAATAAAATTTTTAGATTTGATCGATTATTACATTTAAAGGATGACTCTTCGTTCAACATCAACAATTTTGGGGATAGTTTGGAAGAAATGTTACTTGAACTTAAAAAATATTTTCCTAAACTGCAAAAACTTGATCGAATTGAGACTTATGATATTAGTAATCTTGGATTAAAGCAAGCAGTTGGGTCGATGATTGTCATGAAAAACAGTCAAATAGATAAAAAAGAATATCGCAAATTTAAAATTAAAACTGCTGGACTAAAATCAGATTTTGATAGATTAAAAGAAGTGATGGTGAGAAGGTTAAAGCAAGATTGGCCGACTCCAGATTTAATTATAATCGATGGTGGTCGCCCACAATTAAAAGCGATACTGCAAATATTTAATAACAATCAGGTAAATATTCCTTTAATTGGGATTGCAAAAAATCCTGATAGGGTGATTATGGGAATAGAAGGATATCCAAATATATTTTTGAAAAACGACAGTAAAGTTTTAAATGTAATCAGATTACTTCGCGACGAATCACATCGATTTGCCAACAAATATCATCTCTTTTTAAGAAGTAAGGACTTTTTGATATAATGAACAATATATGAAAAAAATACTGAGAATGATAGTTTTTTCAGGTGTAGCAATATTTATTACTTCTTTATGGAACAAGGGTTTTACTGTTAATCTTGACCCGATGATATATCTGAAGACATCATTGATTATTGCCTTAGTTTATTATTTAATTATTCCAGCAAGCAAAATAATTTTATTACCCTTAAATATAATAACTTTAGGTTTATTTTCTACAATTTTTTATGCAGTCATCATTTATTATATTTTAAGTAGCCTAAAGTTGATAGGTATCAATGAATGGGTTTTTTATGGGATTAAGATCTCTAGTTTTGTAAATGTATTTATTTCTTCGTTTTCGATTTCAACAATTATTAATTTATTAGAAACAGCGATATGAAAAATATTCTTTTGATTCTTAATATCATTTTCAGTGTATTGATAGTGGTTTTTATTTTAATTCAAGGGAGAGGTGCAGGCTTGGGAAGTGCCTGGGGCGGTGGAGGAGAAATGTTTCAGACAAGACGAGGAATGGAAAAAGTAATTCTTTGGCTGACAACAATTTTTATTGTTATTTTTTTAGTGGTTTCTTTGATCAATCTTTTTGTTAAATGAACAAGAAAACTTTCAGATATTATTATTGGTTATTCCTCGAATTTGCTAAGAAATACTCAAGGTTAATCATGATGAGTTTTTTTATTGGGTTTATCAGTTTAATTGGCTTCTTATCAGTTTCTCCGTATTTAAAATTGATATTTAATAAACAAGAGGTAATTGGTTTAACAGGTAAATATGATTTTACTAATTTGCCCGATGAGATAATGGTAAAAGTTTCAAACGGTTTGGTGACGATCAATGAAAAAGGTGAAATCATTCCTGTCTTGGCAAATTCTTGGGAAATTAAAGATCAAGGAAAACGGTATCGATTTTATTTAAAAAACAATTTGCTTTGGAATGATGATAAAAAATTTACAGCATCAGATATTGACTATAAATTTTCAGACGTTAAGATAAAAGTTATTGATAAAAATGTAATAGATTTTTCTCTTAGCAAATCGTTTGGAATTTTTCCAACCTACCTAAATAAGCCGTTAATTCGTCCGCCACTTATTGGTATAGCTGGTTTTTATAAATTAGGGAAGTATAAAATTACCAATGGTTCATTGCTTGAATTGACGTTGATTCCCAACACCAAGGATTTAATGACGATTAAATATAAGTTTTATAACAATGAATCAGATTTAGTAGTAGCTTATAAAAAAGGGGAGATTAATAAAATGACATTAACTAAAAAATCAGTTGCAGATACTTTTATAAATTGGAAAAATACCAGGATTACAAAATCGGTTGATTATTCAAGGCTTTTGACATTATTTTTTAATAGTAAAGATAAGACGTTTGCAAATAAAGATATTAAAGATGCATTTGCAATGATGATTAATTATGAAAAACTTTCAGAGTCAGGCGAAATTGCTCGAGGTCCAATATCTCCAATGTCTTGGGCATATAATTCAAATTTAAAAACTAATTCTTATGACATAGATACGGCTACAAAAATTGTTAAAAAAGAAATTGAAGCTACTGAGTCAGCCCGATTAAATCTTCTAACATCATATAATTATTATGATTCTGCCGATAGTATTGCCAGTGAGATTGAAAAAACTGGATTAAAAGTAGATATTAATATGATTACATACGACAAACCTGATAATTTTGATTTGCTGTTAGTTTATTGGAAAGTTCCTCAGGATCCAGATCAGTATTATTTTTGGCATTCGACTCAAAAAGAGGGTAATATTGGTAATTATTCAAACGTCAAAATCGATAAACTACTTGAAGATGGAAGATCAACGATCAATATTGAAGATCGAATTAAATTCTATTTGGAATTTCAAAAAGCGATTCAGGACGATCCCCCCGCACTGTTTTTATATTATCCGTATGTTTATACGATTGAGAGAAAATAGTGTCGGGGAGAGGACTTGAACCTCCACAACCTTGCGGTCATCAGCCCCTCAAGCTGACGCGTATACCATTTCGCCACCCCGACAAAACCAAAGAAATTATATCACTAAAACAACCAAAAAATGTATTTATATTTGAGTAGTGGTGTGATTTATCACATCAAAATAATCAATTTAAAGTCTTTTTATTGATTGTAATTAATGCTGATAAATTTTATCATAATACTTATGTGTCCGGCATGTTTTTTAACAATTGGGGGAGGGTTATTATTATCTAGAGGGTTAGATATAAATAATATTTTAATAATTAGTTTGGTCACGATTTTTCTTTCAATAGTATCAGATATATTTTTAAGAAAATTTAATCATGGGAAAGTTTTTTTTCCTTACCAAAGGATTGTTGTTTCAGCTATTCTTTTATTTATCGCTATATTCGTTGCTAAATTTCTGCTATAAATAACATATGGATATTACCCATAGATTCATCAAAATGATAGCTCTAATTATCAAAAAAATGTTTGTTTGTTGCCAAGACTAATATGTCGTTAACCGAAATATCTTATTACTTTCGAAAATTTTTACCATATTTTGTTTTATTTTGTCTAGTTTTTTTAATATTTTTTTATTCAATCAAATTGACACTAATCTATTTAGAATCTAATAAGACCGTCACAACTTTTACTAATCCAATTTTTGGAAAAGTTAGTTTACCCGTCATAGCTCATGCCTCATCAAGTGCAGGTTTTAAATTCACCTTAGATACGATTGAAGGTCAACCAGTTACAGCTACGTCGACAGCTAATGTCTATTTTTTACCAGAAAATAATGCTCGTTTCGGATATAGCGAAAAGATATATTTAATAGCAAAAAGTTTTGGTTTTAATACAGAGGTGGTAAAGCACCAATTAGTTGGAAAAATTGCAACTTTTTCGGATTCCGATAAGACTTTATCTATCGATATTTCTAACTTTAATTATAAATTTGATAGAAAAGTCGATAATTCATTATTTACTTCACCTCAAATAAGCATTCCAATGAAGACCGTGATTGAAAATAAAGCGATAGACTTTTTAAAGAAAATTGGACGTTATCCAGAAGAATTAAGCAAGGGTGCGACCAACGTAATTTATTTAAAATTTAATCCGATAAATAAAAATTTTGTCAACGTAGAAAAAAGTTCAAAAGCTCAATTAGTTGAAGTAGATTTTTATAGACCAAATATTGACGAATATCCGATAGTGACGTCAAAGTTTTTTACTAGTCAAAATTATGTGGTTATGCTTTTTCAAGGTAATGAATATCAAATAATAAAAAGTCAAATTTCTTTTTTTGAAAAATCAAATGAACAAGTTGGGACATATTTTGTCAAAACTGGAGAGGAGGCTTGGTCGGAGTTAAATAGTGGCATGGGACTTATAGTTGCGGGAACTCAAGGGCAAAAAGATATAGTTATCAAAAGTATGAAGCTTAGTTATTTTGACCCTGATACCTATCAGAATTATCTTCAACCTGTTTACGTATTTCTAGGAGAGGGAAACTTCGTGGGATATGTACCAGCGGTTAAAAATTAAATTTTTACATCTAAATATCCCACATTCGTCTCTATCCAGTTTATGATATTTCTCGTATCATTAAAACGATCTAAGCTTTTTAAGATGACGATAACAAATTGATGACCGTTTTTTTTATAAAAAGATACTAGGTTTTCTCCTGCATTTTCCGTATAGCCAGTTTTGAGTCCTCCAAGTCCTTGAATCTCACCAAGAAGTTTATTGACGCTCTCAAGGCGATGAAAATATTTAAAATCGACGTCAGAGATGGTGATTTCTTTAGTCGAGACGATCTTTGCTAAATATGGATTTTTGAGTAGCTCACGAGCCGCCAAGCTCAGATCAAATGCGGTTGTATATTGTTCTCCAGAATCCAAACCATTAGGGTTAACGAAGTGGCTATTTTTCATCCCAAGTATTTTGGCTTTTTGGTTCATCAAGCTAATAAATTTATCATATCCGTAGTTATCAGCTAAGACGTAAGCGGCATCATTTCCTGAATAAACAAGCATTCCGTAAAGAAGATTTTCAACAGTGATTTTTTCACCGATTACGAGTCCCATTACCTGTCCTTCATCAATAGTTTTTTTGACGGTAACAGCTTGGTCAGGCTTATACAAGTCATAGGCAACTAAAGACGTCAAGACCTTCGTTGTTGAGGCGGGAAACATTTTTAAATTTTCATTTCTGTTAAAGATCGGAGTAAAAGATGGTAAATCTACTAAATAAATACTCTCAGCTGTGATTTCAGGATAATATGGAAGTTTTAAATAAGGAATGGGATTTATGTCAATTTTTGTTTCCGTAGCTGTCTTATTTATTAAATCTCGGTTATAAGCAAAGATATGAAAATAATATGAATCACCGGGATAAAAAAGAAAGAGGAGAGTAAAAAAGGTAAAGAGAAAGATGTACTTTGGTTTCATAAGTTATGGTATTGTATGTGAATACATTTGTCATCCCCGTGAAAACGGGGATCCAGGAAAACATGGATTCCCGCCTGCGCGGGAATGACACTGTTCTACTTAGAAAATTTTCCAACAATTGGCTTAGTTACTTTTTCAAGATCCGATCCTTTCATTGAAATTGATTTGCTATGACTTCCGGCGTTAAAAAAAACAGTTTTATTATCAGCTATAGTTTGATCAAAATATAGAGGAATTTTAAACAAATTTCCAAATGGTGGAACGGCACCTACCTCAACACCTGAAATGGTTTTTACTTCTTCACGGGTCGCCATTTCCAAATCTTTAATTTGATAAAGTTTTTTAAATGTTGAAGTATCCACTTTTTTATCTCCCGGAACAACAATCATAATAGGTTTCTTGTCTGCCTTCATTATCAATGCTTTGGCTCCAAGTGAAAGCGACGAACCTCTAATTTTTGCAGCATCCTCCGAAGTAAAGACTGGTTTATGCTCAATTAATTTATAAGAAATTTTATTTACATCAAGTAAATTTTTGATGTTTTCAAAAACGCTTTTCTGTGTTTCAGACTGTTTCATTGTCTGACGCAAACTAATTCCTAACTCTTTTAATTTTTCTTCCTTGACGACCGATGGTGCTTTCATAATTGAAGTGCGACCTCCTGATGACATCGGCATAGCGATCACTTCACGGATTGAAGTCTCGCCAGTGATGCAGGTAAGTAGTCGATCAATACCTGGTGCAATTCCTCCGTGAGGAGGTGCACCATAGCTTAATGCCTCAATCATATGCCCGAATTTAAGATTGATTTCATCCTCACTTAGACCCATTATTTCAAAAACAGCCTTAAGTCCCTCAGGAGTATGATTCCTGATACTTCCTCCACCGACTTCATAACCATTGCAGACCAAATCATACTGAGTTGTCAAAATTTTTCCAATATTTTTTTTCTCCAGTAAGTCTTTCATAAATTCCGGTTTTGGAGCAGAGAAGGGATTGTGAGTAAAAGTCCAACCGCCTTCGGGTGTTTTTTCAAAAAATGGAAAGTCGACGACCCAGGCAAAAGCTTGAACATTATTTTTTTTGTCTTCTTCAGTTCTCAAATCAAATTTATCCGCTCCGTATTTTTTTATTGCTTCGTCGTAAGTAAAAACAGGGAAAGGTTTTTGTTTAATTGGAATATTTAATTTTTCATAAATATCAATCATCATACCTTCGACTAAATTCATAACATCAATTCGTTCAACGAAACTCATCTCAATATCAAGTTGTGTAAATTCTCCGTAAGCCCGGTCAGCTCTTGGATCTTCGTCTCGAAAACAGCGGGCTATCTGGAAATATTTCTCCACTCCTCCAACCATAAGTAGTTGTTTATATTGTTGAGGCGATTGGGGTAGGGCGTAAAATTTTCCAGGTTGTAGTCGAGAAGGAACTATAAAATCGCGAGCACCCTCTGGAGTAGTTTCAGATAGTATCGGTGTTTCAATTTCCAAAAAATCCTGTTTAAACAGATGTTGACGAATTAAGTCAATAAATTTTGATCGAAGAGCCAAATTTTTATACATTCGGGGACGACGGATGTCAAGGTAACGGTATTTAAGTCTGACTTCTTCATCAATATCATGTCCATCAGTATTGACGGGAAGAGGAAGCGGTTTGGTCTTGTTAAGAACCCTGACTTCTTTGGCTTCAATTTCGATATTTCCGGTTTTTGTTTTTTGGTTGACCATTTTATCCGGCCTTTTTTTGACCAAGCCTTTAATATAAACAACATCCTCCTCGGAAAGCGCTTTAAATTCTTCGCCACCAACGACCTGGACTGCTCCTGTCCTGTCCCTCAAATCAATGAATACTATTTTTTTATGATCACGCTTAGTATCAACCCATCCATAAAGCTCTACGATCTGTCCGACTTTATTTACTGTATCCTGAACATTAATTTTTTTCATATTGACAATTATTTATTATAGCTTATAATTTGGTTAATCTACCCTGCATGCATGCATGCAGGGGCTTTTTATATAACATCAACAAATGCCTCTTTATTAAAATATATTTTTTCTAAAGATCGACTTTCATTATATTTAATATTTTTACCTGTTAGATGAATGATATATGTTTGAAAACGAAACATTCCGCGATACATTATTTTATTTTCCAAACAAATTAAATTAATTTTTATTTTGGAGTGATATTGATTGATTGTAAAGAGTGCTTGTAGAAAATCTGCATCACCCGTCATTAAAAAAACCTGATTATATTTTTTTAAAAAAGAAAAAGCCACCAAATCGGTTGCCAGTTTTACATCAACTTCTTTCTCTTTACCGCTGGTCTTTGATCGATATCCTGTGAAAAAAACGACATTTTTTATTTGTTTTACATTCTTGTAAAAAAGCGCTTCGTTCTTTAAGTAAAGTATTTCTTTCTTACTTGGTTTTTCAGATTTTGGTGAATAAGAAGCATAAAAATATATCTTTTCAAAAGTTGTCTTCAGTTCTTTTTCTGTCTCCTGGATTAATTTAGAAAAATTTAAGTATGCTTTTGGTCCAAAAAGTTCATATTGTCCAGCGTATAAATTCGTTCCGTCAATAAAAAAGTAGGTTTTTTTCATCAGTACATTTTATTCTTTTTTATTTCTCTTGACAACCTCAAATATTTCGTTATACTTATTATCCTATAATCATGAAAAACGCATCTTATCAACTCATTACCAAGTACAACCTCTTTATTGAGGTCTGTGTGCGGTGTGAGTGATAAGCATTAATTGCAAATTACCCACCCGCAGCAATGCGGGTTTTTTAATAATATGAAAAATGAATGCCATAGTGTCCGCATAAGAGCAGCATTAGGAGTTTCTGCAGTCTTAATGGGAATTTTAGCGTGTGGAAGTTTTCCGACAGTTGATCCTTGTGAAACAGCCTTTCAAAATCTTCAAATAGCATTTTCAGGTCATGGAAATGTTAGTGATACTCGCGTGGAAATACCGCCTTCACTTGGGTCAATCAGTACTCATCCAGATGTGATGTTTAATAAAAAGGAAACTCATTGGACATTTGTTACAAGATATATGGAAAAAAATTGTACAGAAAATTTTGAGGTGATAAGACAGGGTGTTGGCAATATGGATGGTGTAACTGTTAGAAGAAGATTAGGGCAAAGTATATCATTACCTGAACTAAATTCAAATGGGGGTAATCCTGTGTTAGCAATAGTTATAACCTCAATATTAGGTGTAGCTGGTTTACTGGGAGGAAAAAAACTAGTCGTAGGTTAATGAGTAATTTTTCCTTGTACGGTTTTCTTATTATTCCATTCATTTATATCAAGATTATAAACAATTTGGATTTTTTGACCCCTAGAAAGTTCTCTAAATTTGTCTGCATTATTAAAAGATATTAATTCTAAAGACTGGATCCCCGCCTTCGCGGGGATGACAGAACTAGATTCATCATTAGAATCTGACACCCAAATTTTAAGATGTTTTTGGATTTTGCCGAGGAGTTGGACACCAGTGAGAGTTCCTTCACTATAAAAAATTGGACGGGGATTACCCATACCAAAAGGTTCTAGTGACTCTAATGATTTGACTAAATCTAAATCAATCATTGAAATTGGGATTTTTAAATCTGCCTCAATCTTTCTTTCCAAATCTTTATCTGTAATTAATTTTTCTGACCTATCTCTGACGGCCGTCACAAATGGGTCAAGCTGTTTATATGTCAAAGTAAACCCTGCGGCTTGTTTATGACCACCGACGCCGACTAAATATTTTTTTAAAGATTGTAAGAATTCCGTAATATGAAAAGAGGGGATAGATCGGGCTGAGCCTTTATATCCAGCATCTGTTTTTGTTAGAACCAATGTTGGACGGTAAAATTCTTCAGCGATTTTGGAGGCAATCAAACCGATGATGCCCTCGTGCCATTTATTAGATACCAGGATTATAATTTTTTGTTTTTGTAGAGACAAGGCATGCCTTGTCTCTACATCTAACATTTTTCGTGCCTCAGTTACACATTTCTCAACTAATTCCTGCCTTTCAATATTTACGTTCCCAATTTTACGAGCGAGGTCGCGTGCTTTTTTTTCATCGTTGGTACAAAGTAGGCGAAGTGCATCAATTGCGTGTTCCAATCTTCCAATCGCATTTATGCGAGGCGCAATCATGTATCCAACTTCGTAAGGAGTGATTTTTTTATCCTCAATTCCTGCCTGTTTAAGAATGTGTTTTATCCCGAAACGTTTAACTTTTGGGAACGCCTCAAGTCCATATTTAACGACTGATCGTGAAGGACCAGTTAGAGGAACGAGGTCGGCAATGGTACCGATTGCGGCGAGAGCGAGATAATCGGTTTCGAAATTTTTTTGTAGGGACAATTCATGAATTGTCTCTACATTTTGGAATGAATTAAATACCTCTTTTGCGAAAAAATAGGCGACACCACTCCCTGAAAGAGCGGGTATATGAAAGATGCTTTCAGCTTTTGGAATTTTTTCTCCTTTCAAATGATGATCAGTGACGATAATTTTTATTCCTAATTTTTTTGCATATTCAACTTCTTCTACTTTTGTGATTCCATGATCAACACTAATGATAAGAGCTGGATCATATTGTTTTTTTACATTATCAATCCCGATTTTAGAAAAACCGTAGCCTTCCAACTTTCGGTGAGGGACGTAAGGCATAACATTAAAACCAAGCAGGTACAAAGTTTCCCAAAGGATTGCACCACCTGTGATTCCATCAGCATCATAGTCGGTATAAACAACGATCATTTGATTTTTTTCTTTAATTTCTTTTAGTATTTTAAATACTCTTGCAAAAGATTGATTATAAGAGCCGAAGTCATTCAGGGTTAAGGTTAGTGGAGATGGGGGGTTGAGAAATTGATCAAGATTCTTAATGTTTCGAGATTTGAGGATGAGATTGACGATTTGCTCGTTGGTTAATTTATCATTGAGCTTAAGTTCGTGTTTGAAGTTGATTTGCATACTGATGAATTGTCATCCCCTTGAAGAAGGAGATCCAGTCGATAATTACATTATAAAATAAATAAAGTGATTTTAGTCTGGATCCCCGTTTTCACGTGGATGACTGAATCACTCAATCAATTTTTCCTGTTTTTCAATAGTCAATAAATTTGTCGACTCCAACTTTTGTCCTAAAGATGAAAAAGTTTTTGCCACTTGTGAGCTTTGGTTATAGGCGTTAGTTACATGCCTGTTTAAGACAGAAAAAGCTTCATCGGTTTTTTGATAGTCTTTTTTTATTGCTTGCAGAATTTTTAAAATTTCTTTGGCTTTGGTTTCAATTTTTTCTCCTTCAAATGAAATAAGAATGGCTTTAATATAAGCATAAAAACTCATAGGTGAAACAGGTAAGACTCTATTTTGACCGGCGTAATCAAATAATGCATCGTTATTTATCAATTCATAATAAATACTTTCCGATGGCACATACATTAATGCGTAATCAACGGTTTTTTCTTGTGTGAGTATATATTTTCTTGCAATATCATCAACGTGTTTTTTAACGTCTCGTTCAAAATCTTTTTTTATTGATGTAATTTCTTCTTTGTTAGTTGTTCGGGAAATTTTTTTAAAAGTATCGATCGGAAATTTTGAATCAATTGGAATTATTCCTTGAGAGGTTATTAAGACGGCGTCAACAATTGAACCAGTTTTAAAATGATATTGTAATTTATATGATGACTTTGGAAAGTTTTGTGCAAGAAGTTCTTTAAGAACATGTTCGCCGATATTTCCACGAAGTTTCGGTGAAGTTAAATATTCTTGTAGCTCTTTCATCGACCTTCCAATTTCTGAAAATTCACCGATTGATTTTTGGACTGAAGCAAAAATCTCCATGTTGCGACTTAATTTCTGATCAACTGATTGATTGGAAGTTTTTAGCCATTCAACGATATCTGAAGAAAGGGTAGTCTTTTCTTCAAGTTTGTTTAACCAAGTTTTAATGAAGTAAAGGATTATTAAAACAGAAGCACCAAAAACAATAAAAATATAAACAAAATTCATGAATTAATTCTAACATAATATGTAGTGGTGTGATTTATCACACCAAAATATTCATTAAATGTATTATTATGGAACGATGAATCGTTCCACTACGAAGAAATTGAAACTATATTTTTATATCAAACCCCCACCTTTGAATATTTTTGGCTTTAGCCATTCTTGGCTGGTTTGGGGTTTATCAATTACTGCCTCTTTTTCGACTGATTCAATCGGTCCTGACTTTGGTACTTCGGGAGAATGACTTGGCATAGAGTTAATTACTTGAGGTTGTGGTCTCATTATTTGAGGTTGATCAGGTTTCTTGAAAGTTTTTTTGATTGCTCCTGCTCTAAGTAAAACTGCAATATGTTCAAAAGTATCGGCGTTTGTTGAATAAGAAGTAAAATTATTAGTTGAGGCGGCGGAACCTGCATATAAATTAGTGGCAATATCTCGATCTATTTCACTTCCTAATGTTTGAATAATTGACAAAACAAGTTCAGAGATCGAAGATATGGTTTTATTAACGTAGTTAACTGTGCCGTAATAAGCATTAGTCAAATGGCGATCGATATTTATAATATCTTTTCCATTAAATTGATTTTGATTTTCGGTATAAATTGTTCCCAAGCTATTTAAAGTTGGAGCATCGATTACAAAAATGACGTCAACTAGACCACCAGTGTAGGAAAAATTAACTTGATTGGGGTTTAGTTTCTGGTGTCCCGGTCGTGGAGTAACCACTAAATTAAAAGAATTTCCCTGAATATTATAGTCAACCTTATCAATTGCACCGTCAGAATATGGAAATGAAACCATTAGGCTGTCGCCACCGGCTCCGATAATATTTTGGATTTTATCTGAGGCAGCTAAATCTGACTGAACTTTTTGACTACAGGCGATAGAAATAGTCTTTCCCATTTTATTTAAAGCTAAATACAAAGAAGTTGAGGCTGCAATTGCATCAACAGATGGATTTGGAGGTATAACAATAACAGCTGAACGACATTTAGTCGTAATTTCTTGAATGCGGGCAAGTGTATTTTGATTATTATCCATATTTCTTATAGGATAGATTTTATCACATCGCCCACAACAAAGTCAAGTGGAGGACCAAATATCATTCCCGCTTCCTGACCTTTTTTTACTTCATTTACAGTTTTAGCTCGAACCTTGAGAGATACCAATTTAGTCTTTCCTATAGGTTTATTTTTTCTAAAAACTTCTATTTCATCACCGAGGTTGATTTTTCCCTTAGTTACATTGACTCCAAAGATTTTTTCCCCTTCAATTACAAAATTAGCAAGTATTTGAGCCTCACCTTTTAGATTTTTTTCTTTTTCCTCTTTTTCTTTTATTAAATTGGCAACCTCATTAAGTTCATCAAGCAACTCATAGATAATTTGATAGCTTTTGATAATCACTTTTTCTTGTTTAGCTAGACTTTCAGCCTCATGACTCGTTTTGACAGTAAATCCAATAATGATTGATTTGGTCGCTTTTGCCAGAAAAATATCCGATTTATTAATTTCACCAACTGCGATGAGAACAATATTTAAGTTAGTATTATTTTTCAAAGAATTTTTTATTGCCTCAACACTACCTTGAGAATCAGCTTTAATTATTGCAGGTAGCCTCTTCTCAACGACCTCAACCTTGAGGACATCCTCAAGAGTTAAAGCTATTGAGGGAGTAGAGGGTAGGGCGTCGGGCGTAGCTATCTTTTCGGTCAATTGTTGTTTAATCATACTTCCAACTTCGGGCATTTCGTTAAATCCGGTAATTTCAAAGGGATTTGCGGGAATAACTTGAGTAACATTTTTTCCAAGGTCGTTAATCAGTGATTTTACTTTTATTTTTTGATCATTTGTATAGACGACATCAGCTATTTTTATTGATCCATCTTTAATTATTGCACTGGCAACAATTCCCCGACGATCTTTTTTTGTTTCAATGATATAGGCAGTTGCAGGGTTTTTTTCATCATACGTAAGTTTTAAATCTGAAGCAATAAATAAGATTGTTTCCAATAGTTCGTTAATTCCCTTGCCAGTTTTTGCGGAAACCAGGGCAACTGGAACATCTCCACCTTTACCTTCGGTCATTACTTCGTATTTTAAAAGATCATTTTTTACTTTATCTGGATTAGTTTCTGGAAGATCAATTTTATTGATGACAACAATAAATGGAATTCCTGCGGCTTTGATATGTGAGATTGATTCTTCAGTTTGTGGCATGACAGAATCCTTTCCATCAATCAAAAGTAGGGCAATATCGGCGACATTTGCTCCTCGGGCTCTAAGTTTTGTAAAGGCTTCGTGCCCTGGAGTATCTATAAACGTTATCTTATTAGTTTTGTAGTCTTTAAAATTAGTGGTAATCTCATAAGCTCCAATTTTTTGGGTGATTCCGCCATACTCACGATCTGTGATATTGCTTTTGCGAATATAATCCAAGAGGGTAGTTTTACCGTGGTCAACGTGACCGAGAATAGCGACGATAGGAGGACGGGAAGACATAAATTTTTAATTACTAATTTCTAATTACTAATTATGCTTTTGGTTTTTCTTCTTCAACTTTTTTTTCTGGAGTAGCTTCAGGAGTGATTGTGGCTTCTTCCGATTTTATCTGGACAATGTCAATTTCAAAACCTGTTAATCTTGAGGCTAAGTTGACGTTGATTCCTCCTCGACCAATTGCAAGAGGCGCCTCTTTTTCTTCAACTGTTACTTTGGCTCTTTTTCCCGCCTCATCAATTTCAACTGATGTAATTTTAGCAGGGGATAAAGCAGCAATTAAAAATAATTTATTATCCTTATTCCATTGAATAATATCGATTTTTTCTGCTCCACCTAGCTCATCAATTACAGTCTGAACTCGGACTCCTTTCTGCCCAACACAAGCTCCAACTGGATCTACTCCTGATTGAGTTGAGGTGACCGCAATCTTAGCTCTTTCACCTGGTTCACGAACAATTTTTTTAATTTCAATTGCTCCGCTGACGATCTCTGGAACCTCTCTTTTAAATAATTCCTCAATCAGTTTTGGATGGGAATGGGATACGACAATTTTTGGATTATCAAATTTATCATTAACAATTTCTTTTAAATAAACAATTAAATTATCGTTAACCTGATATTTGTAATTACTCATCATTTCCTCTTTAGGAAGTACCGCTTCAGCTTTACCGATATCAACTGATGCATTATAGCCGTCATATCTGATAATTCTGCCTTTAACTAAAGTTCCAATCTGTGACATATAATGAGAAGCAACAGTCTTTTTTTCTGCCTCTCTGATTTTTTGCAAAATAACTTGTTTGGCGGTTTGAGCTGCAATTCTTCCAAAACCTGGAGGGGTAATATCTTTATCATCTTTAAATATCTTTGCTTCACCAGTATCTTTATTGACAGTTACTTTTACCTCTTCTTCTTCATCTTTTGAATATTCCTTTTTGTAAGCAGCTACAATTGATTGCTCAATAGAAGAGATGACATCATCGGCTGAAATGCCTCTTTCTACTGCTACTTGATTTAATGCTAAAGAAAATTCACTTTTTATAACTGTCATATTTTGATATTAATTTTTATTTTTTACTGTCAGCATGAGCTTCTTTTTTAGCTGGTGCTTCAGCAACCTTTTCCTTCTTTTCACTCTTTTCACCACCTTCAGCAGGTGCTTCTTCACCTGGCTTTACGGCTTCAGTAATTATTTCTGGAGCAGCTACGGCTGTTTCAGGCACGACACTTTCTTCTTTATGAGCGACGACTGCAACGATAACTTTTTCAGCAGGTGTCTTGACTTCATATTTACCAGATTTTTTAAGATCTGAGACTTTAACTTCTTGTCCGATTTCTTTAATCACTGAAACATCAATCTCAATGACTGATGGAATATCTGCAGGCAATGCCTCGACCAACAAAGTTTCAGATTGAAATAATAAAATTCCAGCTTTTTGAGTAACAGCTTCAGAAACACCGATGGCTTTGACTGGAACATTGGCTTCGATTTTTTTCGAAAGGTCAACTTTTCTAAAATCAATATGAAGTAAATTACTAGTTAATGGATGTCTTTGAATAGTTTTGATCAAAACAGGAATGTTTTCTTTATCTAAAGATATATAAATAATACCAGTTTCACCTACTACTTTATAAACCTTAACGAGTTCTTTATAAACAACGGTAATTGACTTTGATTTAAAGTCAGGTCCAAAAATATTTGCAGGAATTAAACCCTGCTTTCGAACTTTATTTAATTTTTTACCGAAAATATTGCGAGATTCAGCTTTTAATGAGACTTTACCTGTCGAACTATGTGATTTTTTCATACCTAAATAAGTAAATTTATTAATAACTAACGGAAACTGACAATATTAATTCTTTGTTAACTCAATGAAAAATATTTTGTCAGTCAATAGGAATGTATTATAGATGATTTGGTTATCTTTAACAATAGGAGAAAAATTTTGATTGACGATAGAAATATTTTTATTCAAATCAAATTCCAATATCAAATCGGAATTTTTAGCACCAGTTTGTTTTTGAATTACTAACTGGTAAATATTACTTCCTTTTTTTAATAATTCGTTTAATTGATAATTAATTTTAATGTCTGCTATTTTTCCGGGTGCCAATTCGAAAAAAAATCCTATCAGTTTATATCGAGTATCGTCAATTTGATCAAACTCCTCAATTTGAACCCCATCTTTAGTAATTTGATTTAAAGTAGAATTTTTTGGTAATAGAATTTGAAAATAATTACGATAATAACCTGTAGGAAAAATTTCTGCTGGAGAATCATTTTTATATTGAAGAGAAAGGATGTGTCCAATTTTTCCTTCAGCATTAATCTTGATTTTCAAATTAGCAAAACGATTGATAAAGAAATTAGCTTTATTAGCCCCCACATTAGCGTCATATGGAAAGACGTAATCGGCTATACAATCTTTGGAAAGAGTGCACTTTGGATCAATTATACGACCAGACCAAAAGTTGGTATCAAAAAGTGATTGAAAATTTTGATCTTCAAAATAAACCGCAATCTGTTTTTCATCGAGAGATTTTTTAATTTGAAATAATAAATTTTTTATATCAACATTCTCAAAATTATTTTTTATTTGTCTGACAATTGAGGATAAAAATGTTTTTTTCTGGATTGATCCCGGGAAAAACTTTTTTTCTACATAAAGTTGGGTTTTTAGATAGAAATTCTTAGCATTTATATATTCTTTAAAATCAGGCAAATACAAATCATTAAAAGCATAAAGAATGTTTTCGACCGCAGTAGTCGTAAGTAAAATACCACCATCAAAGCCAGTCATATTCATTTCTTTTTCCAAAAAGAATAATGCTTTCTGATAGTTAGTTAGAAAATCTGGAGAAAAGTTAGAGTCTCTAAAGAACCAATGAGGCACGTTTAGATATTGAGATATTGGTTTTGGAGGATCAAGGTGGACTGTCAATTGACCATCGGCATCGTAGATATCGTATACCTTTATATCACCAACACTGTAATTTCCAATCTCAATTATTCCAAATGAACCCAAAAAGCCACCACCTGGTCGAAGCTCAGAATTATTAGCAAAAAAAATAACATATTTGCTTATTTTCTCCTGCATAATAATTTTTTGAAAATAATTTATTCCTTTTTGAGCTTTTTGAATGTTGTCAGCTCCTTCAATCAGCTGTTTTTTTATTTGATCAAAAAAATTATTTTTTATTGGGATTTTTTGGGCAATAATATTAAGCTCTTCTTGAATACTATTAAGGCTATTTTTCATTTTTTCGATTCGTAAGGTCAAAATATTTTTTTGTTCTATTGTTTTTTGTGGTTGAAATAAAATTTCTTCTAAACCTTTAAAATTGTCAAGAAGTGATTGTGATTGTTTAATCAACAAATAACTTTTTTCATTTATGTCAAGTAAATTATCAGGCAAAATTGTAATGCCAAAAAGTAAGTAAGTAGGTCGAACAATTGAATATAATTTTCGTGGAATTTCGTTTATTGGAGACGAATTGTTGATATTTTTCAGAGAGTTATTTTTAAGAGCAAGATAACTTTTGTAATTTAAAAAATACGATAGAAAAAGAAAAGGTAAGAATGCTAGGTGGGTAGCGATGATTAAAAAAATTGCAAAAGATACTAAGTTTTTTTTAGTTACAAATTTTTTATAACTTAAAGAAAGATCAGGAATAAAATTAATTTTTTTCTTTACTAATTGAGATAGATTTAAGTTGAGTATTTTTTCTTCACTACTTGATATTGCAAACCAAAGTATTTTATCGATTTCTTCTTTTCCAAGATGATGACCACTGACGGTTATTATCTTAATATTGGACGGTAGTTTTTTTGAATTTGTTATGTAGTGTTTTTTTCCAAAAAATATATAAATAAAAATACTAGACTTGTTTTTTGTAGCTAGATCGGTTGATACCGTTTTATTAATTATGAAAATATAGCGAAACATCATAATATTTTTTGAAGTATAGGGTGAATTAAAATGATTGATGGAGACTCTCTTTAATTCATTATTCAAAAGAGAGATAAACGAATATTCTTTTTTTGAAACAATCAGGGCATTTTGTTTTTCTTCAACTATTTCGGTAGTTAGATCCATATATTGATTATATAGTAGTGGAACGATTCATCGTTCCAAAATTATTCATTAATTTGATTATCTTGGTGTGATAAATCACACCACTACTTATGTATAATGTAAGAATGAAAAACAAAGCATTAATTATTAGATATGAAGATTTGATTGACCAAAAACAAATTTTTAAAAATAAAAAAACAGTTTTGGTCGGGGGTTGTTTTGATTTGATCCACTTTGGTCATCTGAAGTTTCTGGAAGCGGCTAAAGCACAGGGTGATTTTTTGATTGTTGCTTTAGAGTCAGATGAGTTTATTAAAAAACATAAAAGAAAACTTCAAGTTCATCATCAACACGAAAGGGCAGAGATACTGGCAAACTTGAATATGGTTGATTTAGTTATCCTATTGCCACTTTTTAAAACAAATGAAGAATATTTTGAGTTGGTAAAAAGGGTACGTCCTAGTATAATCGCAGTGACAGAAGGAGATAGGCAACTTGAAAATAAAAAAAAGCAGGCAAAGTTAATCAACGCCGAGGTCAAAGAAGTCGTCACAAATTTAAAAAATTTCTCAACCAGAAATATTGCGAAGGTATTTAATTTGTAATTTTCAATTTTCAGTTTTCATTTTTCAATCAATTTACATTTCTCATTTAATAAATGATAAATAAATCAATGAAAATTCAATGATAAATAAAAAATTCAAAATAAAAAATATGAACATGAAACTAATAATCGAATTATCCGATGAAACACGGAGTCAAATTACTGCTCAACTGGCTGATTTTAGAAAACAGTATCCGCAATTCCAGTGGGAAAAAACAGAAAACTACAATATTTTAGTTCATTCTTTCGGAGAGTTTGCCGATAAAAAATCAACGATTGAGAAAATTGAGACAGCTTTGTTTGATAAAAATTTATTTTACCTGTATTCTTTTGAAGTTGCTTTAACGATTGGCAATAATATCGTTTTATATCTTGATTTTAAACGAGAAAAAGAGATAGAGAGAATTAGTGAAAGTATCAAGATGATTTCTTCAAGACTTGAAAGCTCTGAAAAATTTGTTCCGCGACTAACTCTTGCCAAATATAAAATTCCTTCAAAACAACAATACTTCGTTATCAAAAAACGAATCTCAAATTTGGATGTTGATATTAATTTCAAAGTAAATAAATTGAGTTTATTTGAAGGGGAGAAGAGAGTAAGGGTGTTTAAACTGCTATAAAACCGAAACCCCGCCTTGCGGGCGGGGCTTTAGATATCCTATTTAAATAAAATATTATGCAGTGCCGATTCTATACATTCCTGTTCCACAATCTGGGCACTTTCCTTTCATAGCTGGTTTACCATTTTTCATGGTAACTTTTTCAGGATTTGCAACTTCTTTTTTTGCTCTACATTTTACACAGTACATTGATGCCATAATATATATCACCTCCTTTTATTAAATAAAATTATTAATTTTATTTAATCAAATTAACAAAATACAATCCAACCTCAACAACCAATATCAAAAATATTAATAACAGACTTTTTCTTAGATCAGAAAAAAAATATTGATTAACTGGTTCAATAGTCTTGGTTACAACAACAGGAGTTTTTGTTTGAATCGGAGAAGCAACTACTTGTCTATTTTCAAGCATGCGAAGTTTTTTATGATACATGGCTAGAATCTTTTCTTTCTTAGTCTTTTTCGGCATACGGTAATAATATAGAGACTCAAATCTCAAATGTCAACCCGTTCGACTTCGTTCAGGGCAAAATATCGTTGACAGTTTTTGAACAAATATATAGAATGTATTTGATGATAATTTATGTAGGAATGTTTGTTGTTTTTGTTTGGCTTGGTATTTTGACGAGGTTGGTTTTGAAGACAAAAGCTCATTATAACAATCTAATCTCAAGAACGAAAAAACACAATATCGATGAAATTTTAGATGAATTATTAGTGATCGACAAGAAGACAAAAGAGGAGTTGGATGTAGTTAAAAAAGAATTACTGAGAGAGATAAAGATTTCAACTTTGCATATCCAAAAAGTTGGTTTGATTAGGTTTAGCCCTTTTGAAAAAACTGGAGGGGATAAAAGTTTTGTTGTTACTTTTCTAAATAATGAAAATAGTGGTATAGTTATTAATTTCATACATACCCACGACGGTTTAAGAGTTTACAGTAAAAAAGTCGTTCGTGGTAAAGGGGAAGAATTTGAATTATCTGAAGAAGAAAAGAAAGCAATTGTGAACAGCCATTAAAATTTCAAAAATTTTTATGATCAATAAAAAAATAGCTTTTGTTGTAGTATTTATAATTTTCATTCTTTCGGGTGTCACTACTTTTTCTTTTTTTACAGCAGAAAAAGGTCAATCATTTTTATCACCGGTTACTTATAAAGCACCAGTCTCTGAGAATGGAACAACAGAAACAGTCATAAACTCAGAACCAAAGACTGAAGAATGTCCTTTAAATGGTCAGATGCTATCAAAAACTGAAAGAAAAATTTGGGAAAGTCAAAGACCTCTTGGTGTCATGATTGAAAATCATAAAGAGGCAAGACCACAATCAGGTTTATCATCAGCTGATATTATTTATGAGGCGGTTGCAGAAGGTGGAATTACCAGGTTTTTGGCAATATTTTATTGTCAAAATGCTTCGTACATAGGACCAGTTCGCTCAGCACGCATGTATTTTTTAAAGTTTCTTGAAGGTTATGGTCAATATCCGCTTTATGCCCATGTTGGAGGAGCAAATACCGATGGACCTGCAGACGCACTGGGTTATATAAACGAACTTGGCTGGTCATCTTATAACGATTTAAATCAATTTTCAGTTCCTTATCCATATTTTTGGCGAGATTATGAAAGGTTAAAAGATGTAGCCCCAGAGCACACTGTGTATTCTTCAACAAAAAAACTTTGGCAATATGCAAAAGATAAAAGAGACTTAACAAATGTTGATGAAAAAGGTGTGAGATGGGATAAGGGTTTCTCCCCTTGGAAATTTGAGGATGATGCGAAACTTTCCGATAGGGGTAAAGTGGCAAAAATAGATTTTGGTTTTTGGGATAATCTAGCGAGCGACTTTAGTGTTGTTTGGAGCTATGATGTAAAAACCAATAGTTATAAAAGAACCAATGGAGGAAAACCTCATATTGACAAAAACACGAAGAAACAATTGGAAGCAAAAAACATCGTAATAATGTTTGCAAAAGAATCACCGGCTAACGACGGTTATGAAGGTGGACATTTGCTTTATAAGAATGTAGGTTCGGGAGAAACGTTATTTTTTAAAAACGGTCAAGTTATAAAAGGAACTTGGAATAAAGAGACAGAAGAAGATAGTGTTAAATTTTTTAATAGCTCAGGTAGTGAAATATCTATTGTTCGCGGACAAGTATTTGTTGAAATGTTGCCAATTGGAAATAAAGTGACTTACTGAAAGTAAGTCATCCTGAGCAAACTTAGTGAGTTGAAGGATTAATTATTAATATGTTGCGACACATAATTCCATCAAAGGCGAGACGGAAGATTTTAGAATTGTTTTTTCATCATCCCGGTGAAAATTTTTATCTACGTCGGGTAGTTCGTGAAATTAACGAGGAAGTTAATGCTGTTAAGAGAGAGCTTGATATTTTGACTGAAGAAAAATTATTACTTCGAGAACGTCGCCTAAACAAAGTTTATTTTTCTCTAAACAAAAGTTATCTGCTTTATGATGAGTTTTTGAGGATTTTTACGAAAACTAATAAATTGGCAACATTAATTCATAGTAATTTATCAAAAATTGGAAAAATTAAATTTATTGCCGTCTCAACAAAATTTCCAAAGAATCTAATCATCAAAGATGATGAAATTTATCTTTTACTAGTTGGAGTAATAGTGGTTGTTGAAATTGAATCGATAATAAAAGAAGTGGAAAAAGAATATGGACGTCCTATCAATTATTCAACAATGACGGAAAGCGAATTTGTTTTTAGGAAAAAAAACAATGATCCATTTACTTGGAGATTTCTAAAACAGCCAAAAATTATGTTGGTTGGAGTTGAAGAGGAATTAATAAAGTGAAAATATCGAACTATGAAAATGTTTAAAACATTATTTATCGCATTGATTTTTTTGGGTTTGATTTGGGTTGATCTACCAGAAAGTATTAAAACAAAATATAATATTCCAGGCAAAATTGACGTTAGCGTTTTCGGGATAAATATTAAAAAAGATTTTACGACAAAATTAGGGTTAGACTTAAAGGGGGGAAGTAGTTTGATTTTTGAAGCGGATACTTCAAAAGTAAAACGCGAAGACTTGAATGATGCCTTAAATTCTGCTCGTGATGTGATTGAGCGAAGAATTAATTTTTTTGGGGTAACGGAACCTCAGATACAGACAGTCAAGACTGGAAATAAATATAGGTTAAGTGTCGATCTTCCAGGAATTGAAAATTCTCACGAAGCAATAAGACTTATTGGTCAAACTGCCCAGTTAACTTTTAAAGAATTGCCAGGTGAAAAAATTGCTACAACAACTCCAATATTTTTACAATTAACAAAGGATACTGGATTATCGGGGCTTCATATTCTTAAATCTACTGTTGAATTTGATAATCAGAATGGTCAACCCCAGGTTGGATTAAAATTCAATAAAAAAGGGACAGAATTATTTGCTTCAATTACAAAAAGAAATATAGGAAAACCGGTTGGAATATTTTTAGACAATATGCCACTGACGACACCCAATGTTCAGACAGAAATACTGGATGGTAGTGCGGTGATCACTGGCAACTTTACAACTGAAGAGGCAAAGAAATTAACTATTGCCATTAATTCTGGAGCATTGCCACTTCCCATAAAATTGGTCGAGCAAAAAAATATTGGTCCGACACTTGGTGAAATTGAAGTAAAAAAAAGTATTTATGCTGGAGCAATTGGACTTTCAATGGTATTACTTTTTATGATTATTTATTATGGTCGATTGGGACTAATCGCATCGCTTGGTTTGTTGATTTATGGATTAATTTCCTTCTTTATATTTAAAGCAATTCCATTAGTTTTGACATTACCTGGAGTTGCCGGATTTATTTTATCAATCGGAATGGCGGTCGACTCAAATATTTTGATTTTTGAAAGGATTAAGGAAGAGCAGAGAAAAGGCAGGTCTTTTGATATTGCAGTACGACTTGGTTTTGGTCGGGCAATTGATGCGATTAAAGATGCAAATGTAACGACGATGACAGTAGCTTTTATTTTATTTAATCCTTTAAACTGGGAGTTCTTACCACAGTTTGGAATGGTGAGAGGATTTGCCCTGACACTTGCAATTGGAGTTGGTACGAGTTTATTTACGGGAGTGGTCATTACAAAAAGATTAATAAATATGTTTTATAAGGTTAAATAATTATGATTAATTTCTTAAAATATCGCTGGCTTTATTTTTTAATTTCTGCAATTGTTATTGGAGCGGGAATGTTTTCTATCGTTAATTGGGGTTTTAGGTATTCAATAGATTTTACAGGTGGAACAAATTTAGAATACCGGTTTGACAAAAATATTAAAGAAAAAGATATCAGAACAATTTCTTTAGATAATAAAGTTGAGATAACTGATTTAAAATTAGACGAAAATAATTTGGTTTTAAAAACAAAACCTCTCACTGATGAAAAAATGATGCAGTTAAAAGCAGCGTTTGGGCATTATTTAAATGCAAAAATCACTACATTGCGATCAGAAACTGTCGGGCCACTACTTGGTCGGGAAGCAATTAATAAGACTATAGTTGCATCCATCTTGGCAATAATCGGAATTTTAATTTATATGAGCTTTGCATTTAAAGGTTTTAATTTTGCAATATCTGCAGTTTTGGCGATGTTACATGATCTTTTAGTTGTTGTTGGGACTTATTCTTTACTCTGTCATTTTTTTGGAGCAGAAGTTGATATGATGTTTGTGACCGCAGTACTGACCACTATGTCTTTTTCAGTTCATGATACTATCGTTATATTTGACAAGATACGGGAAGATGACCAACTTGGAGAATCAAACAATGTTGAAGAGGCTGCCAATAAAGCATTGACTGAGACAATGGTTAGGTCAATTAATAATTCGATGACAATTATTTTTATGTTATTAGCTTTAACTTTAATGGGAGGGTCAACGATTAGGTTTTTTATTATGACGCTCTTGATTGGAACGATTACAGGTACTTATTCTTCGCCATTTATTGCCACGCCAATTTTAGTTTGGTTGGAGAAGAGAAAAAGTCCGTAAAGTAGGGAACAAAAATTTTTGTTCCTTACAAATTATTATTTTATTTTAAATTATATGGCTGATAAAAAATCAGAAAAGATTGAAGAGGTTTGTCCAAAGTGTGGGGCACAGTTAGGAGAAGTATTTGAGACAAAGTCTGGCAAAAAATTACGTCGTTGTTCAAAAGGGTCTTGGAATCCTGAAACTCGCACGATTGATGGGTGTACATACGTAAAATGGCTTGAAGTTGAACCTGTGACGCTCGATGAAAAATGTCCAAAATGTGGCGCGCCATTAATTTCTGCGGTTACTCGAATGGGCAAGAAGATGAAGAAGTGTTCAACTGCCACTTGGGATCCAGCAACCAAAACTGCCGGTGGATGTGATTATATTGAATGGATTAAAGGAACAACCGTACCTCTTGAAGAGGATTGTCCAAAATGCCAAGCAAAATTAGTTCTATTTACAACAGCCTCAGGAAAAAAATTAAAGAAATGTTCAACTGCCACTTGGGATCCGGCAACAAAAACCCCAGGCGGGTGTGACTATGTTGAGTGGATGAAGTCGTAAAAAAAATGAGAATCGTTAAATATTTACTGGGGGAACTACAGACGAATTGTTATTTTTTAATTGAGGACAACAATTGTTTGATCATTGATCCGGCTGATGACGCCTCTTTTATTCTCGAAGAGCTACAACGTCAACAACTTAATTTGGTAGGAATGTTGGCGACTCATGGACACTTTGATCATGTCATGGCTGTTGGCGAAATTCAGCAGTCTATTAATTTACCCTTACATATTCATAAAAAGGATAAGTTTTTAATTGACAGATTAGAACAAACAGCAGAACATTTCTTAGGCTATTCACCAATAATTTTACCGATTAACAATGTTAAAAATCTCCCACCTTCGCCAAGGCTTCGATGGGCAAGCAAATTAAAAATTATCCACACTCCCGGACACACGCCGGGTAGCTCCTCTTTTTACTTTAAGGAAGAAAACGCCTTGTTTACCGGTGACACTTTATTTAAAGAGGGGATCGGGAGAACTGATCTATCGTATAGTAGCAAAGAAGATCTAAAAAAGTCTTTGGAAAAAATATTTGAATTACCGAAGGAAACAGTTGTTTATCCTGGACATGGAGAGGAGACAATGCTTGAGGAAGAAAATGAAACACTTCAATCATTTAATCGATTGAAGTGACTTGTTTGATGAGGGAATCCTTTTCATTTTTTATTTTTCCTTCAACTACCTGATCAAAAAGTTTTTGCAAAATTTCTCCAACTTGACGACCGGGCTTGATTTTTAAAATCTTCATCACATCGTTCCCATCAATCTTCAAATCTTTGATAGAAAATGGCTGTTTCTGCACTTCTTCAAGTCGTTTTTTAAAGAGTTCAGTTCGCCATGAAGTTGGGGTTGCTCCTGATCCGATTCGATCAGCCGTTCGAAGGTCAAGCATATCATACAAATATTCTTTTGTAACACTGCGAATAAATCGGCGGACGGCTTTATCTGTTTGAGTTTCTGAAACTGTAAACTGATGTTCAGCGACCAAAGTAACTAGTTTGTCCTTCTGTTTATTTGAAAGTTTAAATCGATCAGCGATTATTTCCGCTTGTCTTTTTCCTACTACTTCATGATTATGAAAAGTTATTAACTCTGTTTTTTCGTCTTTATGAAAAGTCTTTGCTTTTCCAATATCATGGATTAAAGTTGCAAACCTGGTGATTGGATCACTTGATGGACAATTTTTTAAAGCCATAACTAGGTGAGTGCCAACATCATAGATATGATGACGCATTGGGCTTTTTTGTTGAATAGAAAAACAAGCATCTACTTCAGGTAAAATATATTTTAACAATCCAGTTGTTTTCAGAAAAAGAATTCCTTCAGAAGGAAAGTCGCTTGTTAGTATTTTTAAAAATTCGTCGCGTATTCTTTCACCAGAAATTTTTGTTATCAACTCAGCGTTTTTTTGAATAGATTTTAATGTATTTTCTTCGATCAAAAAACCGAGTCTTGAGGTAAAACGAATAGCTCGAAGAAGTCGAAGGGCATCCTCATTAAAACGTTTATCCGGTTCACCAACAGCCTTAATTAATTTATTATTTAAATCAATTTGTCCTCCGTAGGGATCAAATATTTTTGATCCATCATAGGCAATCGCATTAATTGTAAAATCACGACGTGACAGATCTTCTTCAACAGTTTTAGCCCATTCGATTTTTTCCGGATGACGGGAATCGGAATAATTGGATTCCGTCCGAAATGGTGTTATTTCAAATACAATCGATTTCTGTAGGGGCGAGGCGTGACTCGCCTTAACCATCGGAATCGAAACAGTCCCATAAATATTATTGTAAAACGAATCGGGAAATAATTTTTGGATTTGTTCGGGAGTTGCATTGGTCGTAAAATCCCAGTTGTCAACAGGTTTGTTTAAAAGTGCATCACGAACAGCACCACCAACCACATAAATTTGGAATTTACTGTCTTTGAATTTTTTTATTAGCACAATTACTTCTTTTGGTAGTTTGATCATGTAGTTATTATAGCGTTTAGTACCGATTCTTGAAAGTTCCATTTTGCCACGCTGTACTAACCTCGGAGGTTAGTACAAGGGTGGCAAGAATAGGGTTAAAGTTATAATTTGATTAAGGATTTTAAAATATCGAGATTTTTTTGGTCGGGACCTTTTTTATCAAATCCAGGCGTTTCGATGATGAAAGGATAGTCTTTCGTTTTTGGGTGATTTAGCAAAACCTTAAATTCGTCAATATTCATTTTCCCTTGTCCGATATTATCATGACGATCATGACCGCTGTCAAATTCGTCTCGACTATCGTTCAAATGCCAGCACTCCAATTGATTAATTAATTGTAGTGAAGATAGTTGATTGAGGAATTTATCAAGTTGATTGTTATTTTCAAACTTATAACCATTTGAAAATAAATGACAGGTGTCAAAACAAATTTTGACTCGGGGATTATTAACATCTTTAACAATTTGTGAAATTTCTTCCAACGTCTGTCCGATCTTTCTATTTCCGGCATTTTCAATGATAAATAAAGATTTTGGGGAAGTTTTGTTAAGAATTTCTTTTATGTTGGTTATGAGGGTTGAGTATTTTATGGAAGAAGGTTCTCCTTTGTAAGATCCGAGATGAATGATTGAACCTTTGATTCCGAGCTTTGGGGCCAGATTCATTTCGGAAATTAGAGATTGTTTTGAGGCGTGTCCGATCCGGCTGTCATCGGCAAGATTTATTAAATAAGTTGCGTGAAAATAAATTGGATCGATATTTAATTCATTTCTTTTATTGTTCCATTGTTCAATTGCTTCATTGTTGATCTGAAAAGAAGACCAACCGCGGGGAGAAGAGGAGAAAATTTGCAGACAGTTGCCTCCAATATTGGCAATTCTCTTTAAAGCTTCCGAATATCCGCCGGAAATTGATTGATGCGCACCGAGTTTCATATAAAAAAATTATAACAAAAATACCTATTGACTTTTTAGCAGACGTTATGTATATTTGCTAAATATCCCACTTCGCTCTATAAAAATTAATAAGTTACATAGAGCTTCGCGGGACAAAGTGGAAGACTTAACACAAAGACAGATTGACATTTTGAAAGTGATCATTCACGAATATACCGAAACAGGTATTGCGGTAGGTAGTGAAATCTTGGAAAAAAAATACAAGCTTGGTGTTTCACCGGCAACCATCCGCAATGAAATGGTCGAGCTGGCAAAAAAAGGTTATTTGAAAAAAAATCATTTTTCTTCGGGTCGTGTGCCATCTGCTAAAGGATTTAGGTTTTATATAAAACACTTAATGAAGCAGAAGGAAATGTCGACGGTCGATGAAGTATCATACAAAAACAGTGTTTGGGATGAACGAAAAGAAGCACATCGACTTCTTTCTCAGGCGACAAAAGTACTTTCACAAAAAACTGGTTTGTTATCGTTAGTTACAACTAATTTTGGTGACGTTTATTATTCGGGTATGGCAAATTTACTCAATGAACCGGAATTTTTAGACTTAAATTTGTCACGATCTTTATTTGGAAGGCTTGATGAAGTGGCTTTTTGGGAAAAAATATTAAATGATATGTTTTCCCTTGAAGATGAAATATACTATATGTTGGGAGAAGAAGATTTTCACGATAGTGCTTTCGATAGTTGTGCCTCAGTTTTCGGGGAGTTTGAAGGCACAAAGCTTAAAGGAATAATTGGGGTGATTGGACCTAAAAGAATGTCTTATGACGACGTGATCCCTCAGGTGAGATATTTTTCAGGATTGTTAAGCGAGATAGTTAAGGAACAGTCACTATAACAGTTAGTTGGTTATGAGTTACTTAGTTACTTAGATATTATGGACAAAAAACAAACTAAAACAGAAACGAAAAAAACAGATACTGAAAAGCTTGAGTTTGAAAAATTAAATCTTGAGATTGTTGAATTGAAAAAACAAGTTGATGAGTTTAAAAATAAATATTTGCGGGCTATAGCCGATTATCAGAATTTAGAGAAGCGAGTAGGCGACGAAAGATTTGAGTTGATGAAAATTGCCAATAAAGCCATGTTGATAAAAATTCTGCCATTTTTAGATAATTTAGAAAAAGCAGAATTATTTATCAAAGATCCAGGTCTAAAAATTTCCAAGGATCATTTTATGCAGATTTTAAAAGAGGCAGGGTTGGTCGAAATTGAAGTTCTAAATAAAGATTATGATCCTGTTACGGCTGAAGCAGTTCAGTTGGTTCCCGGGAAAGAAGAAGGTAAGGTTGTTGAGGTTTTGAGAAAAGGTTATATGTTTGAAGATAAAATTATTAGAGTTGCACAAGTTAAAGTGAGTAAAAAATTATAAATTTTAAATCACAAATAACAAATAAGTTTTAAACGTTATAAATTAAAAATTCTAAATTTATTTGGAACTTGGTATTTAGAATTTAAATTTTATTAAAAATTAATTTTTAATCAATATGGCTAAAATAATAGGGATTGATCTAGGTACGACTAATTCGTGCGTTGCGGTGATGGAGGGAGGAAAACCAAAAGTTATTTTTTCTCAAGAAGGAAGAAATACAATTCCATCGGTCGTTGATCCAGTTAAAAGAATAGTTGGAGATGTTGCAAAGCGTCAGATGGTTGTTAATCCAAAAAATACCATTTTCTCAATTAAAAGACTGGTTGGACGCAGATTTACTGATGAGTCAGTCAAATTTGATTCCAAATGGTTGCCGTATAAAATTGTGGAAGGTAGAGATCAAATGGCAGATGTGGAAATAGGAGGAAAAACTTATACGCCTCAGGAAATTTCTGCAATGATTTTGCAAAAGATTAAGACAGATGCAGAAGCTCACTTGGGTGAAAAAGTCGATCGCGCCGTTATCACCGTTCCTGCATATTTTGATGATGCACAACGTCAGGCAACAAAGCAAGCCGGTGAAATCGCAGGACTTGAAGTAGTCAGAATCATCAATGAGCCAACCGCAGCAGCCCTTGCATATGGATTGGATAAAAAACATAGTCACACAATTGCAGTCTACGATTTAGGTGGAGGAACATTTGATGTAACTGTTCTAGAGTTGGGAGAGGGAGTCTTTGAAGTGAAAGCAACCAACGGTGATACTCATTTGGGAGGAGATGACTTTGATAAAGTAATTCTTGACTATATTGCTGATGAGTTTAAAAAAGATAATGGAGTAGATTTACGAAAAGATCCTCAAGCTTTACAAAGACTTCGAGATGCAGCTGAAAAAGCCAAGATTGAACTTTCAACTTCAAAAGAAACCGAAGTCAATCTTCCATTTATTACAGTAAAAGATGGACAACCATCACACTTGGTGATGAAGATTGGACGAGACAAGCTTGAGTCGTTAGTTGGAGATCTTATTGAAAAAACTTTTGGACCTGTTAAAGCAGTTCTTAAAGACGCTAAAGTTGAGGTTGGGAAGATTGACGAAGTCGTACTTGTTGGAGGAATGACTAGAATGCCAAAAGTTATTGAAAAAGTAAAAGAATTTTTTGGTAAAGAACCAAATCGAGGAGTCAATCCTGATGAAGTCGTGGCACTTGGCGCGGCAATTCAGGGAGGAGTGTTGACCGGAGAAACCAAGGATGTTGTGTTACTTGACGTCACTCCTTTAACTCTTGGCTTGGAAACTTTAGGAGGCGTGATGACGCCACTCATCCAGAAAAATACGACGGTTCCAAATTCAAAAGCTGAGGTATTCTCAACTGCCGGAGATAATCAAACCCAAGTGGAGATTCATGTTTTGCAAGGTGAAAGACCACTTGCCCGTGATAATAAGTCACTTGGTCGATTTACCTTGGACGGAATTCCACCAGCTCCACGAGGAGTACCTCAAATTGAGGTGACTTTTGAGCTTGATGCCAACGGAATACTAACTGTTACTGCCAAAGATAAGGCAACAGGTAAAACGCAAGCTATCAAGATTACAGGGTCTACAGGTCTTACCAAAGACGAGATTGAAAAGATGAGGGAAGAAGCAGAAAAAAATGCAGAAAAAGATAAAGAAGAAAAAGATAAGATTGAAGTGAGAAATAAAGCTGATAACATAATCTATATCTCGGAGAAATCTTTGCGGGATGCTGGAGAGAAAGTCGATAAGACCGTCAAAGAAAACGTCGAGAAAAAGATTAAAGAGCTCAAGGAAAAGATTGAAAAGGGAACGCGCGACGAAATAGAGTCAAAAACAAAAGAACTTTCCGACGAACTTTCAAAGATTGGGGCTGCTGCTTATGCTAAGCAGGAGGCAAAACCGGGAACACAAGCTGGACCTCAAGGTGAACAACCGAAAGAAGAAGCTAAAGCTGATGATAAAAAGAAAGACAAGGTGGAGGAAGGAGAGGTTGTTAACTAAGAAATAAATCAAAGCGCAAAGATCAAATATCAAATCTAAGTTAAAATCTTAAATCTGATGTTTTTAGACTTTGCGTTTGTTTTTGATCTTTGATTTTTAATATTTGAACTAATTTTTATGTCTGATTATTACGAAACGCTCGGTGTCTCAAAAGGTGCATCTGAACAAGAAATTAAAACGGCTTACCGCCGGGCGGCACTGAAGTGGCATCCGGATCGTAATAAAACAGCTGAGGCGGCGGGTAAGTTTAAAGAAGTGACGAAAGCTTACGAAGTATTATCTGATTCAAAAAAACGAGAGATGTACGATCAATACGGCGAAAGTGCCTTTAATCGTGGAGGTGCTGGTAATCCTGGATCGGGATACTCTGGGGAGTCAAATCCTTTTGAAGGATTTGGAGGATTTTCTTCACAAGGTTTTGAAAATGTTGATTTTGGTGGATTTTCCGACCCTTTTGATATTTTTGAACAATTTTTTGGATTTCAGTCTCCATTTGGTGGTCGTGGTGGCAGACGCCAACATCGTCGAGACGTTTACGAGACGACTTTAACATTTGAAGAGGCAGTTAATGGTGTTAAAAAAACGATGATCGTCAAAGGTGAAGAAAAATCTTTTCAAATTCCAGCAGGAATTGATGATGGTATGACGATCAGATTTTCTGATTTTGATCTTCAGGTTAAAGTTAAGCCTCATCCATATTTTACTCGTAAAGGTCAGGATATTTATTTTGAAAAAGATATATCGTATCCTCTCGCTGTCCTTGGTGGGACAGTTGACGTACAAACGATAAATGGAACTATTAGACTCAAAATCAGACCCGGGACACAATCGGGGACAATGGTAAAACTTCATGATCAAGGAATTCCTTATCCTCAATCAAATCGCAAAGGTGACGAATACGTAGTTTACAAAATTAATACTCCATCACGAGTTTCTGGGAGAGCAAAAGAGCTACTTAAAGAGTTGGAAGGAGAGATTTAATTTTATTGAACCGGACGTTTAGGATTTTGCTTTGAAAAAAGCATTAACACAAGCCCATGGAGAATTCTAGTAGCAAAATGATGTTTTATTTTTAAGCTTCCTTCATCATTAATTACATCAGAGGCTAAACTATTTTCCATATGTTCAGTTAATTTACCAGCTTTTCGTATAGCTGAAAAAAGTGAACTTGCATACTTTATATTATTTATTGCTTCTTGATTTGACATGATTGGATTTTACTTCTTCTTCTTCTTCTTCTTGTCAAACGATTTTGGTGTTGTGATGGTCTGATGTAGAGACAAGGCATGCCTTGTCTCTACGAAATATAATGTATAATTTGACCATGAAAATCAATACAACCGTCAAAAACTTAGATAACTACAAAATCTATCTTCAAGTTGAAAAAGCTATCCATGAATTTATGGAGAAGAATAATTATCTAAAGATCGATATTCCTGTTTTATCACCCGCACTAATTCCTGAGTCGTACTTAGAAATATTTGAAACCGATTTTAAATTTTTAGATAAAAAGGAAAAACTATATTTAACTCCATCTCCAGAAATCTTTTTAAAAAGGTTGTTGGTCGCCGGAATTGGGAATTGTTATTATTTGGGGCGTGCTTATCGAAATAGCGAACCAAACTCCGATTGGCATAATCCGGAGTTTACAATGCTGGAGTTTTATAAAGTTGGCGTCAATTATTTAGAACTGGCTGATGAAGTATTAAATTTATTACAATATATCAAAGATCAAATATCAAAGATCAAAACTGCAAAGCAAAAATCAGAAATATTATTCCAGAAGTGGGAAAAATACTCGGTTGCCCAAGCTTTTGAAAAATTTGCAGGAATAACAAAAACAGAGTTGTTTAGTGAGAAACTATTTTTTAAAAAAGCGGAGGAAAAAGGTTACAACATTAATAAGACAACCTACGAAGATATTTTTTCACAGATATTGGCTACGGAAATTGAACCTAAGCTTGGTGTTAATGGTTATCCAACCTTACTTTATGATTATCCAAAACAAATGGCATCTTTAGCTAAATTAAATAACGACAGTCTAACGGCTCAAAGATGCGAATTTTATATAAACGGGCTTGAAGTAGGTGGTTTTTGTACCGAGTTAAACGATTACAAACAACAGGAAGAAAGATTTGAGAGCGAGATAAAAAAACGTAAAAAAAATAAAATGATTAATCATTCGATTGACAAAGGCTTCATTGAAGCGTTAAAATATGGTTTGCCAAATTGTACGGGAGCCGGAATTGGGTTTGAAAGATTGGTCATGATTATGGCAAATGTGAAATCAATTGATAAGTTAAAGTTAATTAACATTTCTTAAATAACTATGAGAATAAGTGCAGGAAATTTAAAAAAAGGGGACTTTGTCAATTTTCAGGATGGTATTTGTCAGGTTCAAAAAGCAGATTTTTATAGCCCTGGAAAGGGATCTGCCCTCATGAAATCAAGACTAAAAAATTTAATTACTGCCAAAAATGTTGAATATGCTTATAAATCAAATGAACAAGTTGAAGTTTTAGACGTTGTTTCGGTTGAAATGCAATATATTTACAAAGATAATGAAAATTTATATTTTATGGATGAGAGGACTTTTGAACAAACTTCCCTCCCAATTTCGGTAGTTGGAGACATCTCTAGATTTTTTAAAGAGGGAGAAAAGATGTTTGTCTATATGTTTGATGATAAGCCACTTACAATTCGACCTCCTATGAGTGTGCGTCTTAAAATAACTCAAGCAGATGATGCCGCTAAAGGCGATACCGTATCGGGTGCAAAAAAACCAGTGACGGTTGAAACTGGTGCAACTGTCATGGTTCCAATTTTTGTCAAAGTCGGAGAAACTATCAGTATCAATCCAGAGACAGGGGAATATACCGGACGTGTATAAAATTTCTAATTTCTAATTACCCTAATTTCTAAAAAATTATCAATACCTAAATTTATAAATTGGCGATTGGTTATTATTTAGGTCAATTAAAAATTAGATCAATTAGGTCAATTTTATATGTTATCCGTTGGATCAATTCTTAAAAACGAACGAGAAAAAAAAGGCTTACTTCTAAGTGATATTGAAAAACAAATAAAAATAAGGGAAAAATATTTAAAAGCGATTGAGGAGGAGGATTGGAACTTTTTTTCTTCAAAAATTTATATCACAGGAATTCTTAAAAACTATTCTCGTATATTAAATCTTGATAATAAAAAAATTTTAGCGTTTTTTAGACGAGATTATGAAAGAAAAGAGGAAGTGAAATTTAAAAGAAAAGTATCGAGTAATTACTTAACTTCTGAAACAAAGAAATATTTAAAAATCGGATTAATAATTTTAAGTTTATTTTTTGTTTTTTATTTTGTCTTTCAATTAAAGACATATTTTTCTCCTCCTGCTTTTACTTTAATTTCTCCCGCAAAAACAAATTTTTCTATCGAAAAGAATATCAAAATTACTGGAAAAACAGACAAAGATACCAGTATTACAATTGCAGGAGAGCGTATTTACCAAAACAAAGAAGGCGTCTTTGAATATGAGCTTTCGTTGAAAGAAGGAGAAAATAAAATAATAATCAATTTATTGGGAGCAAATGGAAAAAAGATAAGTATTGAAAAAACATTTTTTAAAAAGACGCCGTAATGATTATTATCGTGCGATGAATCGCACCACTACAGTGTCATCTTACAATTTTTTTGCAAATTCTTTGACGTTTTTGATTAATTTTGAAGAATATATTTTTTTGAAACCTAGTCTTTTTGATTCCTCAATAATTTTATCCTCCATATACGATGTTCTAATTTCTCCAAGTAGTCCAACTTCTCCAACAAATAAAGAATTGGCTGGGAGAGCAATATTTTTGAATGAAGAGATAAGAGAGGCGATGAGTCCTAGGTCGGCGGCGGTTGATTTGATCGAAACACCGCCAACGACATTGACAAAAACATCATAGCGATCAAGAGGCAAATTAATATTTTTTTTCACAACTGCCAGTAATAACTGCACTTTATTAAAATCCAAACCCTTGACGACTCGACGGGGATTCATAAAATTGGAAGGTACTACCAATGTTTGGATTTCAAAAAAGAAAGGTCGGTTTCCTTCCGACACTCCAACAATTGCTTTTCCCGGTTCAAGTTTTTTATCAGTTTCTAAAAACACCAAAGGATTTTTGACTTCGCTCATTCCTTTTTGTTTCATCTCAAAAATACCGATCTCGTCAGTTGATCCAAAACGGTTTTTTGAAGCCCTAAGAAGTCTAAAGTTTGAAACTTTTTCTCCCTCAATTTCCAGGACGCAGTCAACAAAATGTTCAAGAGTTTTGGGACCAGCAACGTCGCCTTCTTTATTAATATGACCAATGAGTAAAATAGGCAGATTTGATTGTTTAGCAAAGTTAACAATTTTTTTAGTCACTTCTTTAAGTTGAGCAACTCCGGCAACTGGTCCCTCGACATCCTTTGAATAGATTGTCTGGACAGAATCAATAATCACAATTTCAATCTGATCTTTTAATTCGTCTAAACTTTGAGTAATGCTTTCAATTTGCAAGTCGGAGGAAAAGGAAAGATTATCAAGGTTTACCAAAAGACGTTCAGCGCGATTTTTTACTTGTTCGGCTGACTCCTCGCCGGAAATATACAAAACTTTGAGTTTTTGAAAAGCCTGAAGAACCAGAGTTGATTTGCCAATTCCCGGTTGTCCGGTCAGTAATATCACTTCACCGGGGACGACTCCACCACCCAAAACTCGATCAAATTCAAAGATACCTGTCGAAAGGCGTGACTTTGTTGATGATTTAACTTTTGATAGTGAAGTGATTGTAATTTTTTTTACAGCTTCGCCTTTCTTGCCCGACGAAGACTTAGCGAATTCGGGTTTTTCTTTAAGGGTATTCCAACGACCGCAGTCCGGGCATTTACCAATCCAAGAACCAGAGCCAAAGCCACAATTTGAACAGATGTAAAACATGGCGTTAATTTCTAATTTCTAATTACCTAATTTCTAAATAAACTCCAATGACTAAATTTCAAAAATTAAAATTGGGATCTATTTAGAATAATTAGATCAATTAGGTTAATTAGATCAATTTACATTTTGTCTACGGTTTTTATTCCTAGTAAATATAATCCTTCTTTAATCACTTTTCCAGTCGCAGCTGTCAACATCAATCTAAACTGTTTTATCTTTTCATCCGATTCCAGTATTTTATTTTTTTGATAAAAATAATTATATTTTTGGGCAAGATCATAAAGGTAATTTGCGATTAAATTAGGGGACAGTTGGATGGCTGATTGCTGAACTATCTCGGGGAATTGATTGATGAGACGTAAGACGTTTGATTCGTCATTATTCAATTGTTTAATTGCTTGTCCGTCGAATCCTGAAAGGCGAAGTCGGGTTTCATTGTTAAAATCACTTTTATTAAGAACTGATTGGCAACGTACATAAGTGTAAATTAAATATGGCGCAGAGTTTCCATCAACTGCTATTGATTCATCAATATCAAAATGAATAATTGTTTGAGTGCCATTTTTTAAGAAAGAATATTTGACTGAGGCAACGGCAAGAATTTCTGTTGTTTCTTCATTACATTTAAATTTTTCAGCAATTTTTTTCTTAACTTCATCAATCAGCCAATTTGCCTCAATTATATTCCCTTCACGGGAAGACATTTTGCCGGCTTTTAATTTCACCCATTCGTAGGCAAGATGAAGTTGTTTGCCCTTATATTTTTTTTCGTCAATCAGTTCTTCAACTTTAAAAGTGACTTTAAAAAAACTTGTTTGCTCAGGAGTTACGGTATGAATAATTTTATCCAATTCTCCAAAATCAGAGAATTCTTTTTCGGCGAGAGCTAACTCTTTTCCTTCATACGTTGGGTATCCTAAAGAATTAATAAATACTCGGGTGTCCAATCCATATTTTTTACCGTTAAAGACTACGGCACCTTGGCTTTCTTCAAGAATTCCTTTTTTTAAGATTTCTTTTGATATTTCCAGTCCTCGTTTATGTATTTCACTTTCAAAATAAAGCCTATCAAAATAACTATAAAATCTTTTGTAATTAAGATCAAAATAATCAAGACTCCACTTTCTGGTTTCTGTCCATAAATCCATAATTTCAGGATCCCGATCGTAAATCATCTTATTAATTCTTAAGATTTCTTCTTTCGCTTTTGGGTCGTCTTCATATGCTTTTGTTCCGGCACTGTACATTTTTCCGATAAACTCAATTCGTTCTTGTAATGTTTTTAAATTTTGAATTATGAATTTTGAATTCTGAATTCCGTATAGACATTTGGCAATATGTAATCCAACGTCACCCTCGTAGTTTCCTCTGATAACTTTATTTCCAACCGCCTCAAATATTCGAACGAGAGCTTCACCTGTTGAAATATTTCGGAGATGACCAATATGAAAAAGTTTATGAGTATTTGGGTGGGCAAACTCAACCATCAATTTTTTATTTTTTCCAAGATGATATTCAGGATAATTAAGGTCATTCTTAACAGTAATGTACAGTTGATTAATTAACTGTACATTCGAGATCCAAAAGTTGATAAAGCCTGGTTTAATCACGTCTATTTTTTCAATCAGATCATTTTTTGGAAAATTTTTTACAATTTCCTCGGCAATAGTCATTGGGTTTTTCTTTAATTGTTTTGTAAGTTTGAGAGGTAGTGAGGTCGAATAGTCGCCAAAATCAGAATTAGCTGGTTTTTCCAAAGTTGGTTCCACGTCAGTAGCACCAATTTTTTTCAAAACTATCTTCAAATTTTTCAATATTTCTTCTTTAATCATTGTTTTATATGATAACAGAATTTAGCTCAGTTTGGAATTATTTAACAGGTAAACCAATAATGCTTTTTGGGCGTGGAGTCGGTTTTCGGCTTGTTGAAAAATAACCGATTGTTTTCCATCAATGACTTCTGCGGTCACTTCTTGACCTCTGTAGGCTGGCATATCATGCATAAAAATAGCGTCTTTTTTAGCAAAGCTCATAATCTTACTTGTTACTTGGTATTTTGGAAAAATTTTTAGTCGTTTTTCTTTTTCGCTTTCATCCCCCATACTTATCCAAGTATCTGTATAAATAATATCGGCATTTTTGACGGCTTTTATTGGGTCATCGGTTTCAATAATTTGACAATTATTTTTTTTGGCAAATTTTTTTGCTGTTTGAGAAATATTTTTTTTCGTCCAATACCCACTAGGTGAGGCGGTTATAAAATTTATTCCCAAAATAGCTGATGCTAAAGCCAGCGAATGGGTTACATTATTTTCGCTATCACCTAGGTAGGCAATTTTTAATCCATCAAAATTTTTCTTAATTTCATAAATAGTCAATAAATCTGCCAAAATCTGACAAGGATGTTCTAAATCTGAAAGACCGTTTATCACAGGGACAGATGAGTGTATTGCTAATTCCTCAATTAAAGAGTGCTTAAAAACACGCGCCATAATAATATCAGTCATGGACGATATAACTTTAGAAACATCTGCTATCGATTCTCGCTTTCCAATACCAATATCAGCTGGGCTGAGGTTTATAGCGTGTCCGCCCAGCTGAGTCATGGCAACTTCAAAAGAGACGCGAGTTCGAAGTGATGGTTTTTCAAAAATCATCGTCAAGGTTTTGTTTTTTAAATACGGAATATTTTCACCATTACTTATAAGTTCTTCTTTTAAATTTATAGCAAGATCAACCAAATAAATGATTTCTTTTTTTGAAAGATCGGTAATGGAAAGAAAATCTTTTTTCATTTTTTTTGATTTGCTAACTTCATTTGTAATGTATAAATTTCGGTAAACCCGGCACTGGCATTGACGTTAAAACCATAACCCTCGTTGTTATTAAACGAAGTGTGGTCTAGTCCATATTTTGACTTCATTGCAACAGGTTTAGCGCTCCCTTTATAAAGTTTTACCGTCACTTCACCGGTCACTTTTTCATTAACTTTATCGTTGAAAGCGTTAATTGCTTTCATCACAGGGTCATACCACATAGCCGCGTAGCAAAGATACGCCCACTTTGTATCCATTGTTTCTTTTAGCTCATTTAACATTCTGGTTGAAACATATTTTTCCAAATGCTTGTGGGCTTTGATTAAGACATGGGCAGCAGGCATTTCATAGATTCCACCATTTTTGAGTCCAACCAAGCGGTCTTCAAACATGTGTACGACACCAACTCCATGATTTCCTGCAATTTTATTTAATTTTTCAATTAAATTGGAAAGTGGCATTTTTTCACCATTAATTGCTGTTGGAATTCCTTTATCAAAAAATATTTTGATAAATTCTTCTTTATCTGGTGCGTTTTTTGCCAAAGTGTATGTTGTTAAGAAATTTTCGATTGGAGCAACTAGATTTGGCTCTTCTATTTCTCCACCTTCCCAGGTCATTCCCCACATATTGTCATCAACGCTGTATGGAAAATCGATACTGGCAGGAATTGGAATTCCATAAGCTTGTGCATATTTTATTTCCTCATTTCGGTCCATCGCCCATTCACGGACAGGGGCAATGATTTTTATTGATGGATCAAAAGTTAAAATATATCCGTCAATGCGGACCTGGTCATTACCTTTTCCAGTACAACCATGAGCGATTGCGTCAGCATTTTCAAGTTTTGCAATCTCAACTGCTTTTTTGGCAAGCACTGCCCGGCCCATCGGGGTAGACAAATGATAGTCGCCCTGATAGGAAGCATTAGCCTTAATTCCTTTTACCAGGAATTGTTCTGCAAATTCGGCTTTTGCATCAAGGACAATAGCTTTGACAGCTCCAAATTTTAAAGCCTTTTTTTTAACTGCCTCCAAATCATCTTTTTGCTGACCAATATCAAGAGTCAGCGTGATAACCTCGCTCTTATACTGATCTTGAATCCATTTGAGCATGACGGAGGTATCAAGACCTCCTGAATAAAGTAATAAAACTTTTTTTGCCTTTCCCGTTTGCGCCTCGTAAGAAGCAACTTTAATATACTTTGTTTTGTTTTTCATAATAAAAAAATATAAATAATAATTAAGGTTTGCGAAATTACTTGGCTCGCCTGAGTTTTAAATTATTGGTTCCACCGGAGTGATTAGACTGCTTCAAAAAAGCAATCGGATTGGGGGACTTAATTTTTTTTAAGTTTTTTTTAATTTCCAAATAAGCTTTTCGAAATGGCATACCATTTTTAACCAACTCATAGGCAAAATGAGTTGCGTAAATTTCAGGTGAACAGCTTTTGATTAAGTCTTCAACTTTTGGTTTAATTGAATTAATTGTAAGTATTAATACTTCAATTGTTTGAGAAGTTATTTTAAATGATTCTATTAAAGGTTTTTTTGTTTGACCAAAGTCAGCATTATATCCAGATGGCAAGCCGGCTGTAATTGTTGATATTTGTTGCTGATTAGCTATAACAGTGTGAGTTTTTGCCCGGACATATTCCATGAGATCAAGATTTTTTTTCTGAGGCATAATGCTTGATCCAGTACAAATGGATTCGTCAACTTCAAAAAAATTAAATTCACTTGTTGTGAAAAGTAATAAATCTTGGGCAAATCGGGAAGCACATAACATTATTTGTGTTAATACTTGGACAATTGACAATTGAATGGTTGGTCGGGAAATTTGGCAGTACAGAGAGTTATTTTGAACTTTGGAAAAATCTAAAAGTTTTGCTGTTAATTCTCGATCGATTGGAAGAGAAACTCCATAAGCTGCACCACTTCCAAGAGGGGATTGGTCATTAAGTTTATAAACTGATTTTAGAATTTCTAGTTGGTCAATTAATTGTTCGGCAAAACTACCAGCCCACATACCGACTGATGATGGCATTGCTTTTTGCATATGGGTGTACCCTGGCATCGGCACGAATTCATATTTTTTTGCAAATTCCAAAAATGTATCGATTAATTGATTAATTAATACGTTTGTGTTTGATAATTGTTCTTTACTATAAAGACGTAAGTCAACTAAAATTTGGTCATTTCGACTTCGTCCAGTATGTATTTTTTGACCTAAGCCACCAAGTTTTTCAGTCAAATAATTTTCAATTTTAGTATGAACGTCTTCATCTTCTTGCGTAATTGCAAAATTCCCATTTTTGTACAAACTAATGATTTCAATCAATATTTTTTTTAATTTATTAAATTCATTTTTGTTAAGTATTCCGATTTTTTTTAGCATCTTTGCATGAGCGATTGATCCATAGAGATCATAGACGATCAAGTCGTTATCAAATAAAGCTCCTTCATTAAAACAATATTTGTCAACAAGTTTGTCTGTTTTATTTCCGTCTTTTGTCCAAAGTTTTTTCATATTATTTTTTAAATTTATAATTTGGGCCATAAAAAAACCCGCCTTTGCTTGGGCGGGGATTGGTAATTAGTTTTTACTCTTTAGACCATAAAAATACTACCCTCCCCGTAAAGTCGCCTGCTAGACGAATTGGTTCCGAATAGTACTTTTAACATAAAGAAATTATAACATGCTTTTTTTGAAAGTCAAAAATGATAAAATATTAAGCATGATCAAGGCAGTATTTTTTGATTTAGACGATACCCTTGTTGATTCACTATCACTTCATTTAAAGGCGAATCAACTAGCATTTGAGAAATTTGGTTTTGACTATAATTTAATTCAAGAAAAAGCTAAAAACGTAGATTTTATGGGAAGGAGAGTTTCAGACATTTTACGAATCAAAAGAGATTCAACTAATATTTCGGAGATAGAATTGCCTTTAAAAAACTTAATTAAAGTTAGGGAGGAGTTGTTTCTAAAGTTAGTGACAAAGGAAACAATATTGTTACCTGGAGCAATTAATTTACTCAATAAACTAAAAGAACTAAATAAAATTATTGCAATTGTTTCCTCTGGCTCAAAAAAATATATAGATGTTATATTAAATAAATTTAAATTAAAAAAATTTGTTGATTTTGTGATTTCAGGGGACGAAGTAAAACATGGCAAACCAAACCCAGAGTGTTATGAAATGGCATTTAAATATTTGAATGATAATTTTGGGAAACACAGTAAGAATGAGTGTTTGGTGATAGAAGATACAGAGAATGGGGTAAAAGCCGCTAGTAAAGCTGGTTTGAAAATACTTTTGGTTCCTTCAAAACATTCTGTACTTCCAAAAAATATTAACCCTAATTATCAAATAAAATCTTTTGATGAATTTAACATTAAAATATTAAATGACTAGTTAATTAATTTACTGTACATACAAAATATGTGGTTTTGGTTTTCATTAGGATGTGCTCTAACTTCGGCTGTATCGGTGATTTTAAATAAAAAAGCATTAAAAAGTATAAACGCTTCTCTTGTATCATGGTCCCTTTTCGCCTTCTCGATTCCGTTTTTAATTTATCCAGCTCTTAAGGATGGTTGGCCAAAATTAAACACGTCCTTTTTTGTGGCAACATTTATATCGGTAGTTGTATTTGCTTATGTAAAAACTTTGAGTCTTCGTTCACTCAAAAATAGTAAATTAATATCAGAGATTGTTCCTTTGGCATTTTTTAGTGTTTTTGTTCAATATGTGCTTGGACTCATATTTTTAAATGAAAAAATAAGAATAATGCCTTTTTTGGGATTGGTGTTAATCATATTTGGAGGTTATTTTTTAAAAATAAAAGAAGCAAAAGAAGGCTTATTAAGTCCATTTAAAATAATCTTTATTAACAAAGATACTTTTCATTATCTGATGGCAATGCTAATAATGCCGGTTACTTCAGTTTTTGACAAAATTGGATTAATGAACTTTAAACCTATTAATCAGTCATTCTTATTATTTTGGGAAAATATTTTGACGGCAATTTTACTTGCCGGATATATGAGTCGACATGATAGAAAATGGATAATTGATCTAAAAATTAACTTATGTTCACTATTTTTAAATGGTTTTATTTATGTTATTTTATCTTTATTTTGGCTTTATGGAATTACAACTGGTGCATTAGCACTAGTTTCTGGCGTAAAAAAATTAGAAATTTTGTTTGTACTATTATTAAGTTGGTTATTATTTGGTGACAAACCAAAACGCGAAGTTTGGATCGGCAGTTTGATAATGCTCATCGGAGTCTTTCTGATCAAGCTCGCTTAAGTATTGAATTATTTTACAAACTCGCCTAAAATGAATGCATGACGAATATGAGGGGTAAATTATCATTGCTGTTGATATTGGTATTATTGTTTATCGGTTTTGTTGCAGTACGATTTTTTATTTTAGACAAACAAAATGAATACGGAAAAATAAAAATAATTTCTTCACCAACAGCAAGTGTTTTTATCAATAGTACATTTATCGGAAAAACACCTTTTGAGGATAAATATAAAGTAGGGGATTATCTATTAAAATTAATTCCTGAAACAACTGCAACGGATACAGCTTCTTGGAACGGTAAAGTAAGTGTTTATAAAAATTCCCTAACCTATGTGAATCGGGAATTAGGTTCATCGGATATTGCCTCAGCCGGTGAAATTTTTACAACAACCAAGATGGCTAAAAAACCATCCAATTCAGATACGGGTGAAATTTATGTCGAAACAGAACCACAAGGAGCAATAATTACTTTGGATAGCGATGAAAAAGGAGTCGCCCCGGCTTTAATGGAAAATGTTTTAAGAGGTGATCACGAAGTGTCTGTATTTATGCCGGGTTTTTTTAGGAGAACACAAAAAATTAATGTAGATCCAGGTTATCGTGTTAGTGCAATTTTTAAGTTGGCGATAGATCAAAGCTCATCATTTGCCAAAGAACCTGATGATAAAACAAAGACCGCAAGTGTCAGTGGATCAGTGACAAACAAGACTTATATCAAGATAAAGACTAATGACCAGGGGTGGCTGCGGGTCAGGGTAGATGGTTCAATTGGAGCCTCTGAATCTGCAAAGGTGAAGCCCGGAGAAAGATATGAACTTATGGAAGAAAAAACGGGTTGGTATAAAATTAAATTTAACGGTAGTCAAATTGGACTGGTTGAAGGAAGCTTTGATGAAGGCTGGGTATCTTCTGAATATTCCTCTAAAGAATGAATGATCCTAATCTACAAATGAATACTAATCTACAAATATATAGTCATTCATTGATTAGAATAAATTCGTAGAATTTGTATCTTATCGTTTTTTCCAAATGAACTTGTTGTAAAGAATGTATGAATAGGGGATAATTACGAAAGCGATGATTAATATTTTATAAATAATCCATGAGTTTGGTGCATCTCCAAAAAATTTTAAGGCCAAGCTAAGTCCAACTCCTTGAATGATGATTGAGCCAGAAGATACAAAATTAAAAGTAATAAACTTCCATAAGTAGGCAAGAAATCCTCCGTCGATTTTTTTATGTTTAAAACTCCAGAAATTATTTAACATAAAATTGAAAAATATGGCTATCTCAGCACTATACATATTGGCAGGTGTTTTAGCTACATGCAATTTATTTATAAATAAATAAGCAAAAGAAAAATCCACCGCAAAACCAATTAAACCAACAATGACGAATTTAATAAAAGACGAATTCTTGAAGACGTACAAAAATGTTTGAGAACTATATTGAAAAGCGTTTATTTTAGAAATTCCAGTCGTTCTTTCTTTAAAGTGAATTGGAATTTCACCAATCACGGCATTATTTTTTATAGCAAAATCCAAAAAAGCTACTTGAAAAACATATCCAGAATAATTTTTTAAATAGTTGTAAGCATTTCTTACAAGCCAAAATTTAATTGCTCGATAACCGTTTGTCCATTCAGTTACTTTTAATTTCATAAATCCAAATTTAATAACAGAATTAGCACCTATTGATAATATTTTTCTATGCACTCCCCAGTTTTTTGGAATTGAACCTCCTTGAGAATATCTGGTACCAACAACAAAATCAGATCCTTGTTCTATTTTTTTAACAAATTCGGGTATTTTATTAGGGTCGTGTTGACCGTCAGCATCGATTTGTATTACTAAATAAGGATTAATTTTTTCTTCGCAATATTTAAAACCATTTAAATAAGCTTTTCCCAACCCTTCCTTCTCCGTCTCAAGTAAATGAAGATTAGAAAATTTTTTTTGTAACTTTTTTACCATTTCAATTGTTCCATCTTTCGACCGACTATCCACTATCAATAAATAAAGTTCCCAATTTGGTATTTTTTTTGATTGATCAAAAACTTTATTAACCAAATTTTCAATTTCACCTTTTTCATTAAATGTTGGAGCGATAACAACAACTCTTTTCATACCTATATATTTTTAAAATATTCAATGGTTTTTTTTAAGCCCGTTTCCAGATCAACTTTCGGTTCCCAACTTAACAATTTTTTAGCTTTTGTTATATCTGGACAACGTTTTTTTGGATCATCAGCTCCAATTGCCTTGAATGATATTTCCGATTTCGAATTCGTCAACTTTTTTATTATATCAGCAATTTCAATAATAGTCTTTTCAACAGGATTTCCAATATTGATAATTTCTCCAGAAATATTTTTTGTTGTGGCTAGGGAATATAAACCTTCGATCATATCTGAAACATAGCAAAGAGAGCGAGTTTGAGTTCCGTTACCATAGGCTGTTAGGGGTTGATTATTAATGGCTTGATTAACGAAGTTTGAAACCACTCGTCCGTCGTCACGTTTCATAAATGGTCCGTAAGTATTAAAAATTCGGGCAATTCGAATATCGCAATCATATCTTCTAAAATATGACATCATCAATGCTTCCGCAAATCTCTTACCTTCATCATAGCAGGAACGAAGACCAACAGGATTGACATTACCAAAATAACTTTCTTTTTGCGGATGTTCCAAGGGGTCGCCATAAACTTCGGAAGTTGAAGAAAAAACAAATGTTTTGCTGTTACTTTTTATGAAAAAATCCAAGACATCGATTAGTCCAACGCTATTTGTTTTTAAAATTTCAATCGATAGATTTTTAAAATCTTGAGGGGAGGCAGGAGAGGCGAGATCGTAAATAATATCAAAAGTTGTCAGTGAGGAAAAATCAAAATTAGTAATATCAGCTTCAATAATTTTTAAATTTTTATTATTTATTTCTGACGCCAGATTTTTTTTACTTCCAGTAACATAGTTATCGACGACTGTTACTTCATCATTTTTTGAAAGGTGAAATTTTGTTAGATGACTTCCGATGAAGCCGGAGCCGCCGGTGATTAGAATATTCATATTAGAAATTTGTTGTTAGAAATTAGTGACTAGTAATAGAAAATAGCGAATAGAAATTGGAAAACAATTTTACGAATTTCTAATTTCCATTACTAATTTCGATTTTCAAATAACAATTTTCAAACTCTACCTACTGAATAATATTTAAAACCTAATTTTTTCATAGTTTCTGTGTCATAAATATTTCTTCCATCAAAAATCACCGGAGTTTTGAGTAAAGATTTCACTCGATTCAAATCTATTTGTTTAAATTCATTCCATTCGGTAGCAACGAAAAGGGCGTCGGAATCTTTGACCGCTTCATATTGATCGTCAACAAAATTAATCTTTCCTTTAAAACTTTTTTTAACATTTTCCATTGCGACTGGATCAAATGCTTTGATACTAAAACCTTTTTCAATCAAAGCGCTTATGATATAAAGAGCAGGTGCTTCGCGGATATCGTCTGTATCAGGTTTAAAACTTAGTCCCCAGATCGCAATACTTTTACCAGGTGAATATTTGACTATCTTTTCTATCATATTTTCTTTGGCTGTTTTATTAATGTCCTCAACAGCTTTAAGTAATGAAGTATCAACGCCTAAATTATTGCCTATTGCAAGTAATGCTTTGACGTCTTTTGGAAAACATGATCCTCCGTATCCAAGTCCAGGGAACAAAAAGTTACGACCTGTTCTATGATCCAGTCCGACGCCGTCTAGTACCGTCTCAACATCGCCTCCAGTTTTTTCGCAATAAAAAGAAATTAAATTAGCAAATGAAATTTTAGTAGCAAGAATAGAATTTGATGCATATTTTATAAGTTCAGCTGAGGCTAAATTTGTAATAACTCTTTTTCCTCCAATTGGTTTATGAAGATTAATTAATGCTTCTTTAGCTTTTTCAGATTCCGATCCAATAATTATTCGATCGGGTAAAAGAGTATCTTTTAATGCAGTTCCTTCTCTTAAAAATTCTGGGCAAGAGGCAACAGCAAATTCGATACCTGCTAATTTATTTTTATTAATTATTTTTTCTATTTCGAGATTGGTACCCAAGGGTACAGTACTTTTGCATGATACAACAGTAAATTCTTTTTTTAAATTTTGAGCAATTTTTTTAGCGACTGTTATGACAGCGGAAAGATCAGCTTCGCCATTTTCTTTTGGCGGGGTTCCTACAGTAATAAAGACTATATCAGATTCCGAAATTGGTTTTTTATAATCCAAGGTAAAATTAATTCTTTTTGCGGATAAATTTTTTTGTAAGATTTCTTTAAGTCCTGGTTCATAAATAATTGGATCTCCCGACATTAATCTGCTGATTTTTTCTTGAGTATGACCAATAACATGAACCTGATTTCCAAAATCGGCTAGCACACAGGCGGTAACTAAACCCACGTATCCATGTCCAACGATTGAGATAGTCATAAAAACAAATAATACAAAAAACTCTTAACAAAGACAACATTGTTTCATTGCTTCATTGTTATATTGTTGTTTTAGCAATAGAACAATGTAACAATAGAACAATCTAACAAAATTCTAGTATTAAGAAAAAAACTTATTTGGTTAATTGTCTTTTAATCTCTATTAGACCCTGTTCGAAACCTTTCATCTTCCAAAAATTATTTTTCTTACTTTTAATGGTTGCAAATTGTGGAAGTTTAGCCCTTCCTTTTATATATTCTTCATAAGTTGTTTTTTCGATTAGTGATTTATCAAATTCAAAAATTTCAGCCACTTTGATGGCTGCCTCATACGGAGAAATTGATTCACTGCCAACCAGATGATAAATTTCTGGAGAGTAATTATTAAATAAATATTTAAGTCCACTCCCAATATCGTCGATAAAAGTTGGTGTCATCAATGAATCTGTAATCATTGATAATGGTTTTTTATTTTCTAAATAATATTTGAAAGTTCGGAAAAAATCTTTTTTCAGTTCAAATGCCGCCCTGTAAGGGTAGGCAATCCTGACAATCATTGCCTCACTACCTATGATTTTTTCCCCTTCAAATTTTGACTGGGCATAAACTCCTACAGGATTTGGAATAGAATCTTCAATATATGGAGGATTTGCACCATCAAAGACAAAGTCGGTTGAAACATAAATAAATTTTTTATTTTTTTCTTTTACGGTCTCAAAAACATTTTTTGTTCCATCAACGTTAATTTTAAAACAAAGTTCGCGATTTGTTTCTGCTCCCGGAACGTTAGTGTAAGCTGCTAAATGAAAAAAGATGTCAAAGTCTAAATCTTTTAGGGCGCTATTAACCTGCACACGATCCGTAATATCCATCAATTTTTGAGGCAAAGAAATAAACTCAAAATCATTTTTAAGTAGTTCGATTATTCGTGATCCAACCAACCCATCCGCACCAGTTAAAGCTATTTTTAACATATTTTTTCAATTAAACTTAATTGGTGATTTTGTCAGGGATGACAAACTATTATGGATTATCTAATCCTTTAATTTCACAACTAGTTCCTTTAAAAATTAAATTTGAAACTGCAAATGAAATAATGTCATCAGCGTACGGTCTTTGTTTATTAGTTATTTTACCTATTTGTCCGTTACTTAGTTCATAAATAGCAGTAGTGTTATCTTGTCTGATTTTTTTAGCATTTTGTAAAGTCATGACTAGTTTACCCCAATTTTCTGGAGAATCTTCTTCAAAGACGCATCCTAATCCTCCAATAGTAAGTCTTTTACCTGTAATTGAATCAATTTTATAATGGATGCTAACTTTTTGTCCTAAAAAGTTTTTTTCATAGTGCCAGCCATTTTTGCAAAATTGGAAGTAACTTCTACAATTATCTAAATTATTCTTCATGATAAAAGAAACAAGTACAAGAAGAAAAAAAGTTATAAAAACGAAAAAAAATATTTTTTTGCTATTCTTGTTCTTTTTATTTTGAATATTGTTTTTCATAATACTTTTGATATTCTCCCGTCTTAATTCTTTTCCACCACTCTTGATTATTTTTATACCAATCAACGGTTATTCTTAAATATTCATCAAAATTATGTTCGGGTTTCCATCCTAATTCTTTATTTATTCTTGACCAGTCCACCGCATAGCGGCGGTCATGACCTGGGCGGTCTTTAACGTATTCAATTTGCATTTCATCTTTTCCCATAATTTTTAGAATCTTTTTAATAATATCAAGGTTGGCAATATCTTCTGTCAATCCACCAACCAAATATGTTTTTCCAACTTTTCCTTTTTGTAGGATCAAATCTATTGCCCTGCAGTGATCTTCGACATAAAGCCAGTCACGGACATAAAGCCCATCACCGTAAACCGGAACTTTTTTTCCCTCAATTAAATTTGTTATGGCAAGTGGAATTAATTTTTCCGGAAATTGTAGAGGACCAAAATTATTGGAACAATTGGAGATAGTCATAGGTAATTCATAAGTATCAAAGTATGCTCTGACTAAATGATCGGATGATGCTTTTGATGCAGAGTAGGGACTATGAGGATTATAAGGAGTTGCATCATTAAATTTTTCCTCGGAATTTAACTCCAAGGCTCCAAAAACTTCATCAGTTGAGACGTGATGAAACCTTTTAATTTTATTTTTTAAAGCTGATTCAAGCAAAACATAAGTACCTTCAATATTGGTTTTTATAAATGGAGCAGGGTCAAGAATTGATCGGTCAACATGCGACTCTGCTGCAAAGTGGACGATAATATCAGTTTTTTCAGTTAACTGGTTAACTAGTTGAGGGTTACAAATATCTCCTTGGACGAATTCATAGTTGGGATTTTTTTCAATTGACTTTAAATTTTCCAAATTACCTGCATAGGTGAGCTTATCTAAGTTGATTATTTTGTCTTGGGGATATTTTTTTAACCAATAAAGAATAAAATTTGATCCGATAAATCCTGCTCCACCTGTGACAAGTAGTTTCATTAATAAAATTATATCAAAAAAAATTTTAAAACAGTTTTGCTATACTACTTTCTAAGCATGAGATATCAACCATTGAATGTTGTTGAAATTAGTCGTTTAAGATTAATCAATAATTATAAACATCTTTCAAGTATTAATCATGATGTCCGAATTGCTCCGGTTTTAAAAAGTAATGCTTATGGACATGGAATTGTTGAGGTTGGATCAATTTTGGAAAAATTAAATCCAGTATTTTTTTGTGTCGATAGTATTTACGAAGCTTATCAGTTATTAAGGGCGCAAATTAAAACCCCAATTTTGATTACGGGTTATGTTAATCCGGAAAATTTATCAATTAAAAAATTGCCATTTTCATATTCAGTCTTTGATTTAGAACAACTTCGAGGAATACTAAGGTATCAACCTCAAGCAAAGATACATTTATTTGTCGATACAGGAATGCATAGAGAAGGAGTAAGAGTTGATGAGCTAGAAAATTTTTTAGGAAATTTGTCAACGAAAGAAAAGAATCATATTGATGGTTTAGTGTCACATCTAGCTCTAGCCGAAGATCCAAAAAATATTGATACAAAAAAGCAGATTGATCAATTTAAAAAAGCGATTAGTATTTTGAAAAAACACTCAATTATTCCTAAATTCATTCATTTTGGTAATTCTTCTGGACTTATAAACAGTCACAAAATACAACTTTCAAATATAACAAATGTTTCAAGGGCTGGGTTGGCTTTGTATGGAATTAATTCTATAAATAATAAAGGGTTAAAGCCGGTTCTTCAATTGAAGACTCATGTTGTGCAGGTTAAAAAAATAATTAAAGGAGAAAAAGTTGGTTATGATTTCACTTTCGAGGCAAAAAACAATGGAAAAATTGCGATACTCCCAATTGGGTATAACGACGGAGTCGATAGAAGATTATCAGATAAAGGAATGGTTTTGATAAAAAATCAATTATGTCCAATTATTGGTCGGGTTAGTATGAATATATCAACAGTTGATGTATCAGGAATAAAAAATATAAAAGTGGGTGATGAAGTAATAATTTTCTCAAATAGCAATAATGAAAACAACGTTGAAAATTCTGCAAAAATTATCGGTGCAATCCCTTACGAAATCCTGGTTCACTTAGAGAGAAGTACAAAAAGAAAAATTATTTAATTTTTTGTTACATGATATAATTTACTATGTATGAAACTAGATATAAATAATATTATTGAAATTCTTCAAGGCTATAGGGTAAAAAAAATAGCTCTTTTTGGGTCTTATGCAAGGGGGGAGGATAATGAAAAAAGTGATGTTGATATACTTATTGAGCCAGCCAAAGGGACAACCCTTTTTGATATGGCAGGAATGCAGATAGATCTTAAGGCTACTCTAAAAAAATCGGTAGATTTAATAACTTATGGAAGTATCAACCCGATGTTAAAAAATAATATTTTAAAAGATGAAAGGGTTATTTATCAAATATGAAAAAAAATAATTTGTTATTTCTCAATCATATTTTAGAAGCAATTAAAAATATCGAAGACTACATAAAAAATACTACTTCGTCAGATGATTTTGTTGCTGATAAAAAAACTCACGACGCAGTTCTGCGGAGTTTTCAAGTCATTGGAGAAGCTGCAAATAATTTAGATGAAAATTTTATTGAATCAAATCCTGATATCGAATGGGAAAAAGTGATTGGAATGAGAAATTTTATTATTCATGAATATTTTGGAGTCGATTTGAATATTGTTTGGGATACAATCAAAGAAGATTTACCAACATTCAAAGAAAGCATAAAAAAACTACTTCAAAAAGCTACAGTTTAAGGAAATATTGAGATTTTTAGTTAAATATCCTATAATACGTGAATATGAGAGCGGAAATAAATCCACAAACAATAATAACAAAAAAACATGAACAACTTGTGTCACCTGGAATCAACGAATATGGAAAACTTGTTAAGATCCTAGAAGATGCAGGAGGGCGTATGGCAAAGCAAACTAATCATAAAACCCTCAAGTCATTATTATATGATAGCATTGGTGTTTCAATGGAAGATTATTATTATGGTCCGAATGTATTCCTGACAGATAAAGCAGACGTTTTACCATATCCAAAAACTGTATATCACGTAAGTGGTGGAAAGGCTCTTGAAAATCTTCAGAGAGGGGAAAAATTAATTCCAACCGATGCTCATTTTTTGGGAAATGTTTCAACTGATAAAGGTATTTTAGTTCATTTAGTTCCGCTTTTATGCAGACTCTTGGAATGAAATTAGGAAATTTACAACAGTTTATTTTCTCCGGTCCCCAGATTGATGCAGAGCAAATAGTACACCAAAACAGATCAGAGGGATTAGATATAAACAAGATTGGAATTGAAATTTTTTTACAACTCAAAAATGGTAGATATATTCTTTCTGATGAATTAAGTTCAATATTAGGGGCTTTAGATAATGGAGAAGTACCTGTTAATAATAAAAAATTAAAAAAAGTTGTTGATAGTTTTGTCGAAAAGATGTATTTAATTCCAAATATTCGTGAAGGATGGTTAGATCACATTCGCAATATTCTTTATGGTCTTGAACCTTTCTATCAAAAGGGATCACATCCTTTTATTACCCACCGTGTTGAAGACAGATTATTAAATGTTGAATATATGTATAGAGAATCTGGTAAAGTTATCCCTCAACCTGCAGTAGTTTTAGAGATTGATACAGAAAAACTTATTCAATCAACTTCTGTCGATGGTCTTTTCCCTGTTTTAATAGGTAATAGACCAATTGAAAGTATATTTCCTTCTCTTACGATTGTACCTCAGGCAATAAATGGAGCTTATACGTCACCAAAATTTGTTGAAAAAATGCCAGCAGGGAGCATACCTATAATGTCGTTAGATGAAATCGCCGACGATAAATGGCTTGGAGGAATAAATTGGAGAAATGCTAATCCAACTATGGACAGTCCTCTTTGTGCCATCCGATATACGCAAGGCAACCAAACTACTTGGTGGGAAATTGCCAATGCAGGATTTATTTCTCCAGCTAAAACAATTGAACAAAATGCTCTCTTTGTACCACCTATGGTATTGACAGAGGTCTTTGGAAAAGATTATTTTTCTTTCACGTCAGGTGATAGTTTTAAAAACTATCCGGGACTTTTTGATTACGCGATAAATCAAAAATTCGGAAACATACAGGGAGTTTTCAATAGATGGGAGGCAATTTAAGTTTTATTTGATTTTTTTCTTCAAATGCGGTTTGTTGATTAGGTCATCGAGTATCTTCCAGCGTTTGTCTTTTACGGTGTGAGGGACGTCGTCCTCGTAAATTTTATTTGACGCAACTGCCATTGGGCGCTTTGAATAAACTGAAACAAAAGCCCAAGTAAAACCAACCTTTTTACAAAGTTTAACTGTATTTTTAAACTCACCATCTGTCTCTCCACAAAACCCAACGATGATGTCCGTAGTGAATTTTATATTTGATATTTGAGCTTTGATCTTTGATATTAGAGCGAGGTACTCGTCCGCTGTGTACCAACGATTCATTCTTTTTAAAACATTATCGTCTCCAGACTGGACGGGAAGATGAATTGTTCGGGTAATATTTTTATTTCTGGCAATGACGTCAATTAATTCATCGGAAAAATCCCAAGGATTGCTGGAAGTAAAATCAACTTTATCAAAACCAAGTTTGGCGACTTCTTCAAGTAGGTAGGGAAATAATGTTGGAATTCGATGTCGACCCAAATGTTTGACGTAAATGGGTTTAAGATTTTTAATTTTTAAATCTGCTCCATACGAATTGACGTTTTGACCAAGAAGGGTGACATTATTGTATCCTAATTTTTTTAGTTTTTTACATTCGTCAATAATATCTTCGTATGGTAAACTTTTTTCCCGACCGCGAGTATAGGGAACGACACAATAAGTGCAGAAATTATTACAGCCATTTGAAATAGGGACAAATGCAGTCTTTTCGTTAGTAGTAAGTGGAGTAGTGTCAAAACCAATTTCATCAATTGGTATAAATTCATCAGCTCCTGGCATTCGACTTTTTAATAATTTTAAAAATTTTCCGGTTTTATCTTTGACAGCCATCCCAGACATACAGCCGGTAACTATAATTTTCATTTTTGATTTTTCATTCTTCATTTTTTTAAGATTATTAATAAGACCATAAACACGATTCTCGGCTGATTCTCGGATCATGCAGGTATTGATGACAATGTAGTCTGCAGTTTCATAAGATTTGGCTGGCTTCATTCCTTGAGCCTCCAGATAAGAACTGATTCTTTTGGAGTCAGCATGATTTTGGACACAACCAAATGTTTTGATGAAATACTTCATAGAATTTCTAATTTTTAATTATTCTAATTAACCTAAGTAATAACCAATGACCAAATACTAAGAAACAAACAAATTTTAATATTGATTTATTGGTAATTGATTGTTGTTTGGAATACTTGGAATTTTATTAGAAATTAGATCAATTAGGTAATTAGATTAATTTTTTGTTTTGCTTTTTCATTTCTTCAATTATATACATGAAGGTTAGAAGTAAAGCCCCAACTAGGATAAAAGCGATTAATTTTTCAATTCCTTTCAAAAACAAACTTGCAACTCCAAGAATCAGTGAAATTATCCAATAAAACCAGGCGATTCTTCTTTTTCCCCAACCTATCTCCATAAGTCTATGATGAAAATGTCCCCAATCGGCTCGAAATGGAGATTTTTTATTTTTTAATCGTCTAATCATCGTGTATGTAGCGTCAATTAGTGGAATTGACAAAATAAGAACTGCCGTTCCTACTTTTCCAAAAGAAAGAATAGAAAGGATTCCAAGTAGAAAACCAGCAAGAGCTCCACCACCATATCCTGGCATAATTTTTTGAGGATAGTAATTGTGAGGCAGAAAACCCAGATAGGCACCTGCCACAATAAAACTTAAAAATGTTACCGATTGTGCCGAAATATCATGACTGGTAAATCGCTGCGATACTAATCCTAAAAATATTGCGGTGATGGCAACAAATCCTGGCAATTGACCGTCAACTCCCTTACTCCAGTTAATCATATTTGTTGACCATGTGAGCCAGATTATTGCCAATAGATCGGCGATTATCCAAATAGAGTGAGCCCCAAAAAAATTAATGGAAATTTGCCAAAAATCCAACCTTATCACCCCTCCAAAAGGATTTGAAATATAAGGAATTCCCAGTCCAAAAGCAATTACCAATGCGGAAATTAAAATATTTACGATAAATCTTAAATATGGAGAAAGATCGTATGCATCGTCAAATAAACCAAGAATGATTAAAAAAAAACTAGCAAATAATATTCCAAAAATAATTTTACTAACTGGTAAAAATATGAGTGATGTAAAAAGAATTGATAGATAAATAGGTAAACCACCGGCTCGAGGAATAATTCCAATGTGAGTATGGGCAGGGTGACTTCTGGTTTTAGAATCAGTCACTAAATGAAATTTTTTAGCAAGTATTATTGTTGGAATAGTAAGGAGATAAGAAAAAATTGTTGCAACTAATAAAATAATAAAATTCATGAAACTAAAAAAATAATTTTAATAAAAACTAAACTAAAGCTTATTATAAGAAAAAGATTGAGATAGTAAAAAATATTTTTTATAAAAATGTTTTCATAATAAAATTTATTAAAAATATATTGATTCACAAAATACAGAAGGGTCATAACTGCTGGCAAGATAAAGATCATCCAAGAGTCTGCCAATTGACCTTCACCCCAAAGTTGAGAATAAAATAGGGGAATCTGAGGAGGTATTTTGGAATATTTTAATAGAAAAGTAACAATCATCAAGACATTGGCACCAATTAACAATTGAATCATAACAATATTATACTTCCTATCTTAATTCTTTGCTCTTGAAATATAAAAAACATTTGTTTATGATGTTACCTAACATGACATAAACAACTTAACCAGTATCGAATTTTTTCTCTAATTATTAATTTAAATTTTAATTACATGAAAGATACAAAAATTTATAATCTGGTTAAGAAAGAAGAAAAAAGGCAAAAAGAAGGTATCGAATTAATCCCATCCGAAAACTACGCGTCTGGGGAAGTTAGAAAGGTTTTATCCTCATACTTTGTCAATAAATATTCTGAAGGTTACCCAAAAAAAAGATATTATGGTGGTAATGAAAATGTTGATGATCTGGAGATTTTATGCCAGGAAAGAGCCAAAAAGCTTTTTGGTGTTCCATTTGTCAATGTTCAGCCATATTCTGGTTCACCCGCAAATTTAGCTGTTTATTTGGCGACCTGTCGCCCTGGAGATGCTATCATGGGGCAGGCTTTGATTGCAGGGGGACATTTGACCCACGGACATCCGGTTTCGGCAACCGGTATTTTTTATAAACCATTTCAATATTCTTTAAAGAAAGATAATGTTTATGAAAATAACGATCTATTTGATTATGTGGAAATCAGAAGATTGGCAAAACTTCATAAACCAAAACTAATTTGGGTAGGAGCCACTGCTTATCCGCTCAAGTTTAATTATAAGAAATTTGCCGAGATCGCTGATGAAGTTGGTGCTTATCTGGTCGCCGATATCGCCCACGTTGCGGGTCTTATTGCGGGAGGTGTACATCCATCACCAGTTCCATACGTTCATATTGTGACGACCACCACTCACAAGACTTTAAGAGGTCCAAGAGGAGCGATGATTATGGTTACTGAAAAAGGATTAAAAAAAGATCCAGAACTTGGTGACAAAATTAATAAGGCGATTTTTCCAGGTCTTCAGGGAGGACCACATGATAATACAACTGCAGGAATTGCTTTAGCATTATTTGAAGCATCTCAACCGTCTTTTAAAAAATATGCGTCACAGGTTGTGAAAAATTCAGGAGCATTAGCTAAGGCACTGATGGACGGAGGCTTAAAATTAGTCGGTGGAGGTAGTGAAAATCATTTATTACTTGTAAATTTAACTAATGTACTAGGAGCGGGCTCAGGGGTGTTTGCCCAGAAAGCTCTTGATTGGGTCGGCCTAACATTAAATAAAAACACAGTTCCAGATGAAACGTCTTCTCCCTTTTACCCATCAGGTGTTAGACTGGGGACAGCTCCAACTACAAGTCGAGGAATGAAAGAGAAAGAAATGAAATTTATTGGTGGAGTGATATTGGAAGTTATCGATCTGATAAAAGAATACAGATTACCAACAAGCAAAGATGAAAGGAAAGATTATTTGGCTAAGTTTGAGCGCGAGATGAGGAATCACAAAAAAATGAAGGAAATTCATTTAAGAGTCAAAAAACTCGCGCTTCGCTTTCCGATACCTTAAATACTTCATTATATTAATATAATGAAGTAGGTTTATTTTAGTTGTTGTTGATTTTTGGTAATTATTGTGTACCATTAATTATGGCTAAAAAAATAAGAACCAAAAAAACTGTCGCAAAGAAAGTAGTTGTTGAGGAAGCAGTTACCAAAGTAAAAGCTCCAAAATTCACAGTAAAAGTACCTAAAAAAGTTTATCTGTATGTATTGATCTTAGTTTTAGTAACTATAGCCGGTTATTTTGCCAGAAAAACTTTTTTTGCTGCATCAGTTAATGGACAACTAGTCAGTCGTTTTTCAGTAATTCACGATTTGGAAAAACAAGGTGGTAAGAAAGTACTTGATACTATTATTTTAAAAACTTTGATTAATCAAGAAGCTAAAAAAAGAAAATTGAGTGTTTATCAAAAAGAATTAAATGAAGAAATGCAAAAAATTGAAGTTAATATATCTTCTCAAGGGACAACCATTGAGGCATTACTTGCCCAGCAAGGTATGACTAAAAGTGATTTGACTGAGGAGATAAAATTGCAGCTTTTGGTCACAAAATTAGTTGATAACAACATAAAAGTTAGTCAAAAAGAGATCGATATTTATTTAGAGAGTCAAAAAAATCAAAACACGCTAGATTTAGGTAATGCGACTTTGGGTTTAGATAGAGTCAAGGCAGAGTCAGTACTAAGACAACAAAAATTGCAAGCAAAAATTCAAGCCTTTGTTGCCGATCTTAAAGCTAAAGCCAAGATCAACTACTTCATAAATTATTAAATATCTGTGGTGTTATTCCCGCCCCCTTTGTGGACAGGCTCAGGAGGTGAATCCAGACTAAATATACCTTTCGTTTGGTAAAATGTATTTATAATGGGAGATCATCTAATGGTAGGATTTCAGACTCTGAATCTGAATATCTTGGTTCGAATCCAAGTCTCCCAACATGACTATTATGAAAAAAATCACAATAATTATCGTCGGAATTTTCTTAGCATTTGGGACATTTTATTTTTTTACCAAATTTCAACTTGGTAAAAAATCTACCCAGACTTCTATAAAACCAAAACAAGAAAAGATTACGTATAATTTTCTTCTATTGGGCTATGGCGGAGGAGTGCATGATGGTACATATCTAACTGATACGATAATGATTGCAAATATCAATACTAAGTTAAAAAAAGCCACTTTAATATCCATTCCACGAGATTTATGGGTAAAATTACCCACCAAGTCCGGAGCAGATTTCCATACAAAAATTAATGCTGTTTATCAATTGGAATTATTTCCAAAAGATTTTCCTGATCTTAAGCCAATTTCTACAAAGAGTGTTATTTCGCAAATTAGCGGTCTTCAAGTTGATGGTTACTTGAGTGTCAATTTTGCAGGATTTACAAAAGCCGTTGATATTCTTGGTGGTATTGATGTTAATATTAAAAAATCTTTTATAGATGAAGAATATCCAATTGATGGAAAAGAAAAAGAACTGTGTGATAAAGACACTGAAGACTTATTTAAAAAAGCTGAACCTTTTATTACTCCTGGATTTAATCCTGATGAACGCAACCAACAATTTAAAGATAATCCAAAGCTTGAAGAGTTTGTAAAAAATGCCACTAGCTCACCTGAATTGGCTTTTCCATGTCGTTATGAAAAACTAGAATTTACTAAAGGAATTACTCATATGGATGGACAGACCGCATTAAAATTTGCCCGTTCCCGTCATTCTGGAGCAGATGGAGGAGATTTCAACCGAGCCAATCGCCAACAACAGATAATTACTGCCGTTAAAGATAAAGTTTTATCTATTGGATTTGTAACAAAAATAATTCCCTTGATGAATGAATATAAAAAAGATGTTAAAACAGATATAAGCCTTGATGTTATTAAAAAATTTATAGAACAAGCAGATAAATCTAAAGAATATAAAATAAACACATTTGTTTTGACCGATCAAAATGTTTTAAAAAATGCAATTTCAGATGATCGGCAATATATATTAATTCCACAGGAGGGGATAGATAATTGGAAAGAAATTCAAAAAAATATTAATAATACAATAATTGGCATTACCCCAATTCCTACCGCCACATCGTCTGCAATATTAAAATAATTGTTATAATAATTATTATTTATTATATTTTGGAATAATTATGAAAATTAAGTCTCTTCATGCTCAAGAAATTTTAGATAGTCGGGGATTTCCAACGATAGAATGTGTCACTACACTTGAGGATGGTTCAACAGGCTGGGCTGCAGTTCCTTCAGGTGCCTCAACCGGAAAATATGAGGCGGTTGAACTTCGGGATCACGACCCAAAAAAATTTAATGGTGCCGGAGTTTTGAGGGCGGTTGAGAACGTAAACACAAAAATACTATCCTCTATTCGTGGACTTGATGCACAAGATCATAGGAGGTTAGACAAGACAATGATCGATCTTGACGGAACGGAAAATAAAGCCAATCTTGGAGCCAATGCCATTCTTTCAGTTTCCTTAAGTGTTGCAAGAGCCCAGGCAGTCAGTGAAAAAAAACCTCTGTATGAGTATCTTTCAAAATTTAATCCTGGTTTTAAAGGAGTTTACTCAATGCCTTTAACAATGATGAATGTTTTGAACGGTGGAAAACATGGTAACTGGGCCTCCGACATCCAGGAATATATGATCTTTCCGGTCGGGGCAAAGAATATCCAAGAGTCAGTCAGAATGGGAGTCGAAGTCTATCAAGCATTAAAATCTATTTTGAAATCAAAAAATTATTCAATTGCAGTTGGTGATGAAGGTGGTTATGCACCGCAATTTAAATCCAATGAAGAGCCGTTCCAGATCTTAATGGAGGCAATTGCCAAAGCTGGATACATCCCGGGTAAAGATATTGCTCTTGGTATCGATGGAGCTGCATCAGAATTTTACAAAGAAGGAAAGTATCGATTAAAGAAAGAAGGTTTGGTTTTATCGACTGACGAACTAGTCGAATTTTATCTAAATCTTTGGAAAAAATATCCGATTGTCTCCATGGAAGATGTTTTCGGAGAGGATGATTGGACCGGATTCAAAAAACTATATCAGAAAACTGAAGGTAAGATGCAGGTGATGGGTGATGATCTTTTTGTCACCAATATCAAAAGACTTCAGAAGGGAATAGATGAAAAAACCTGTAACTCCATTCTTATTAAATTAAACCAGATCGGAACATTGACCGAGACGGTTGATGCCGTTCTTATGGCACGTCGTGCCGGAATGACAGCTATTGTTTCTCACCGCAGCGCCGAAACTGAGGATGCTTTTATGGCTGATTTTGTCGTTGCAATGGGGACAGGGCAGATAAAGACGGGAGCTCCGGCTCGTGGAGAGAGGACAGCCAAATACAATCAATTAATGCGGATTGAACGCGAATTGGGAGGCAGATCACAAATGCCTAAGTTTCCTTTTAACCCGATCATATGATCAAGGCGTTTATCTTTGATTTTGCCGGCGTGATCGGGTCGGAAGGTTATAGTATTTGGGTAAGAGAAAAAAAGGCATTAGGCATTGAATCCACCAGTACTTACTTCCACGACATCTCAAATAGACTAGATAGGGGTGAGATCAGCAGGGAAGAATTTACTCAAGATTTGGCAAAAAAAGTTGGAACGGACAGCAATAAGATCTGGGGAGAGATGTTTAAAAAAATAAAAATAAATGATGAACTGCTAAGTTATATAGAACAGTTAAAGAAAAAATATAAGATCGGACTATTGACCAACTACAATCATCTATGGATGAACGAATTGTTTTCTACCTATAAACTGGAAAAATATTTTGATTCCAAAGTTATTTCCTCGCTTCATAATGTTATCAAACCGGAAAAAGAGATCTACCAGTTATCACTGAACCTTTTAAAGATAAAACCCGAAGAAGCTCTTTTTTTTGATGACAGACCAAGGAATATCGAAGGCGGAGAAAAAATAGGTATAAAATCATTTTTGTTCATTGACAACAAAAAATTTATTGACGATCTAAGAATTTGCGGGATTACCATTTAAAGCATAATCGGTAATCCTTTTCTTTCTCTCATCAATCGACAAGGTACTGGTGATACCTGGTCCGTTAATACAACCTTCTTCACAAAAAAGGATATCAAGGAGTTTTATTTTAGGATTATTTTGAAATTCGATTAACGCTGTCTCACAGTTTTTATAACCGGAAACGACTTTGACCGCATCATTTCCGATAATATTTCGGATACCACTTGAATCCGCCAGTCCGCCATCGGTTGGATACATTCGAGTGGAACATTCGGATAAATCAAGAGAGGGTGTAGGGTTTAGGGTATAGGGGGTAGAAGGCAGAAGTTGAGAAAAAACAGATTCAAGTTCTTTGTATGTTAAAACCAAGATATTTAATTCAGGATAATCTTCCGAGGCTTCAAGTTTTTTTACGATGCAAGGTCCGATAAAAACTGGCAGATGATCTGGATACTTTTCTTTGACTATTTTTGTCGTTGCCACCATTGGAGAGTCAACGTTTAATGCTAAATATTTAACAAATTCCGGATGTTTGGTTCTGATAAATCTGACAAAACTGGCACAGGGACTCGTGATCAATCTTTTCTCAGGGTTGGCTTTCATATATTCTCCCAACTGTCTGTTGGTCTCCTTTGCGCCGACCGATACTTCAACGACCTTTTCAAAACCAAGAGCTCTAAGTTGAGAGATGATCTTTGCGGAATCGTACATTATAGGAAACGAGGGAGCGAGCATTGCTACAAGCTTATGTTTATTTTTTAACAATTGGAGAAGCTTTTCAACGTCGGTCATATATTTTATTTATTCCTAAAAATACCAATCCTCCAAACAATCCTGTTACCAATTGAAATACTCCCATCGCCGTTAAAAATATTTCCGGAACTAATTTAAATTTGAAATAAACTAAAGCTGTAAAAAAAAGAATAATAGTTTTGAAGATAACGCTGAAAACAATTGATATCGAAAGAGGAATTTTTTCTTTTAAATAAACAATCGATTTAATTAAAACAAAATTACCTATCCAAATAAAAGGTAAAAAATAAACCAAAAAAACTGTAAATTTACCAAAAACCAAACCATTTAAAATGGCGGCAATACTCGGTATTATCGAAATAATAGGAAGGTTTTTCTTATCGACGAATTTTGTTCCTAAAATTAACAAACAATTAACCAAAGTGCCCGTCAAAAGTTGAGGTCCGCTAATTAAAAAAGGAATTAAAAAAGACAAGCTGAAAATAACATTTTGGTAGATTGTTAACGATTTTATATTTATGGTTGTTATGGTCGTCGTCTTGTCTTCCATAATATCAATATAATGCCTGAATAGAATATTGTCCATCGGGCTTTATAATAAAGGCCTTTTTAGGGTAGAAAGGAAGGGTTGAAGCAACTTTTTCTTTAGGAATCAGGACTTTTCCGTTGAATGCGGGGATATCCTCATATTTTTTTCCATAAATATAAACTCTATTTTCATTTAGATAATATTGATATGTAAAAAAATCAAGATCATCAGTAAAAAATAAGTCATTTTTATTGGCAACTACCTGTATCTCTCTTATTGTTTTTCCTAAATTTACCTTTTTTCGATATTTTATTTGTAATTTCTGATAATTAAAAGTTAAAATTATTAAAGCCGTAAGTAAAATCACCCTTAAAGAAAAATTCAATTTTTCCAAGATATTAACAATCAGCAGTATTAATCCAATGCTGGCAAATATCATATAACGGGGAAAATATATTGGTTTAATAAATGAAATCAGACCAATAAACAAAGGGATTCCTACGCCCCAAATAAAGAGTAAGTTGAGGACGGCTTTTTTTCTAATTCCGAGAGTCATAATTATTAGAAGCAATATTGAGATATATGCTATATTATTCCTAATTTTATTTATCAAATCACCAGGATAAAAAGCAGACTCGTTTCCAGTATAAATAATTCCAAGTAATCCAAATGCATCTTTAAGATGAGGTTTGGTAATCCAAAAATTTCCTTGAAAACCATTTTGGAAAAGAAAAAATACTAACCAAGGTAAAAAAATTAACAATGTTAATTTTACGGTCTTTTTACTTACATAATTAAAATTTGTTTTGTTGATTGATAAATAAAACAACTGACTTAGTACAATCAGCACCATAAAATAGTGGGTGAACAACCCTGCGATTGTTGAAAGAAAGTATAGTTTATTATCTTTTTTGTAAAAAGAATAATAGGAAAGAGTAGCTAAAAAAGCAAACATTGAGTACATTCTGGCTTCGAAAGCATAGTAAAGAAGTAATGGATTTAAAATAAATAGAATTATATAAAAAAATGCTTTCTTCTCCTTCATTTTGAAGATATTTTTTAGAAATAAAAAAACAACATAAATAGTGCCCCAAAAAAAGACCATCGACAAACTTCTTAAAGCTATTTCAGAACTCCCAAATATCTTCATCCAAAAATGGAGTAAGAAATAGTAAAGAGGAGGGTTAAAATCACGAGCAGTCAAAAAAATTATCTCAAAAATGCTTTTTTTAGCCATAAAATATGAAAAAGCTTCATCCCTCCAGAAAGATTGAGTGAGGAAGAAGAGGGGGGTGTGAGTGAATAAAAACTGCAACATAAAAATTTCTAATTACTAATTTCTAATTGACCTAAAAAAACACCAATCTTCAATTGGGAAATTGGGGTTTATTTAGAATAATTAGATCAATTAGAACAATTAGGTCAATTTATTATACCTTCTCCGTCACTTTATATTTTAACTTTTTTCCAAGTAATATTCTAGTGTGTGCATCAAGAGCTGGAAGGGAAGAGAAAAAAAATGAAACTATTGGTAATAAATACCATTGAACGATTAATAGAGGCAAACTCGAAACGCTTGTTTTCATATTCACTTTCTGTCGAAGCTTAATATCTAAATAAATATACAAAATTAACATGACTGATGACAAGGTTAAAATTAAAGCAGATAGTTTTGGCAAGAGTAGTCCAAGGACAGTCCTTTTAAATGATGGATTAATCAGAGGTGGGATTGAAGCGCTGATAGTCAAAATAAAAAAAGAAACAGGCCAGAAAAGATGAGTCTCAGCTATAAAGATTATTTTTTTTAATTTCTGAATTGTTCCAATGTGAGGGGTTAGAAAAAACTTTTTTAAAACATAGCCAACATCCGTCACTCCCCAGGCCCAACGTTTTTCTTGTTCATAGCGATTAGCTAATGTTTTCATTGTTTCACCAGAAAATACCGCATCACCATTTACTATTGTAAAAAGTGGAATAGTTTTAACCCTTTCTCCATAAGTAAAAAATGCCTGAAAAAATACATGCCAATCTTCTGGGATAATATCGATATCCCAAAAGTTTATTTTTTTAAGTAACCAAAGATTTGTTGAATAAGTTGAAACTTGAATTAAATTTTCCTTTTGAGACAAAAAGGCCAAGCGAAGGATTGATGAGAGAGTTGCCTGCATGCGGACGGCGATTGGTAGTTGCCAAAAGTTGTTATACAAAAGTACCGGAGCCCAATAAAAATGAAACAATCGATCTTTGTCTCGTAAAAATTCAAAAGTAAGATAGGAAAAATAATTTGTTGGTAGTTTACTATCGGCATCGCAAATTGTTATTAAGATATTTTTTCTGTCCAAATTATTATTTATTACAAAATCATCTACGATTTTTGCAGCAAAGGTTTGATTACTGGCTTTTCCAGGTTCTTCATCCGCTTTTAGCGGGTGATAACATGAGATAATTTTCTCAAAATTTTTTGAGTATTTTTTTGTAATATATCGGCTTTTTTTTGATGCTTCCACTTCCCGTTTTTCAAATGCAAGAATTAAATATAAGTTATTTTTAATTGGGTAATCACTTCTTACTAACTCATCGATAGTTTCTTCGAGTTTATGGAGATGTTCCTTGTAGTTGGGGATAATAATAAAATGTTTAATTAGTCCATGATTTTTTTGTCTCAATAATTTTTTAAAATATTTTATTTGACTGTGATAAAGAATTTCTTTGTATGAAACTACGCAAGCATAAGCGGTTGACATTGATTTGGAGAAAAAATAAAGATCAAAGGCGATAATAAAATAGGCAACGATAGCAGGATGAAAAGGTGATAGCCACAATGGAAGGGTTATTAAAAACCATGATGCCAGTGGGACTGCGATTTCCATCAGTCTTTGAAAAAATCTCGATTTAATAAGTCTTTCAGCCATGGTGATATTATACAACAATTGATTATTGCCAGGCTTCACAGATGATTTTAAAAGCACAGAAGCCACAATGTTTGCCTGGATTGGGTTTAAAATTATTTGTTCTAATTTTCGCAACCATATCTATTATTTCATCTTTAGTTTTAATCAAATCTTCCTCAGTTTTTTTGAGAGTTATTTTTTCAGGTGACTGAAGATAATAAAAAGACAGATTTATGTCTTTTAATTCTTTATTAAATGAATTTTTGTCATGAGCAGCCAGCGCATAGATTGTTAGTTGTAAACTCTTATTTAATTCTTTCTCATTTGGTTTTTTGCCAGTTTTATAATCAATAATTTCAATCTCGTCATTTTTCAATTCGTCAATTCGATCGATTTTTCCGGTGAGAAATATATCATTAGTGATTTTTATTTTAAATAATTTTTCCAATCCAATTATTTCTAAACCTTTGAAATGAAATTTACTAAAATAGTTAGTCAAAATTTTTCTTCCTTCTTTTTTCATTCGATCTTCATGAGATTTTGAAGAATATCCAATTGGTATCCAGTTTTTTTCATAAATTTCCAATAATTTTTTTTCACCAATTTTTTTATTCAAAAGAAATTCACTATAAAAATCTTGAAGAGTTTTGTGAATAGTGGTTCCAAAAGATGCAGAGTCAGATGGTAAAGTAGGAATTTTTAAAATATATAGATATTTGTATTGAAGAGGACAGGTTTTATAGGAATTCAATTGCGAATAAGAAAAATTCTTGTTTATGTCCTTCGACTCACTATGTTCGCTCAGGACACCCAAACTAATTTGTTTGGGTGTTTTAAAATCAAAAATAGTTAATTGAGATTTTTGTTCTTTTTTAATGTTTAACTGTTTATCAATAATTTTTTCATCGAGAGTTTCAATTACAAATCTGGAAATTTTTCTTTGTCGTTTCCCCTCACCATAAAATTTTGAAGAAGATAAAAATACATAATCTTTGGCCCGAGTGAGCCCAACATAAAATAATCGACGTTCTTCCTCTATGTGAAAATCACCTATAGGTAAAGTTTCTTTAATTAATTTTTCAGGAATACTGATAGTTTCCTTTTTATGACGGGTTGGAAAACGTTCTTCAGTCAGGTTAACCAAAAATACAATTGGAAATTCTAATCCTTTGGCGGAGTGAACTGTTAAAATATTTACGGCATTAAAAGACGCCATATCAGTTTTAGCAACGATTGGCGATTCTCCCATTTCAATACTCATATTGATGTAGTCAATAACGGCAAAAACCGACGCATCCTCATGTTCCGATTCAAACATTTTTAGCTTGTTAAAAAAGTTAGAAATATTTATAGCGATTTTCTCCTGTTTTTCGTTTTTAAAGTTTGTTAAAGTTAGTAATAATCCTGATTCCTCTAAAAAATAATAAAGAATTTGACCTGCAGTATTTGTTTTTAATAGTCCAAGATGCTTGACGATCATTTTATAAATCGCTAGTAATTTTTCTTTTGTTTCATTTTTGAGCAGTGGTAAATATTTTTTATAAATTTCAAACTCTTTTCGATCGATCGAACGATCAAAAAATGAAAGATATATCTCGATTGCTTGAAAAAGAGATTGATTGATTTTTTTTGAGAAAGTCAGCAATAGAGACACGTCTTTTTTATCAACACTATATATATCCATATATAGTAGGCGGAAAAGAGAAGGGGAATCCTCGAGGTTATAAAGTATCTTAAGATAGGCAATCAGATCTTTGACTTCGGGCTGTTTATACAGAGTTCCCGGTCCAAGGAACTGATATGGAATTCCAGATCGGACAAGTGATCTGACAAAAGGTTCAAAGTGAGCGTTGGCTCGAACAAGGATGGCAAAGTCAGAGTATTTGTAATTTTTAGATAATTTTAAAATCTGTTTGATGATTTTGTCAGATTCGTCTTCGACGTTTTCTGCTAAATAATAATTAGTTGGTAGTTCGTATTGTGTAGGGCGTAGAGTTTTTTTTGAGGCGATCAGGTTTTTGGAGATGTCCAGTTTATATTCTAAAGTATCCGGGTCGTTATTTTTAATTAATTTGTATGCGGCGTCAAGTATCATTTGGTTAGATCGATAATTTCTTTTTAAAGTAATTTGCTTGGCTTTTTTATAATCCTTGATGAAGTTAATAATGTTAGATACTGAAGCGCCACGGAATTTGTATATTGCCTGAGAATCGTCGCCAACGACGGTTAGTCTTGGATTATTTTTAGGGGGACTTAAAAGTTTTATTAACTCATACTGAGAAATATTTGTATCTTGGAATTCATCAATCATTATAAAAGGATATAGTTGTTGATAGCGTTTTAAAATATTAGGACGCTTTTTGAATAAAATTAATACGTAATATACAAGATCGGCAAAATCCATCAATCCTTCTTTGAGTTTTAGTTTTTGATAGGTCTGGTATGCGTTAGCTAGTTCAAAATATTTATTTTTTTCGATTTCTTCTTCAGTACAATTTTTTGTCCATTTAACATATTCTTCAGGCGTTATATCCTCATCTCGAAGTCGAGAAAAATGTTGGAGTAATGCCTCTAAGAATTTATTTGGATTTCCTAGTGGTCGAAAGTATTTGAGTTTAAAATGAAATATGTTTTGTTTAAGAAGTAAAACAGTTTCAGCTTCGGTCATTAATCGGTAACTTGGGGATAAGCCAATTTGAAAACCATTTTCCTTTAGGATTTGATCGGCAAAGGCGTGAAAGGTTGAAATATTCATTTGAAAATATCCGTAAGGCATAGCCCGATCAACTCTTTCTTCCATTTCCGAAGCGGCTTTTTCGGTGAAGGTGAGTGCCAAAATTTGCTCAGGTTTAGCTAGCTTCTTTTTAATCAAGTACTTTATTTTTTCAACAATAACTGAGGTCTTTCCCGTCCCGGCTCCAGCAATTATCAAAAGCGGACCTTTATTATATTTCACCGCTAAAGATTGTTCTTTATTTAACGCATATTCACTCATGTCAAACATTGTAGCAAAATGTTATTAAAGGTTGTTGAAGCAAATTTATTTAACAAATATGTTTCAATATATCGACATATTGAAACATTCGTAAAATAAGAATAAAAATGTTACATCGTAACATTAGGGTGTAACAAAAATACTACGTAATATTAGGGAGCAGTGGTATTACTTTAAGTAAGAGTTCATTCATGGTCTTTTAAAAAGCTATGTTTTTTTGTAGTGGAACGATTTATCGTTCCATAATAATTCATTAAATTGATTATTATGGTGTGATAAATCACACCACTACTATAAAAACACAGTTGACTTTGAAATTAATAATTAACAATTTTTGTCATGAAGAGTGAATTCTTACCCTTCGAATAAAAATTTGACTATTAAAACAGTCTGTTATAAAATCAAAACATTATGAAAAATCATGGAGAAAATCCATTTTTTCGAGTCGTTCATATTGAAGATGGACTTAGTTCTGAACAGGCTCAAGTACAAGGATATTATATTCCCGACATGATTAGAAAGGGTTATAAATATGTTGCCAATGGTGATAGATACGTAAGATCAAAGAATAAATTGGAAATTAAACTTGGCGGGTATGGTTTGATAGGTTTGGTTGCTGTTGCTGTCGCAGTGTTAACTAAATTTATCTAGTTTATCTCTTGACCACAGTAGAGCTCTTATCTACTCCCGAGGTCTACGTCCTCGCGTCGGAGTAGCGAGTCTACGTGGTCTGCGGAGGATTTTGACTAACTTCCCCCTTGACTTTCTTAACCTCAATCCGTATCATAAATTCTAAAGCTTGAAAAGCCTTCTTGTTTTTTTAAATTTTTTCGTTATAATAAGAAAGGCTTGTTAATTATTTATTATTAATTTTATTTTATAATCATATGGCAGACGGCGTTTTCACGAGGAATAAACCTCATTTAAATATTGGTACTATTGGTCACGTTGATCATGGAAAGACAACCTTAACTTCCGCAATTCATTATTATCTTTCAAAAACAGGTAAAGCAAAATTCTTAAAATACGAAGATATTGATAAAGCTCCAGAAGAAAAAGCCAGAGGAGTCACGATTAATCTTCACCACAGTGAATACGAGACAGACAAAAGGCACTATGCTCACATTGATGCTCCAGGACATGCAGATTATATTAAGAACATGATTACAGGAGCTGCTCAAATGGATGGAGCAATCTTAGTTGTTTCGGCACCCGACGGTCCAATGCCTCAGACTCGAGAACATATACTGCTTGCTCGACAGGTAAACGTTCCAGCTGTCATCGTTTTCTTAAACAAATGTGATATGGTCGAAGATAAAGAAATCTTAGATCTAGTCGAAATGGAAGTAAGAGATTTGTTAACTAAATATAAATTCCCAGGAGACAAGATTCCGGTCATCCGTGGTTCTGCTATCAAAGCTTTGGCCGATGATCCAGAAGGATTAAAAGCAATTGAACTTCTTATGAAGACAGTTGATGAATATATCCCAGATCCAGTCAGACCAGTTGATAAGCCATTCTTAATGACTGTTGAGGATGTCTTTACAATCTCGGGTCGAGGAACAGTTGTTACTGGAAGAGTAGAACGAGGAATTGCAAAGGTAAATGAAGAAGTAGAAATCGTTGGAATAAAAGATACTAAAAAAACAGTTATTACTGGAGTTGAAATGTTTAAGAAAACTCTTGATCAAGCTCAAGCGGGTGATAATGTTGGATTACTTCTTCGAGGAGTAGAAAAAGAAGACGTAATTCGTGGACAAGTGATTGCAAAACCGGGTTCAATTACACCTCATACAGAATTTGAGGCAGAGTTATATATCTTAACCAAAGACGAAGGTGGACGACACACACCATTTTTTAAGGGATATCGACCTCAGTTCTATATTAAAACAACTGATATTACCGGAGAAGTTGAGTTGCCAGCTGGCGTTGAAATGGTTATGCCAGGAGACAACGTTAAAATTAAAGGTAAATTAATCTATCCAGTTGCTATGGAAGAAGGATTAAAGTTTGCCGTACGTGAAGGTGGTCACACAGTTGGAGCTGGAGTTGTCACAAAGATTATTAAATAAATTGTAAATTTCGCACTTTAATATGCCGAAAGGAAGAATTAGAATTAGGCTTAAATCATATGATCATCGTCTGATTGATGAGACGTGTCAAAAAATTGTAGACACAACAATCAGGACAGGTGCCAATGTGGTTGGACCAATTCCATTACCTACAAAAAATGAAATATTTGTAGTTGATAAAGCCTCGTTCATCGATAAAGATGCTCGTGAGCATTTTGGTTTAAAAACTCACAAAAGAATGATCGATATTTTGAACCCAACAAATCAAACAATCGATTCATTAATGCATCTTGAACTTCCTGCCGGTGTTGAAGTAGAGGTTAAAATGTAATAAATCTGCTTGAAGAATGGAATAGATTATTATATAATGCAATTTACATGTTAAATATCCTTTTGTTCGGGAAAGAAGGATTTTTTTTAGACAATATATATTATGTCACTATTTCTTTTAGGGAAAAAATCGATTTCGTCCCAACAATTTGATAAAAAAGGTGATAGGATCCCAACAACTTTCATCGACACATCTTCTTGCCATTTAGTGAGCATCGTTACTCCAGAAAAGCGTGGTTATTTTTCTGCTAAGCTCGGATTTTGTCAAGCTAAAAAAATTAAAAATCCAGTTAAAGGAGAACTCAAAAAGGCGGGGATTACGACCCCGCTTCGTTTTTTAAGGGAATTTCGACTTGAAGATTTTAAAGAAAATGTAAAAATAATTAGCGAAGGTGAGAAAAGCGGATTACAGTTGGGAGAAGTAAAAATTTTTACAGGAGAAGTTATCAACCCAGCACTTTTAGTAAAAACTGGTGATTTAATAACTGTTACCGGAACGTCAAAAGGTAAGGGATTTCAAGGAGGAATGAGGCGTCATGGATTTAAGGGTCGATCTCAAACTCACGGAGCATCGCGCGATGAGAGAGCTCCAGGATCAATTGGAATGACAACAACTCCGGGACGAGTATTTAAAGGAAAAAGAATGGCTGGAAGAATGGGAAATGATCGAGTAACCATTAAAAATATAGAAGTCATTGAAGTTACGGAAAAAGGAATTTTAGTTAAAGGATTGGTTGCAGGAGCAAAAGGTGGATTACTGGAAATTAGAGGATAAAAATATGGTCACAACAAAAATAGCAAAAAAAACTGAAAAAAAATCAAATTTATCTTTACCCATCTATAGTATTGAAGGTAAAGAACAAAAAACTATTGAACTTCCAAAAGAAGTTTTTGATGTGGCAGAAAATAAAAGTTTACTAACTCAGGCAATCAGAGTTTATTTAGTCAATCAGAGACAGGGAAATGTAAAAATAAAAACACGAAGTGAGGTTATTGGATCAACCAAAAAAATATATAGACAAAAAGGTACGGGGAAGGCTAGACACGGAGCGATCAAAGCCCCAATTTTTGTAGGTGGAGGAGTTGCTCATGGTCCAAAACAAAAAGACTATACTTTAAAGTTTAATAAAAAAGAAAAAAAGATAGCTTTATTTGGGGCGTTGACCATAAAATTAAAAGAAAAGAAAATATTTGGACTTGAAGAAAAAGCATTAACAATGAAACCAAAGACAAAGGTAGTTGTAAATTTTCTTAATGAATTAAAATTAAAAGGAAAAAATAATCTTATGATTATGAGGAAGATGGAAAAAAATAATCTGGTACTTGCAATGCGAAATATATCAAATATGTCTTTTGTCGATGTTAGTTCATTAAATCCTTACATGATTCTAAAAAGTAGCAGTCTTATTTTTGTGGAAAATGCTCTAGAAGTTTTTAAAAGCAAAATAAAATGATTATAAATAAAATTTTAATAAAACCAATTCTTACTGAAAAAGCTACTAATTTAGCTCAGAGTAAAGTTTATATGTTTGAAGTAGATAAAAAAGCTAATAAGAATCAAGTAAAACAAGCCTTAGAAACACTTTTTAAAGTAAAAGCAGGAGAAATAAAAATCATGATTAGAAAAGGAAAAGAAAAAAGAGTTGGCAAAAAAGGTTTGTTAAAAAAAGCGCCGAATCTAAAAATTGCTTTTATTAAAATTAAAGAAGGAAAAATTGATTTGTTTCCACAAAAATAATTATGGATAAAAAAATATTATCAAAAAAAATTAAACGAGTAAAAAGTTTGATGACGATCTTAAAGAAAAGATCTGGGCGTGATAACAGTGGTAAGATATCTGTACGTCACCAGGGGGGTCGTCAAAAGAGATTTTACAGAGTCATTGATTTTAAAAGAGATAAAAGGGGCATTGAAGGAGAAGTAATAAGAATTGAAAGAGATCCAAATAGAAATGCATTTATTGCCTTGATTAAGTATCCAGACAATGAAATGAGATATATCCTATACCCAAACAAGTTAAGTATTGGAGATAGGGTTGTTTCTAGTGAAAATGCTGAAATAAAAATTGGAAATGCATTAGCTTTAAAAAATATTCCTATTGGAACATTGGTACATAATGTTGAACTATATATAGGTAAAGGTGGACAGATGATAAAAAGTGCCGGAGCGGCAGCTGAGGTAATTGCTAAAGAAGATAAATATATTCATCTTAAGTTGCCATCTGGAGCAGTTCAGCGATTTTTTAAAGATTGCTTTGCAACTGTTGGACAAGTAGGAAATATTGCCTTTAAAGATGAAATAATTGGAAGTGCAGGAAGGAAGAGACTTATGGGTATTAGACCAACTGTTCGCGGAACAGCTCAAGATCCAAGAAGTCATCCACACGGTGGAGGAGAGGGAAGATCTGGAGAAGGAATGCATCCAAAAACACCATGGGGTAAGTCTGCCCGTGGCACCAGAACTAGAAATAAAAATAAGTGGAGTAAATCATTAGTTATAAAAAGACGCAAATAATTATGGAAGTAAAAGCATATTTTGTAAATTTGAAGGTTTCGCCAAAGAAAGCTCGTTTTTATTTGCCGGCGATAAAAAAAATGAAGCCAGTTGAAAGTTTAGAATATTTAATGTATGAAAATACTGATGCTGCTGTTATTTTATACAAAGCTATTAAAACAGCAGTAAGTAGTGCTCGACAGATATTGAAAGTAGAGGATAATCTGTTAAACTTTAAACTTCTATCTGTCGAACAAGGGCAAAAGCTCAAACGTTATCGACCTGGATCAAGAGGAAATGCTAAGCCAATCAATAGAAGAATGAGCCACATTAAAATTATATTGGAAGCGAAAACGGTTAAACCCACCTCCGCTAAAGCTACGGTGGGCAAGCCAGTTAAGTCAGAGAAAATTGTTAAAAAATTAATTAAAAAATAAAATGGGACAAAAAGTTCATCCAAGAGGTTTAAGACTTGGAATAATATACAACTGGAATTCAAGATGGTTTTTTTCAAATAAAAGATCTTTCAAGGATTCGTTGATCTCAGACTTGAAGATTAGGAAGGTTTTGATGCAAAAATTAGCCTTTTCATCAGTTACACAGATTGATATTGAGCGAGCTATAAATAGAATCACTTTGATTATTTATGCAGTCAAAGTTGGTATGATAATTGGTCGGGGTGGAAAAGGGTTGGAAGAAATTAAACAGTTTGTTTTAGACAACTTAAAAAAAGGAGAAAAAGTTAAGGAATTAAAGATTGATATAAAAATTGAACCAGTTAAAAAACCGTTCTTAAATTCTTATTATGTTGCTCAACTAGTTGCAGATAAATTGGTAAAGAATTTTCCTCACAGATCAACAGTGCATAATGCAATGAACAAGGTGATGGAAGCAGGAGCTAAGGGAGTCAAAATACAACTAGGTGGAAGAGTCGGAGGAGCTGAAATTTCCCGTCGCGAAAAATACTTTTTAGGATCAGTTCCGACATCAACTATTAGAGAAGACGTTGATTTAGCTAGATACCCAGCATTAACGAGATCAGGATATGTAGGCGTTAAGGTTTGGATATGTAAATAAATATGTTAGCACCAAAAAGACAAAAATATCGAAAGCAGTTTAGAGGAACATTCCGAAAAATTGCAGTTAAAGGTGATAGATTAAACTTTGGATTTTATGGTTTAAAAGCCATGAAAAGTGCTTGGATCAAAGATCGAGAAATTGAAGCTGTCAGAGTTATTTTAGCTCGTGGAACGAGAAAAAGTGGTAAGTATTGGTTTAGAATATTTCCAGATAAGCCATTTACTAAAAAACCACCAGAAGTAACCATGGGTTCTGGAAAAGGGGATGTAGCATATTTTGTTGCCAGTGTTACGCCGGGAAAAATATTATTTGAGCTAGACGGATTATCAAAAGAGGAGTCGATGGAAGTATTAAATAGTGTCGCATCAAAATTATCGGTTAAAACAAAAATTGTAAGCAAAGAAATATAATTTATATTGAGCGAAATCGAAATATGAGAAAAAATACTAAAATATACAGCGAGAAGACAAGTAAGGAATTAATGAAGGAAGCTGGTTTATTAAGAGAAGAAATTGCTAAATTGCAGTTGTCTTTTAAGAGTAACCCTCCAAAAGATACAAATAGTATTGTAAAAAAGAAAAAACAATTAGCAGTTTTATTAACAGTATTATCGGAGAAAAAATAAATATGAAAAAAACATTGACAGGAAAAGTAGTTTCAACAAAAATGGAAAAAACAGTCGTTATTTTGGTAGAAAGAAAATTTAGACATCCTGTCTATCACAAGGTTATAATTCGACACAAAAAGTATAAAGCTCATAATGAAAAATTAGTTTTACAAATAAATGACTTGGTCAAAATAGAAGAAACAAAACCAATTTCAAAAGATAAACATTTTATTGTTATTGAAAAATTGAATAAATAAAAAAATATGTTGCAATTAAGATCGATGATAAATGTGGCAGACAATAGTGGAGCCAAAATGGTTTCAATGATCGGTATGGCAAAAAATGGCAATAGAAAATTTGCTTATCTAGGTGAAGTAATCAATGTTACAGTTAAGGAAGCACAGCCGTTTGGGCTTGTAAAACAAGGAGAAGTGCATTCAGCTGTTATCGTTAGGACAAGAAAAGAAGTAAGAAGAAAAGACGGAAGTTATATAAGATTTGATGATAACGCCTGTGTATTGCTTGCCAGTAAAGAAGAACAAAATCCAAAAGGAACTAGAATTTTTGGACCAATTGGTAAGGAAGTTAAAGAAAATGGGTTTTCGAAAATTGCCAGTTTAGCAGAAGAGATATATTAAAATGCAGGGAACAGGCATGCCTGTTCCGTACTATTAAAAATAAATATGAAAATTAAAAAAGGGGACAAAATTAAAATCACAGTTGGAAAAGATAAAGGTAAAAGTGGGGTCGTCGAAAAAGTTTATCAAAATTCAGAAAAAGTTTTGGTTACAGGATTAAATCTTTATAAAAGGCATGTTAAGAAAAATGAAAAAATGCCACAAGGAGGAATAGTTGAAATTCCAAGAGCAATTGATATATCAAAATTAAACTTAATTTGTCCGAAATGTACAAAATTAACGAGAGTTGGATTTAAAATAGAAAGAATAAAAAGTTTAGAGTTTGCAAAAAATGCGAAAGCAAAATATAAATATGACATTTAAAGATTTTTACATGACAGAGGTAGCACCAAAATTGACCAAGGAATTTGGAGTAAGTAATGTTATGGCTGTTCCTAAAATCGTCAAGATCTCGATCAATGTGGGAGCTGGTGAAGCTGTAACTAATAAAAACGTCATTGAAAAAATACAAGAACAAATATCAACAATTGCCGGTCAAAAAGCAATGATTACTAAGGCAAAAACATCTGTTTCAGCTTTTAAAATCAGAAAAGGACTAGCAATTGGCGTGAAAGTAACATTGAGAGGAAAGAAAATGTATCATTTTTTGGAAAAATTGATTAAAATAGTGATTCCTCGACTTAAAGATTTTAGAGGAATAAATGAAAGTAATGTTGATCAAAATGGAAATCTCAATATTGGTTTTCCAGAACAAATTATATTTCCTGAAATAGATTTCGATAAAATTGATAAAATAAGAGGTTTACAAGTAACAGTCGTAACGACCGCAAAAAATAAAGAAAAAGGAAAAAAATTGTTTGAAATGTTAGGAATTCCGTTTAAAAAATAATTATGGCAAAAACATCAGACGTAGTGAAATTTTTACACAAACAAAAATTTCAGGTTCGATTTCATAATCGATGTGGTATCTGTGGTAGATCCAGAGGTTATATGAGAAGATTTGGATTATGTAGAATTTGTTTTAGAGAAAAAGCATTACAGGGAGATATTCCCGGAGTTAAAAAAATTTCACTATGAGTAGATCGAGAAAAAAAGGACCATATATTGACGATAGACTATTAAAAAAAGTTTTAAAACAAAAAGAAACTAATGATAATACAACTATTAAAACATGGAGTCGGGCGTGTCAAATTCCGCCAGATTTTGTTGGACATAAATTTGCTATTCACAATGGAAGAAAATTTATAGATGTTTCAATTACAGAAAACATGGTTGGGCATAGATTGGGTGAATTTTCACTCACGAGAACATTTAGAAGTCACGGAAAAGTTACAAAAAAAGTTGTTGAGGCAACATAAAAATATGGAAAATTCAATTATTGATCTAGTTATAAGAATTAAAAACGGATACATGGCAAGAAAACCAACTATAGTGTCACCATATTCAAAATATAAAGAAGCTATTTTGAAAAAATTAATGAAATATAAATTTATCGAAGGATATGTAGTTGAGGGTGATATTAAAAAAAGTATGACGATTAACCTTAGTTATGAGGAAGGAAATCCTGCTATAACCGATGTTAAGATTTATTCAAAACCAGGAATGAGATTATATATATCTTATAAAAATCTAAAACCAGTTTTGAGTGGATTTGGTTATTCAATTCTTTCCACATCAAGTGGGATTATGACCGATCGAGAAGCGAAAAAAACAAAGATAGGCGGAGAATTATTATTTAGTTTCTGGTAATTTTATGTCAAAAATAGGCGAAAAATCAATTGTTGTTTCAAGTGTAGTCAATGTGACTATTGACAATAACAAAATCAATATTAAAGGACCTCAAGGGGAAATATCTTTTGATGTTCCAAAAGAATTATCTGTGACTAAAAAAGATAACGAATTGATTGTCGAAAGAAAAAATAATGACAAAAAAACAAGATCTTCTCATGGTTTATACAGACAATTGATAAGTAATGCGATTGTTGGAGTAGAAAAACCATGGGAGAAAAAGATGGAAGTAGTTGGGACTGGATATACTGTAAAATTGCAAGGTGAAGATTTGGTTTTTAAGATTGGATATTCTCATTTGGTGACTTTTAAAAAACAACCAGGTATAAAATATATAGTTGAAGGAAACAATAAAGTAACTGTGTCAGGATTTGATAAACAGATGGTAGGTCAGGTTGCATACCAAATAAAAATGATTAGGAAGCCGGATGTTTATAAAGGAAAAGGAATTAGGTATCTTGGCGAAAAATTAAGAATTAAACCAGGTAAAAAAGCCAAAGCAGCAGGTGCTGCATGATAAAAATATGACTAATGTAAATTTAGATCGAAAACTTAGAAGAAAAAAAAGAATAAGTTCTAATATTCATGGAACTGCAGATAGACCAAGAATCTCGATATTTAGGTCAAGTCGATATATTTATGCACAGGCAATAGACGATAAGACTAAAACAACAGTCTCAACTTTTTCAAATGCAGATCTTAAAAAAGAAAAAGATTTTAAAAAAGGTAAAAAAAGAGAAGATTCTAAAACAATCGGAATCAGACTGGCAAAGAAATTAATTGGAAAAAAAATATTAGCTGGTGTTTTTGACAGAGGATGTTATTCATATAGTGGTAGAGTAAAAGCGTTAGCAGACGGCTTGAGAGAAGGCGGATTAAAAATTTAATTTCTAAAATATAATGTTCAATCAATATAGACAAGAAGATAAAGAATTTCAAGAAAAAGTTGTAAAGATAAGAAGAGTCTCAAAAAAGACTACAGGAGGTAACTATGTGACTTTTTCGGCACTGGTAGTTGTTGGAAATCGTAAAGGTAAGGTTGGAATTGGTTTGGGTCGATCTCTTGAGGTTCCGCCAGCAATTCAGAAAGCCATCAGTTATGCAAAAAAACACATGATCACGGTTCCAATGAGAAACAAAACTATTCCACATGAAGTAAGAGTAAAATTTAAAGCTGCCTTAGTATTATTAAAACCAGCACCAGAAGGTACAGGGCTTAAAGTCGGAAGTGTAACTCGTGTGATTTTGGATTTGGCTGGAGTAGAAAATGCCTCTGGAAAAATTATTGGTTCAAGAAATCAAATCGTTAATACTTATGCAATCATGAAAGCTTTGAGCTTATTGCGAACAAAATTTTAATTATCATATGAGTAACTATTTAGCTAATTTACCAAAAGTTAATATCCAGAAAAAAAAGCGACTTGGTCGAGGTCTTGGAAGTGGAAAAGGATCAAAATCAGGGAGGGGAACAACCAGACATCAAAAAGCTCGTGAAAGTGTCCCGCTACATTTTGAAGGTGGACAAGGAAGAATTGTAAAAAAATTTCCATTACTTCGTGGTAAAGGAAAAAATAATTCAATCAAGGAAAAGGCTTTCATAATAGATTTGGAAATGTTAAATAAATTAAAGGATAATTCTGTAGTAGACAAAGCTATTTTGATTAAAGAAAACATTATTACCAACGGCAAAGAAAATTTACCAATAAAAATTTTAGCTAATGGGCAATTGAAAAAAAAGTTAATTGTTAAACTGCCTGTGTCTAAAAAAGTTAAGGAAGCTGTCGAAAAACTCGGCGGACAGGTTGAAGTCTAAAAAATGATCAAAAAAATAGTTGAAAAAATTAATATTCTTCTCAATGATCCAGAATTAAAAAGAAAGATTTTGTTTACGCTGTTTATTTTTTTAGCTTTTAGATTTTTTGCATTTTTGCCGGTACCTACTATTAACTTAGTAAAACTGCGTGCTTTGTTTTCACAAAATCAATTTCTTTCATTACTTGATATATTTTCGGGAGGGACGTTAATTAATTTTTCTGTCATGGCACTAGGATTAAATCCTTACATCAATGCTTCGATCGTTTTGCAAATGTTGACAATGATGATACCTCATCTTGAAAATTTATCAAAAGAGGGCGAATATGGAAGAGCAAAGATTAACCAATATACTCGTATGCTCACAGTTCCTTTAACAATAGTTCAGGCAATCGGTATATTTATGTTGCTTAAAAATCAAAAAGTAATTGGCATTTTAAGCCCTCTGGAATTTTTTTCGTTTATTGTAACGATGGTTGCTGGTACTTTTATTTTAGTTTGGTTTGGAGAGCTAATCTCTGAATTTGGACTTGGAAATGGCATCTCGTTGCTAATATTTGTGGGAATTGTTGGTAGATTGCATGTTCTGCTTGGAAGAACGGCCACAGTAATTAATCAGGAGATCATTTTAAACGTGATTATATTTTTGGCATTATCTTTATTTGTCATCGCAGCCATTGTTTTTATTAATGAAGCAACACGAAGGATTCCTGTACTATATGCAAAAAGAATCAAGGGGAATAGGATGTATCAGGGTGCCACTAATTTTTTACCATTGAAACTGAATCAAGCAGGTGTAATTCCAATAATATTTGCAGTTTCTTTTGTCCTTTTTCCACAGTTAATTGGTAACTTTTTAAAATATGTAAAGAATCCAACTCTCTCAAGTATCGGGAATTTTCTTTCAACTGTATTTGCACCAACTGGTTTTTTCTATAATTTCTTCTATTTTTTTCTTGTAGTTGCTTTTACATATTTTTATACTATCATTGTTTTTAATCCACAAAAAATTTCAGAAGAGATTCAGAAACAAGGTGGATTTATCCCGGGAATTCGTCCAGGAACAGCAACTAAAGAATATTTACAGAGGATTTTATATAGAATCACAACTGTTGGTGCGGTATTTTTGGGTGTTATAGCTGTTATGCCGGTAATAGTATCAAGAATAACGGGAATGACTAATTTGGTAATCGGGGGAACTGGTATTTTAATCGTTGTTTCGGTAATTTTGGAAACTTTTAAATCCGTCGAATCACAATTGGTAATGAGGAATTATGATAGGTTTGTAAAATAAATCATAAATATTAAATATCAAATATCAAATAAATTTTAATTTTTAAATTTTAATCTTAGAAATTATTTGTGATTTGGATATTATAATTTAAAATTTTTTTATTATGGCTAAAAAAGGCTCAAGAATTGATTTAGGTTTGGTTTGTGAAGTGTGTAAGTCAGTTAATTACGTGGTTGAAAAAAATAAGGTGAATACAACCAGTAGTTTAAAACTTAATAAATTTTGTCAGAAATGTCGAAAGCATACACCACATAAAGAAACAAAAAAATTAGATTAAATAATATGAAACTAGTTTTAATTGGTATTCAAGGATCTGGTAAATCAACTCAGGGTAATTTGTTATCTAAACAACTGAAGATTCCATATCTTTCGACAGGTCACATCTTTAGAACGATTGCCAAGGAAAAAACTCAATTAGGACGTTACATAAAAGAAACCGTTAATGCAGGTCTTCTTGTCCCAGATGTTAAAACTATTGAAATTGTCAATTCTTATCTTTCACGACCAGAATATAAAAAGGGATATATACTTGATGGATTTCCAAGAACATTAGAGCAAGTAAAAGAATTTAAAAATAATGTTGATAAAGTTATCTATATCGATATTTCTCAGAAAGAGGCAATCTGGAGGTTATTTCACCGAGATGATAGTGCAAGATCGGATGAAACGTTACCTGCACTCAAAAAAAGAATCACTTTATTTTACAAATTTACAGAACCGGTTACGGAGCATTATAGAAAAGAAGGAAAGTTAATTGATATTGACGGGACAATGTCGATAGAAAAAGTTAACGAAGAGATTCTTAAGGGTTTAGGAAAACAGCTTATTAAAAATCAAATAACTAATTGGCACAGAAAACAAAAAACGATCATTGCGATCGTTGGTTTACCTGGAAGCGGAAAAACTGATGCTGCAGATTTTTTTCATAAAAAAAATATTCCAACAATATCATTTGGAAAAATCATAAATGATTATATTAATAAGAAAAAAATATCCCACAATGAAAAAAATCATAAAATTATTCGTGAAGAAATAAGGGCTAAAAATGGTAACGAAGCATTGGCAGTTTTAAACGCTGAAAAAATTAAAACTGCTTTGAAAGATAATTCCATAGTCGTCATAGAAGGAATGAGATCATGGGAAGAATATTTGTTTTTAAAAAAAGAATTTGCTGATGTAAAAATAGTTATTCTTTGTATTTATGCTGATAAACACCTTAGATACAAAAGAATTTCCAAAAGAAATAACAGGTCAGAGCTTTATGGCGAAGAAAGGGATATTAATGAAATAGTTGGAATTAACATGGGTCCAACAATTGCTTATGCAGATTTCGTTATTAAAAATAATTATTCATTAAAGGATTATTACGATAAGTTAGAGCTAGCATATAGAACGATCTATTTTTCATAAATGATTAATTTAAAAACAGATAAAGAAATTTCCATCATGAAAGAGGGTGGAGAAAAATTGAGGGCAGTTGTTAAAGACTTACAGCCTTTGATTAAATCAGGGGTTAGTACAAAGCAAATAGATGATAAGGCCGAAGAACTGATAAAAAAACAAGGAGGAGAGTCATCTTTTAAGACAGTTTCAGGATACAAGTTTAGTACGTGTTTGCCGGTTAATGAGCAAATAGTCCATACAAAACCTAGTAAACGTGTTTTAAAAGATGGGGATGTTTTGACTTTGGATATCGGAATGCTATATAAAGGATTACATACGGATTATGCTGTTACCAAGGTGGTTGGAGGTCCAAGCAAAGATGAAAAAATTAATAAATTTTTAAAAACTGGAGAAGAAACGTTATATTTGGCAATAAAAAAAGCAGTTATCGGAAACAGGGTTGGCTCAATTTCAGAAGTCATAGAAAGAGAAATTATTAGCAAAGGTTACTTTATAATTAAAGAATTAACTGGGCACGGAATTGGAAAAAAATTACACGAAGATCCGTATGTTTTTGGCTATGTTGATAAGTCAATAAACAAAACACCATTGATAAATAAAGGCCTCGTGATTGCAATTGAGATAATTTACGCAATGGGGACTGATATAATGGTATATGAAAAGGACAATTGGTCAATTATTACTAAAGATCGGAGCATATCAGCCTGCTTTGAGCATACAATAGCGGTTACGGATAATGGGCCAATAATTTTGACATGAATATATAATTATTTTATGTTAAAATATAGACTTTATGAAGGATGACGTGATTACAGTTGAGGGAGAGGTCGTAGAAAATCTTCCCAATACCTTGTTTAAAGTAAAACTTTTAAATTCGGAAAAAGTAATCTTATGTTATCTTTCAGGAAAGATGAGGAAGAATTATATTAAAATTCTTCCTGGTGATAAGGTTAGATTAGAAATGACCCACTATGATTTAAATAGGGGAAGAATTGTATATAGAAAATAATTATGAAGATTCACTCATCAGTAAAAAAAATTTGTCCAAAATGCAAAATCGTAAAGAGAAAAGGCAATTTATATGTTGTTTGTTCAAATGTTAAACACAAACAAAAACAAGGATAAAAAATATGGCAAGAATGATGGGAGTTACATTACCGGATGAAAAAAGAATCGATTATGCTCTAACCATATTGTATGGTATTGGTTGGACTAACGTGAAGTCTGTTTTAAAACAGACAAATGTTGATCCGAGCAAAAAAGTCAAAGAAGTATCTGAAGAGGATTTTAAGAAAATTTTGGAAGTTGTGGAAAAAAATTATAAAGTAGAAGGTTATTTGAGAGAAGCTGTCAACGAAAATATAAAAAGATTGAGAGAGATAGGAAGCTATAGAGGAATAAGACATGTCCGAGGTCTACCTGTCAATGGTCAACGAACTAAAGCTAATGCTAGAACCAAAAGAGGAAAGAGAAAGACAGTAGGAGCTTTGAAGAAAGAAATGTGGGCAAAGTTGGAACAAACTAAAACAGCAGAGGCAGTAAAAGCAAAAACAACTAAGTAAATTTATTTAAAAATATGATAAAAAAACAAATAAAAAAAACAGTTATTAAGGGAAAAATTTATATAACGTCAACTTTTAATAACACATTGATTACAATCGCTGATGAAAAAGGAAATCCAATTGTGGTTGGTTCAACAGGAATGCATGGATTTTCAGGTACAAGAAAATCGACTCCATATGCCGCTACAGTTACTACAGAAAATGCCATTAAAAAAGCAGAAGAAAAATGCGATTTTCAGATAGCAGATGTTTTAGTTAAAGGTATCGGACCAGGTCGTGAGGCGGCTCTTCGAGCTATTAAAGCTTCAAGAATTGATATTAATAGAATTATAGATGTTACACCGGTTCCACATAACGGTGTTAGACCACCAAAGATAAGAAGAGTCTAAAGTTATGTAGGGAACAAAGATTTTTGTTCCGTACAAAATAAAAATATATGAGATATACAGGTCCAAAAAATAGAATTTCCAGACGCGAAGGGGTAGATTTGGAATTAAAAACAGTAGGTTCTAAATCGCATGCAAGATTGTTAAAAAAGCTTGGTGTGCCACCAGGTCAACATGGACTTAGAAAAAGAAGAAAGGTTTCTGAACGAGGGACGCAGCTTAGAGAAAAACAAAAATTGAGGTATATGTTTGGAGTTACGGAAAAACAATTAAAAAATTATTTTAAAAAGGCAAGTCTTAAAAAAGGAAATACAGCATTGTATTTATCACATTCATTGGAGAGTAGACTTGATAATATAATTTTTCATTTAGGTTTTGCACCAACTAGATCGGCTGCTCGTCAGTTGGTTACTCATGGCCACATTAACGTTAATGGCAAAAAACTATCAATTCCCTCCTACCAAGTAAGGGTTGGAGAAGAAATAAGCTTAGATGAAAAATCAACGAAAATACCGTATATTGAGCTTTGCTTAAATAATAAAGATACAATTATTCCATCTTGGTTAGAAAAAAAAGCAACCACAGGAAAATTAATTGCTGAGCCGACACAAGAAGTAATTGAGAAGTTAATAAATTTGAGATTAATCATTGAATATTATTCTCGATAATTAATAGTTCCCGACTAAGTCGGGATTACAAAAAATATGTTTAGTCCAATTTTTTTCACCCAAAAAAGTCAAGAGGGTAATTATGGGAAATTTGTTATTGAACCATTGCCACAAGGTTTTGGTCAAAGTATGGGGCATGCTTTAAGAAGAACTCTTCTTTCTTCTCTAAAAGGTGTTGCAGTTACCAATATTAAATTTGATGGTGCTCCACATCTTTTTTCAACAATTGCCGGAGTCAAAGAATCTGTTTTGGAAATAATGTTGAATTTAAAACAGCTTAAGTTTGATGTTAAAGATGGTGGTCCTTATAAAGTTACTTTCGAAGGTAAGGGAGTAAAGAATGTTACTGCAAAAGATTTGGAAGGTGAAATTAAACCAATTAATTCAGATTTTCATATTGCAGAAATGACAGATGATAAGGCAAAACTTTCTTTTGAGGTGATTGTTGAGGTTGGCGTTGGTTATTCAACAGTTGAGGATAGAGAAGAAAAAGTAACAGGTTATATTCCGGTCGATGCTTTCTTTTCACCAATAAAAAAAGTCAATGTTAAGGTTGAGGAAGCTAGAATTGGAAGAAAAGACAATTCAGATAGACTAATTATTGAAGTAGAGACAGATGGAAGTATCAAACCAGAAGTAGCTATCAAAGAGTCAGCTAAATTATTAACAGAATATTTTGGATATCTTCTTTCAGGCCAGGATGCTCCGGAATTAAAAAAACAAGTAAGTTTGGCTGATGAAAAGAAAGAAGCCATTGATAAAAAATTATTTGATATCATCATTGATGAATTAAATTTACCATCAAGAGTCATCAATGCCTTGCTTCGAGAAAAGATTGAGACAGTCGCCGACTTGGTTAAGACTGGAAAAGAGAAATTAACGGGAATGAAAGGTGTAGGGAAGAAATCCATTGAATTAATTGAAGAAGAGTTAAAAAAAATGGAGATTTCATTAAGTTAAGAAAATTATGGTAGGGAACAAAAATTTTTGTTCCGTACATTTGAATCAAATATGAGACATGGAGTAAAAAAAATAAAATTTAGTAACGGAGTTGATTCTAATCGTGCGTTGATAAGAAAATTATCAGTTAACTTTTTTTTGAAAGGAAAACTGACAACAACATTATCAAAAGCAAAAGCAATAAAACCTGTTATTGAGAGGTTGGTCGAAAAAATGAAAGTGAGGACTGAAGCAAATGTCAATTATTTGAAACAAAAATTAAATAGTAGAGAAGTTATAGAAATTGCCTATAGAGATATTGGTCCAGTAGTTGCAAAGGTCAGTGGAGGATACGTAAGAATAGTTAAGCTTGGTAGAAGAGAATCTGATGCGGCTGAAGTGGGACGTATAGAATGGGTATATCCAATTATTAAGCAAAAATAAATATGAATAAATTAACTCAGTCAACAAAACCAACAAAAGAAAAGCAGATTGATCGAAAGTGGCACTTGATTGATGCATCGGGAAAGATATTGGGTCGATTAGCTCCACAAATCGTAAAACTTGTCCAGGGCAAGCATAAGACCAGCTATGTTCCAAATATGGATATAGGTGATTATGTTATAGTTATTAATGCCTCAAAGGTTAAAATTAGCGGGAAAAAAGCATTAGCAAAAGAGTACACAAATTATTCAGGTTATCCAGGTGGATTAAAAAGAATTAATTTTGCTGATCTATTAGTAAAAGATCCAAAAGAAGTTATTAAGAGAGCTGTATCTGGGATGTTGGCTAAAAATAAATTTAGAAGTGATAGATTAAATCGTGTGAATGTTTTCTCGGATGAAAAACATCCGTTTGAAAGTAAGTTAATTAAATAAAATTAGTAAGGAATGGTTTGAAACTGTTCCGTACAAAATATATAAATATGGTCAAAAAAGTAAAAGATTTGAGTTATTATGAAGCAGTTGGAAGAAGAAAACAGTCCGTGGCTAGAGTAAGACTCTATTTGATTAAAAAAAGTGCAGAAGTTGAGGTTGGAAAATTAAAGATAAAAGCAGGAGAAATATTTATTAATAATAAATCAATCGATGAAACTTCATTTAAAGCTTATAAAAAAACATTCTTATCTTTTCCGTTAACTTTAACAAAAAATGAAAAAAGATTTGCAGTGTCAATAATCGTTAATGGTGGAGGAACAACAGGTCAACTGGATGCTATGGTTCATGGTATATCTCGAGCTTTGTTGGTCGTAGATAACGAAGCTTATCGACCTCTTCTTAAAACCAATGGTTTATTAACAAGAGATCCAAGAAAAAAAGAAACAAGAAAAGTAGGTACTGGAGGAAAATCACGAAGAATGAAACAATCGCCAAAGAGATAATTTATCTTTTACTTATGATCTCTCTTTCAATTATTATTGTTTCTTTTAATACAAAAGATATAACGAAGAAATGCTTACTTTCATTAAAAAATAACTTCATTAAATATCCGGTCGATCATGAAATAATAGTTGTCGATAATGATTCACGTGACGGAACAGTTGAATTTCTTTCTGATTTAGAAAAAAAAGAAAAAAATATTCGTATATTTTTAAATAAAAAAAATCTTGGTTACGGTCGTGGAAATAATATTGGACTTCAAAAAAGTAAAGGAAAATATATCTTATATCTTAACTCTGATGCGATCATTACAGATATAGATTTTCGGGATTTGATAAATTTAATGGAAATGAAAAAAGAGATTGGAGCATTGACAGTTAAAGTAGTCTTGCCAACTGGAGAGATAGACCCAGCATCGCACCGCGGGTTTCCAACTCTATGGAGGTCTTTTACATATTTTTTTGGTTTAGAAAAGTTATTTTTTAGTATTCCGTTTTTGAATAAAATATTTGGCGGATATCACTTGGTAAATTTGAATTTGAATAATATTCATGAAGTAGACGTAATTACTGGAGCATTTTTGCTTACAAGAAGGGAAATTGTTGATAAATTTGGAGGTTTTGATGAAGATTATTTTGCGTATGGAGAAGACATTGAAATGGCTTATCAAATAAAAAAATTAGGTTATAAAATAATATATTATCCTTTGTGGAAGGTGCTTCATATAAAATCTGTCTCAGGATTAAAGAAAAAAGGAAACGTTATGATTAGAAAAAAGACCAGTGCCTATTTTTATGATTCGATGAAAATATTTTACAGAAAGCATTACGCAATAGACCACAACTGGTTAACTAATAAATTAGTTTATTTAGCAATTGATATTAAAAAAAATATTAATAAATGAAAAAAATTGGGATAGACGCGAGGCTATATTCTCAAACAGGTGTAGGTACTTACTTAAAAAATCTTATTTATTGTTTGGAAAAAAAAGAATTTAAAGACAAAATATTTTATATATATTTAATATCTGATGACTTTGAAAAGGTTTTTTTTAAAAATAAAAATTTTGTAAAAAGAAGGGCTGATTATCGGTGGCATACAGTTGGAGAACAGTTTGGATTTGCATTAAAACTTTATCAAGATAATCTGGATTTAATGCATTTTACTTACTTTAGTTACCCTGTTTTATATTTTAAAAAATTTGTTGCGACGATTCACGACGCTACTCCTTTACTGTTTAAGACTGGTAGAGCGTCGACAAAAAATCAATTAATTTATCAGATTAAGCATTTATTTTTTAGGATAATACTTTGGTGTCAAATTAATCGGGCGATTAAGATAATCACACCTACCGTAGCGGTCAAAAATCAATTAAAAAATATTTATGGTGAAAAAATTGCAGATAAAATTACATCAATTTACGAAGGAGTAAATTATCAAATAATTAATTCTAAAGCGAACATAGATTTAAGTCAAAAATACAATAATTTTTTTATTTATGTAGGTAATTTCTATCCACATAAAAATGTTGAAAAACTGATGGAAGCATTTATTAAAGTAAAGACAAGCTGTAAATTAATTCTCCTTGGTCCGGATGACTATTTTTCAAGCAGAATACTTCATTATATTAATATAATGAAGTGGACAAATAAAATAATCGTAGTTAATAACACTTCGTTATCAGATCTAGTATTTTTTTATAAAAATGCCAATGCCTTAATTCACCCGTCATTATCTGAAGGATTTGGATTACCATTGATTGAAGCAGCTTATTTTAATTGTCCAATAATTGCATCAAATATTAAAGTTTTTAAAGAATTGTTAGGAAAAAACTATCTGTCATTTAACCCACATAGTGTTGAAGATATCGCTGAAAAAATAAATAAATTTATTTTAAATAAACCTAAATTTAATTATAAAAATATCATCAATAAATTTTCTTTTGAAAAAATGGCTGATGAGACGTATAGACTATATGAAGAATCTTTACCTTGATATAATATTACATGAATAAGGAGCAGAAAATCGCCATTGTATATGATTGGATTGATAAATGGGGTGGGGTGGAGAGAGTTCTTTTAAATCTTCACGAAATGTTTCCAGAGGCAATTTTTTATACTTCATATTTTGATCAAGATAAAGCCAGCTGGGCAAAAAATTTAAAAATTAAAACTTCCTTTTTGCAAAATTTTCCTGACTTTATTAAGAAAAATCGTTTATTATCATTACCGTTTTATCCTTTTGTTTTTGAATCGTTTGATTTTTCAGAATATGATCTTGTTATTTCTGTTACTTCTTCATTTGCTAAATCGATTATTACTAAACCAGGAACACGACACATTTGTTACTTACTTACTCCAACACGATATTTATGGAGCCAAGAAAAAAATTATATTAAGAAGAATTATGAGTTATGGGTTAAGGGCTATATTGATTTCTTAAAAAAATGGGATTTTGTATCGGCTCAAAGACCAGATAAAATTATTTCAATTTCAGAAACAGTCAAAAAACGATGTTTAAAATATTATAAAAGAAATTCGGAAGTTGTCTATCCTGGATTTGACGCAGATTATTGGAATAAAGTAAAATCACAAATAATAAATAACAAATTACAAATAAATTTCAAATTTCAAATTTCAAATTTCAAATTTTTCCTGGTTGTTTCGCGTCTGGAACCATATAAGAAAGTTGACCTCGTTATTCAATCGTTTAATCGATTGAAGTATAAATTGATTATTGTTGGGGAAGGAACGCAGGAGAAAAAACTAAAACAAATTGCAAATGATAACGTTTCATTTCTGTCAAAGCTAACTGATATTGAGTTAGGTAGTCTCTATTTGAACGCACATGCACTAATAATGCCTCAGGAAGAGGATTTTGGTTATGTTTCACTTGAGGCACAATTTTTTGGCTGTCCAATTATTGCTTATAAAAAAGGAGGAGCACTGGAGACTGTTATAGAAAATAAAACAGGACTGTTTTTCGAAACTCAAGATAAAGAAAGTCTAGTCCAAGCGATTGAAAGATTTGATAAAATTAAGTACAATTTAAGAAAGGAACTTTCAAAAACTGGTCTGAAGAATATTGAGGAATTTAGTAAAGAAAAGTTTGTAAGCAAATTTAAACAAATAATTACGCCTTAGTAATTGCTTCATTGTTTTATTGCTCAATTGTTTTTAACAATCGGACAATAGAACAATTTAACAATTTTATTATCGAATATGAAAGCAATTATTTTTGCTGGTGGTTCTGGTATTAGGCTTTGGCCACTATCTAGAAGAAAATCTCCAAAACAATTTGAAAAAATAATCGGAAATAAATCTACACTGCAGTTGGCAGTAGAAAGATTGGTTCCGGATTTTAAATATTCAGATATCTATATTTCTACAAATTTAATATATTCAGAAATTGTTAAAAAGCAACTCCCAGAAATTCCAGAGGCAAATTTTCTTTTTGAACCAGAAAAAAAAGATGTTGCGCCTGCAATTGCTCTTGCTATGGGAATTTTATCTAAAATAAGTCCAGAGGAACCAGTCGCCATTCTTTGGAGCGATCATCTAGTCAAGCAGGTATCTCTTTTTAAAAAGATATTAAAAATCGCAGGAAATGAAGTTAAAAAAAATCCTAATAAAATTGTTTTTATCGCAAATAAACCTCGATTTCCAAGTACTAATTTAGGATATATCCATATTGGTCAACAAATAAAAAAAGAAGAAGATATTAATGTCTATGAATTTGAAGGATTAAAATATAAGCCTGACGAGACAACTGCGAAACAATTTTTTCAATCAAAAAAATATGGTTGGAATTTAGGATATTTTGTGACAAGTGCTAATTTTATATATAAATATTTTGAAAGGTTAGCTCCAAATATTTACAACAACACGGAATCGATATTAAAAAATTACGGTAAAGAAAATTTTCAATCATTTTTAAAACAGACTTACGGATTAGTTGAAAGTATAAATTTTGACAATGCGATATTGGAGAATCTGGACAAAAAGGATGCTTTTGTAATTTTTGAAGATATCGGTTGGAGCGATGTGGGAAGTTGGGAAGCATTAAAAGAGGCCCTACAATCAACAACTGAGGAAAATGTCATTAATGGAAAAGTATTTGTGGATAATGTTACTGATTCTTTGATTTATAATTACGATGAAAAAAAAATTATTGTGGCAGTTGATTTAGATGATCATATTATCATAAATACTCAAGATGCAATATTGATTACAAAAAAAAGTTCTATGGGAAAAGTAAAAAAAATTGTTGAAAGTTTTCCAGGAACAAAACACGAAAATCTTATATGAAATATCAAAATGGTTTAAAAAGAGTTGTTGATATTATAGGTGCGATATTTTTATTAGTTTTATTTTTTCCTTTAGCATTATTAATATCAATATTAATAAAAATTGATTCGAAAGGTCCGATATTTGCAGATGTGCCGGAAAGAATTGGCGAAAATGGAAAAAAGTTTAAAATGTATAAATTTAGATCGATGATTAATAATGCTCATTATGCACTTAGGACCGATCCTCGTTTTAAAAAATTATATGAAGAATATAAAAAAAGTAGTTATAAATTATTGAAAGATCCACGGGTAACTTTGGTTGGAAAATTTATAAGAAGACACTCGATAGATGAAATCCCACAATTGCTGAATGTTTTAAAAGGAGAGATGAGCTTAGTTGGACCAAGAGCATATTATCCTGATGAATTGGAAAATCAATTAAGTAAATATCCTCATACAAAAAAATTAGTTAGTAGTGTGCTTTCTGTGAAGCCTGGGATCACTGGTCTTTGGCAAGTGACAGGACGATCGGAAATAAATTTTGACAAACGAATAATGATTGATGCAAGTTATGTAAAAAATATGTGTTTTTTAAACGATATCAAAATTATTTTTTTAACACCAGTTATAATGATAAGTGGGAGAGGTGCTGTATAATAAATTTAGGGAGTTAAAAAGTTTAAATATATAAAATAATATGAAAAAAAGCATGAACGGCTTGATTGTTTTAATTGTTATATTGGTTCTTGGATATTTTTTTATTTACAGACCTATTTCTAATATAAAGGCAAAGGCAAATGTAGTTATGGCTTCCGCTGGCGAAATGAAGTCGATTTTTAAAAAAAATGATATTGAGCTTTTAAAGACAAGATTAGATGATTTTTCAAATAAATATCAAGATCTTGAAAAGGCATCCAAGGCAATCTATTGGGCTTCTTTTATTCCTTATGTTTCCGATTTAAAAAATGGTTTAACCGCAGGAAATTATTTAATCAAGGCTGCAAAAGAAACAGTAACGACAATTGAACCATATGCAGATTTGATTGGATTTAAAAAAGGAGAAAAATCTTTTTCAGAGAAGTCGGCCGAAGATAGATTACAAACAGCCGTGTTGACACTTGACAAAATGGTTCAAAAAATTGATCCAATCGCAAGTGATTTGGACCAGGCAGGAAAAAGCATCGCAAAAATAGATCCCAATCGATATCCAAAAAAGTTAGGCAAATTAATAGTGAGAGATCAAATATCAAATATTCAAGATCAATTTGAAGGAATGACGGAGCTGTTTGTTAATGCAAAGCCATTAATCAAAAAATTACCAGAAATTCTTGGAAGTCGTGAAGAAAAAACTTATTTAATTTTGTACCAAAACGATAAGGAAAGAAGGGCAACTGGTGGATTTTTAACTTTTTACGCAATATTTAAAATTAGAAATGGTAAGATGACAATTTTCAGGTCAGATGACATATATTCACTTGATGCAACGATCTCAAATCATCCAACTGCTCCAACAGAAATTCTTACCTATCATAAAGGAGTTAGTAAATTTTATCTTCGAGACAGTAATTTATCGCCAGATTTTGTAGAGTCAATTAAATTATTTGAAAGTCTATATTCAAAAAGTGGAGCTAAAGTGCCATATGATGGTCTTATAACAATGGATTCTAAAATATTAGTTGATATGTTGACAATATTTGGAGATGTAAATGTTTCTGGGATTAATTTTAGTGCCAAATTAGATTCAAGATGTAATTGTCCAGAAGCAATTTATACACTTTTTGACCTAGTTGACAGACCTGTAGGTTACGTAAAAGAAAATAGAAAAGGAATTTTAGGAGACTTGATGTATAGACTATTTTATAATGCCATCGGTTTTTCTCCTTCAAAATATTGGGGTACTTTGATGCAGGCAATGTTTAAGAATCTTGATGAAAAGCACATATTGGTTTATTTCAAAGATTCTGAAACTCAAAAATCGTTAGAGCAACTTAACTTTGCTGGACGTATTAGAGATTTTAAAGGAGATTATCTTCATATAAATAACGTTAATTTTGCCGGAGCTAAATCAAATATGTTTGTTAGTGAATCTATCGATTCAAAAACAAACGGAAGTGAACGTGAAGTTACCATCAATTTTAAAAATCCATATCCTGCGTCGGATTGTAATTTGGAAAGAGGTGGACTTTGTTTAAATGCCCCTCTTCGCAACTGGATACGATTTTATGTTCCACAAGGTTCAAAGTTGATTAGTCTTAAAGGGTCAACAAAAAAAGTTAGAACCTATGATGAACTAGGAAAAACAGTTTTTGAAGGATTTTTAGAGATAATTCCAAAAGGACAAGGTACTGTGATTGTTACATATACTTTGCCGTCAAACATTGACACGAATAATTATTCTTTAATGGTCCAAAAACAATCTGGAGTTGAGGAACAAAAACTCAAAGTAAGCAAAAATAACAAAACTTTATTTGATGGAGTATTGAGGACAGATAAAATAATTAAATAAATGAGTTTTAATGTTCGAAGTCTAAAGCTTGAGGCGATTGTACTGAAAAAGGTTCATTTATTAAATAGAGATGTTTTGATAAGTGTTTTTACTGAAGAACTAGGGCGAGTGACGATATTTGCAAAGGGAGTAAAAAAAATCACCAGTCGGAGGTCTCCTCATCTGCAGACGGGCAATTTGGTAAACGTTT